>NZ_JBEZEB010000049.1:0-67318 GCF_040648615.1 Catellatospora sp. NPDC049111 | reverse complement strand
AGCGTCGTCCCGCCGGGCTGCGCCGCAGCGGTGAGCCGCTGACCGTCCGCGGGGCCGACCACGGTCCAGTCCAGGTCGTCCGGGCTCAACCGTGCGCACGCCCGGTGGACCGGCGTGCGCACGGCGCGGGCTCTCAGGCGGCGGGGCGGGCGGCCAGCCAGTCCGCGTAGTTGATCTTTCCAATGCGGGCGTCGCCGAGCGGCACCAGGGACGTGTCGGTCACGGCCGCGCCGAAGTAGGTCGCCGAGGGGTCGGTGATCACCTCGCGCGCGTCGCCGTCGGCGGCCAGCATCTGGCGCACCATGTCATCCTGGCGGATCTTGTCCGGCCCGGCGATGTCGTACGTGCCGTTGGCCGGGGCGGCCATCGCGGCGTCGGCCACGGCGGCGGCGACGTCGTCGGCCGCGATCGACTGCATCATCGCCGAGGGCAGGTGGATCGCCTCGCCGCGGCTGCCGCCGTGCGCGATCGCGCTGGTGAACTCGAAGAACTGGGTCGCCCGCACGATGGTGTACGGCACGCCCGCGGCCTTGACCAGCTCCTCCTGGGCGACCTTCGCGCGCATGTAGCCGCTGTCCGGGATGCGGTCCGCGCCGACGATCGACAGCGCCACGTGCTGCCCGACCCCGGCGGCCTTCTCGGCGGCCATCACGTTGCCGGTGGAGGTCCGGAAGAACTCCATGATCGCGTTGTCCTCGAAGTTCGGCCCGTTGGCCACGTCGACGACCACGTCCGCGCCCTTGAGCGCATCGTCCAGGCCGGCGCCGGTGATGGTGTCCACGCCGCTGCTGGGCGAGGCGGCGAACACGTCGTGACCTTGTGCGCGCAGCCGCTCGGCCACCTTGCTGCCGATGAGGCCGGTGCCGCCGATGATGACGATCTTCATGGTGATGCTCCGTTCGCAAACTCGGATGATTCTTGTCCGAGACTCTACTCGGATAAAACGTGTCCGGGTCAAGTACACTGGGAGTTGTGAAATTGTCCTCAGGCGTCGAATGGGCCCTGCACTGCTGCGTGGTGCTCACCGCCGCAGACCGCCCGGTGCCCGCCGCGCGCCTGGCCGAGCTGCACGACGTGTCCGGCACGTATCTAGCGAAGCAGCTCCAGGGACTTTCGCGGGCCGGTCTGGTGCGGTCGGTCCAGGGCAAATCGGGCGGATATGTCCTGACCAGGGCACCAGAGGACATCACGCTGCTCGACATCGTCGAAGCGGTCGACGGCGCGCAGCCCACCTTCCTGTGCACCGAGATCCGCCAGCGCGGACCGCTCGCCACCCCCGCCGAAGCCTGCACCAAGCCCTGCCCGATCTCGCGCGCCATGGGCGTCGCCGACCGCGCCTGGCGCGCCGCACTGCGCGAGACGACCGTCGCCGACCTCGCCCGCGACGTCGTCGCCGACAACGGCCCGACCGCCTTCGACGGCATCCGCGCCTGGCTGACGACCCCCGACAGCCGAAACTGAGCTGCACCGCTGAAGATCAACCGGATAGGGTGCCCGGATGCCACTGCGCACCGAGCCCGACGCCACCCTGCTGCACGCCGACGACGGCACCCCGCTCGCCCAGCTGAGCCTGCGCGACGACGACGGCACGCTGCTCGCGGAGCGGGTGCGGCCCCTGCCCGGCGCGGACCTCGCGCAGGTCGCCGCGCAGGCCCGCCGTGACCTGGCCGGACGCCGCCTGACCACACCCGACGACGCGCTGGCCCGTGCGCTGGTCGACGGCGGGCTGCGGCTGCGCCGGGCCGCCACCGACATGCGCCACGACCTCGCCGTGCTCCCGCCTCTTCCGGCTCTGCCCGAGGGCTGGTCGCTGCGGGAGGGCGGCTGGGACGACGACCTGGCCGAGGGACTCGCCGCCGCGTACGGGCCGGAGCACCCCGACGGCCGGTGGCAGGACAGCGACACCAAGGAGATCCGGGGCATGTTCGAGCGCGGTGAACCGGTGCCGCCGCTGGCCGAGGCCTGCGCGCGGGTCGTCGGACCGGACGGGCGCAGCGCCGGCCACGTGCTGTGCGCGGGGCCGGTGCCGTGGACCGAGGACGAATGCGCCTGGATCCTCAACCTGGGCGTCGCGCCACGGGCCCAGGGGCTGGGGCTCGGTCGTGCGCTGCTGGTGCACGCGATGCACGGTTCGCGCGCGGCGGGGCTGCCGCGGCTCGGGCTGGAGGTCGCCGACAGCAACCCCGCCCGCAGGATGTACGACAGCGTCGGTTTCCAGGTGCGCGCCCGGGTGCTCTCCGTGGACCTGCCGCCGCTCGACTGAAGCGGTCGGCGGCTACTCGTCGTACTCCGGGTCGCACGCGACCGTGGCGGGCGCGCAGATCGCGAGATAGCTGGGGATGACCGCCTTGCGCTCGGTGCCCTCGTACTCGTAGACCAGCTCGACGCCGTGGCGCGTGGAGCGGCCGGGTGCCATCACCTCGTACCCGATCTGGATTTCGATCCAGAGGTCTTCGCCCTGCTCGGGTGGCTGCACGACAAGGCCTTCGACGGGTACGCCGCCCGCCGCGTCGGGCAGCGTCGGAGGGAAGCCGGGGGACTGTTGAAGCCCGCCGCTCGTGGAGTTCGGCGGCAGCATGCGCGGGATGACACGCGCCAGGACCCCCACCACCCGCAGGGTCTTGCCGTCGTCCATGAGCGGCCTGGCCGAGATGAGGCGCAGCGGGCCGCGAGCCTGCGGAGTCACCGTGATGATGTTGAGGCCGTCGGTGAACGTCGTGCCGACATCCTTGGCGGCATACCAGCCGGACGCCGTGCCCGTCGCGAGTTCTTCACCCAGGGGCCTTTGGCCGGCGTACACCGCCGCGACGACCCCCACCGCGACGAGCACCGCGAACGCCGCGAAGTACCAGATCCTGCGGCGAGTCCTTGGCGGGCGCGCCGCTGTGATGTCGCTGCTCTGCTCGTTCAAGGTATGCGTGCCTATCCGGTATCGCTGTGCGGGCGGGAACGCACCCTACCCCGCCGCGTAGACCGTCGGTGGCCCTGACCACCTTCGCCGGTGGCCGACGTCGGCTACTCTCACGCGAATGCACCCAACGCCGCGGGGGACGCGGTTTCGTTCGGTACTCGCCGGCTCCGGCAGGACGCCCTCCGGGACGGTCGGATTTCACCCGCTGCTGGTGCGGACCGCTCTGCTGTACCTCGTCATGACTGTTTTGGTCAGCGGGATCCAGTCGTTGTTCGACGGTCGATGGCAGTGGTACACCGGCTTCGGGCAGATGCTCGTCCTGGTCGGGCTGTTGCTGCCGTACTTCAACGCCCGTGTGCGGCATCATCGGCAGGCCGCCGGCGGCGCGCTGGTGGGATTTGTCGTCGCGCTTGTGGCGATCCACTTGTGCGACGTTCCGTTGCATTTCGGACTGGGCGCGGCCATGGTCGCGGCCTCGGCCGCCTTCGCCGGAGTCACCCGCCTGCCGACCTGGTTCTTCACCCGGGCCGACACCGAACGCGACGGCGGCGTTTGACGCTGTGCCTGGCGGGCCAGGGTTGGACCCTGGCCCGCCAGGCGGCGTCTTTGTCAGTCGTCGAGGTTCCGCTCGGCGAAGACCTTCATCGCGTCGCGGACCAGGATCGCCGTGCCGGCGCCGTGCCGGTCGTACGCGTCGGTGAAGCGCGGGTCGTCGACGTACATCTCGCCCAGCGCGATGAAGTGGCCCTTGGTGGGGCTCGGGGAGATCGCCAGCCAGTCGTAATGACGCCGAGTGATCGCCTGCACCACGTCGCCGTCGGCGGCCAAACCGGCCAGGTGTGCTGCTGCGAAGGCCTTCGCGATGTTGACCTGCTGCTGCTTGAACGTGGCCTTCTCGGCGTCGCTGAGCGAGCGCCACCAGCGGTCGCCCTGCTCGTAGGCCTCGCGGCCCCAGCGCTGCGTCACCTCCTGCTCGTACTGCGTGTGGTCGAAGCCGTCGAATACTTCCTCTGCCATGAGCTGCTCGCCTTCCTCTGTTTTGCGCAGCGTGGTCTTCACCGACTCGATCTGGCGGCCGATCCGCTCGCGTTCCTGTTCGAGCAGGTCGAGGTGGGTGCGGAGGGCGGCCACGGTGTCCCGCTGCGCCCCGTTGATCACTTCGGCGATGACCGGGAGGCCTAGGCCGAGTTCACGGAGCAGCAGGATGCGCTGCAGGCGTACCAGGCAGTCCTGGTCGAAGTAGCGGTAACCGTTGCCGCCTACCCTGCTGGGCGTCAGCAGGCCCAGGTCGCCGTAGTGGCGCAGGGTCCGGCTCGTCGTTCCGGCCAGCCGTGCCACATCCTGGATCGACCACTCCATCGCCCGCGCCTCCCGTATCTCGTCGGTGAGCCCACGGTAGAAGTTGACGTAACGTCAAGGTCAACGGCTTTTGTGACCGGGTACGAGCGTGGCTGTGGAACCTGGGTCATTCGGCGTGTGCGACGGTCCAGAGTTGCTCGAAGTGGTCGGCGTAGCGGTCGAATGCGCCGCCAGTCTGGCGTCGGCGCAGGTGCATGGTGACGGAGTCCTGTCCCAGGCCGTCGCCGATGTGCGCCGAGACGAGCATGTCGTCGTCGAAAACCCATACCGACATCGCGATGTGGCGGTCGGAGAGCCGGACGGCTGCTCCCATTTCGTGCTTGGTCAGCTCGGCTCGGGTCATGGCGATGCGGGTGGAGATCGTCAGGGGAGTGGCTTCGATCTCTTCGCGGTGCCGGGTGACGACGCTTTCCGGGTCGCCGAGGAGGAATCGTACGTCGGCGCCGGACGTGGTCTTGTTCGCCAGCACCTGGCCTGCGCCCTCGACATCGAGCCAGACGAAGTAGGAGGTGTACCCGCCGAACCACAGTCGGCGGGTGGCGGAGCCGATGAGGTCGCCGAACAGCGACCGGGGCAGGTCCAGGCGGCGCGGGTACACCGCGATCATTTCCCGATCCGCACCGAGCTTCACCGAGCGGCGGACCGCTTCGGGCCACAACACGCCTACATCTTCCCTCAAGAGCTCGGCTGTCTTAACCCAGTGCCGGGGGATGAGGGAGCCTACCTTTGCTGACCCACCGTCCCGTCTTGTGACGGTCTTGTGACGTGATGCGCGATGGGCGCAGACATCGGCTCGGCAGTTTCGGCATGTGCGAACAGAACTCATCTCGCCGGTCACCGATACGGTCCCAGGGTCTCGCCCACGTGCGTTGTGGGCGGACACCGCCAAGGGCGCCTGCATCGTCCTCGTCGTGCTGTGGCACGTGGTCATGAAGGACTACCTGCAGGTCGACTGGCACATCGGCATCCCGCTGCCCGGTGCCTGGGGCACCCTGGGCGAGCAACTGCTCCCACTGCGGATGCCGCTGTTCTTCACCATCTCCGGCGTCTTCGCGACCACCGCCCTGGCCCGGACCTGGCGACAGACCGCCCGATCCCGCATCGCCAAGTTCCTCTACCTCTACACCGCCTGGCTGCTGATCCACACCGCGATCCTCGGCACCACCCCCGGCTTCGCCACGGCCCGCGCCGACTCTGCCCTCGCGCTGCTCGAACAGCTCACCATCACCCCGTCGAACCTCTGGTACCTGTACGCCCTCGCCGTCTACTTCGTCATCGCCAAAGCCCTGCACCGCCTGCCCCGCGCCGCGGTGCTCACCGTCGCGGCCGTCCTGTCGGCGATCACCGCGGCGGGCGTGCTCGCCACCCCGGGCGATCGCGGCGGCCTGTACCAGAACCTGGTCTTCTTCCTCGCCGGCGTCTACCTGCGACCTCACATCGAACGATGGGCCGACACCGCGACCGGCCGCCGACTCACGGGGTCCTTCTTCGCCTATGCGGGCGCGCTGATCGCCATGGCCGTTGCCGGCGCACAACGATGGCCCGGGGTATGGCCCGCCGTCGGCCTCATCGCGGTGGCCTTCGGTATCACCGCCGCCGCCCGTCTCACCCGAGTGCCCGCCGTCGGCGGCCCGCTCGCCGCCCTGGGACGCCGCACCCTGCCGATCTACGTGATCCACATGCCCGTACTGGCACTGCTGCACGAGCTACTCCACGATCCGATCTCCACCCTCGGGTTCACCGGTCAGATCATTGCGGCGCTCTGCTATCCGGCGGTCCTGTCGGCTGTCGTGATCGCGCTCTGCCTGCTGATCCATCGAGCGCTGCTCAGCCTGGGCGCGTCGTGGCTGTTCGAACTGCCCCTGTTCCCGAGCCGTCGCCCCGGCCATGACCAGCAGTACGCGAACGCGGCAAAGCCGCCCGTCGGGTGATCACACCCGGCGGGCGGCGGAGATGGTCGCCCGCACTACGGCAACCTGATCACGGCGTTGCGGCCGACCTGCGGCGAGCGTAGAACCAGAAGCCTGCCAGGAGGCCTACTCCGGCCAGCGCCCCGAGCACACCCAGCACGATGGCGCTGCTCGGGCTGGAACTCTCCGATGCCGCGAGGGCGACCGCAGGTGGTGAGGCTTCAGCGGTCGACTCGGCTGCGGCCGGGCTCGCCATGGACGGTGAGGCACTGGCCAGGCTCGGCGAAACGGCGAGGGTGGTCGGTGCCGGGCTTGCCGCAGCCGCCGGCTTCGGGCTGGCTGCGGCCCGCGTCGGCGACGGCTTCGGCTGGGCGCCGGCGCAGGTGGCAGCGGTGACGCCGGGGATCTTCAGCGGGATCGAGGCCGAGTTGTTCGAGGTCTTCGGGTCGCCCGCGTAGTCCAGGCGGAACCGGCCGGGGGAGACGCACTTCTTCTTCAGCACGAAGTAGTGGGTGCTCGTGTGACCGCCGCTGCCGCCGTTGTACGTATCCAGCCAGATCGAGCCGTCGACCTTGCAGCGGACGCGGGTGTGGGGAGTGACGATGGTGCACAGGCCAGGACGCTGCGCATAGAACTTCTCGTCGAGCTGCCGGAAGACCGTGCCGGGTGGCGCGGTGATCTCCCTGACGACCGCGGTGCTCTCGGTGTTGTTCGGCCCGTAGTTGTGGGTCCGTACGACGACGGTCACGTAGCCGATGCCGGTGTCGCCTTTGAACAGGCCGCTCTCCGGGTTCACCGTCGCCAGGGTGACGTTGGCCGACTCGAATTCGATCGCGACGTCGGCGCTCGCCACCTCGGCTGCGGCCGGGCTGCCGGTCAGCGCGATGCCGGCCAGTGCCACGCACATGATTGATGCGACCCGGCGCATACGGTCTCCCTTTGATCGGTGCGGGGACCCTAGCACCTCGTGAAGGTGTGCTGCATGCCACCTGAGCAGGCAATATCGTCGTTCGTGCGGCTATCGACGGTGGATGTGATGTTTTACACGGGGCCGAAGCGGTACCCGAAGCCGCGCACGGTCTGCACATAGACCGGCCGGGCGGGGGAGTCCTCGATTTTGGCGCGCAGGCGTTGCACGCAGGCGTCGACCAGGCGGGAGTCGCCGAGGAAGTCGTGTTGCCAGACGGCTTCGAGCAGCTGGTGGCGGCTGTGCACGTGGCCGGGCGTGGCCGACAGCGTCAGCAGGAGCCGCATCTCGGTCGGGGCGAGCCGGACCCGTCGCCCCGACTTGCCGACGCAGAGCGAGGCCCGGTCGATGGTCAGCGCCCCGTGCCGCTCCGAGCCGACCGGCCGCGCGGGCTCGCGACGGGCCCGCCTGAGGACCGCGCGGATGCGGGCCTCGACGATCCGGGCGTGCACCGGCTGGATCACGTAGTCGTCCGCGCCCGCCTCCAGCGCCGCGACCACGTCGATGTCGTCGTCGCGGGCGGTCAGCACGATGATCGGCAGATCCCCTTCGGCCCGCAGCCGGCGGCACACGTCGAAGCCGTCCATGCCGGGCAGCGCGAGGTCGAGCACGACCACCTCGGCGGCGAACGTACGCAGCCGGGCCAGGCCCAGCTCGCCGCTGTCCGCGGTCTCGACGATGTGGCCGTGTCGGGTCAGCGCCAGGCGCAGGCCTTCGCGGGCGGGGCGGTGGTCGTCTATCAGCAGTACGCGTGCCATCAGGGGACAGCTCATCGCATGCCCCGTTAGCGGGGCATGAGCCGGTTCGCTCACGCCGTGCTCACAGCCTTGATCGGGATGCCGCTGCGGGCGGCGTCCCGAGTATCCCCCTCACCGGACGCCGCCCGCGGGGTCACTTGCCGGACTCGCTGGAGGAGGTACGGTCCGGTGAGTGGCCGTGGCCGCCGAGGACACCCGCCTCGGTCGCCTTGGTGATCGCGTCGGCTTCGGCCTGGGTCAGCTTGCCGGCCTTGACCGCCGCGGCGAGCCGCTCCTTGAGCTGCGCGGTCCGGTCGGCGGACTTGCCGTCCCGGCTCTCGCCCTTGCCGTTCTTGCCGTCGGGGCGCAGCTGGGACTGCACCTTCTCCAGCGCGGCGGAGACCTTCGCCTGGTCGATGCCGAGTTCCTTCGCGAGCGCCTCGGCCAGCTTCTGCTGATGCTCGGCTCGCTGGTCGTTCTTGTCCTTGCCCTGCGCGGTGGTCCCGGTGGACGCGGACCCGCTGCCGTCGGCGGCCCACGCGGCGGCGGGCGCCGCGATGCCGAGCGCCAGTACTCCTGCGGCGCCGACCGTGACCAGGGTCTTCTTCGAGAACTTCATCATGGGAGCTCGTCTCCTTGCGATCGGTGAGTCTCCGACGCTGCCGCGCCTGGCTCGACGAATCGCCGACAGAACCTCCAGCCCTCCTGGCAGAACGGCATGACCCTGCCGGAATTGACCGGCGACGAGCGATTTCTCCCCAGCCGACGTCCAGCCTTCCCAGCCGCCGCACAGGCGATGATCGCTGTCTCGGGACAGAGACTGCGGTCCGACCGCAGATCATGACCCGAGACAGCGATCTTCGCCCGGAGCCGGTCAGCCGGTCAGCCGGTCAGCCGGTCAGCCGGAGCGATCAGCGAGACGACCCGGTGGACCCGGCGAGCACGTCCTCGATGCGGATCGGCAGGCGGCGGTGGCGTACGCCGGTGGCGTGGTAGACGGCGTTGGCGACCGCCGCGGCGACGCCGACCATGCTGACCTCGCCGAGGCCCTTGACCCCGACGGGGTGGAAACGAAGGTCGGGTTCGCCGATGAAGTCGACGTCGAGGGTGCCGATGTCGGCGTTGACCGGCACCGAGTACTCCTCCAGGCTGGCGTTGAGCCAGCCGCCGTAGCGCGGGTCCACCTCGCCGGCTTCGCGCAGGCTCGCGCCGATGCCCCAGACGATGCCGCCGCGCACCTGGCTGGCGGCGGTGACGGGGCTGGCCACCCGGCCGCAGTCGGCGACGCTGACGACGCGGGGCACCCGGATGCGGCAGGTCGTCGGTTCGACATGCACCTCGACGAAGTGGGCGATCCAGCTGAACGAGCTGTATCCGGTGAACTCCGGCCCGGAGAGGGCGACCAGGCCCTGCCGGGCGTGCTCGGCGTCCTGCTCGGTCTGCCCGGGTCCGAGCGTCTCGGCGCGGACCTCGACGTGGTCGCCGCCGGTCGCGGCGACGGCGGCCGTCACGTCCACCGGGCCGTTGATCTCCGCGCCGAGCTGTTTGCGCAGCTCGCGCAGTGCCGCGTGGACCGCGCCGAGGGTGGAGGCGGTGCCCCACGATCCGGCGGTGAGGTGCTGGGTGGCGACGCGGGTGTCGCCGACGACGATGTCGACGTGGCGTACGTCGATGCCGAGGTTCTCGGCGACGAGGAGGGCGATGGAGGACCGGATGCCCTGGCCCATCTCGTGGCCGTCGACCTCGACGCGGATCCGGCCGTCGGCGGTCGCGACCAGGTGCGCGGCAGAGGGCACGATCGAGGCCGGGTACGCCCCGACGGCGACGCCCCAGCCGACCAGGGAGCCGTCGTCGGCGCGCATGCTGGCAGGTTGGTGCTGCCGGGCGCTCCAGCCGAAGCGCTTGGCGCCGCGGCGCAGGCACTGGGCCAGGTGGCGGGACGAGAACGGCTCGCCGGTGACGGGGTCGACGGTGGTGTCGTTGGCGAGGCGGAATTCGAGCGGGTCACGGCGCGCGGCGTAGGCGAGCTCGTCGACGGCGGACTCGAACGCGAACACGCCCGGGTGCTCGAACGGGGCGCGCATGAAGCCGGGCGTCTGGGTGTCCATCCGGGCGAAGGTCTGCCGGCCGCGGAAGTCGCCGATGCCGTACAGGCGTGCGGTGGTCTCGGTGTACATCAGCGGGAACAGGTCGAACCGGGAGGTCTGGTGCTCGACGTCGTGTAGCGCGGCGAGCATCCGGCCGTGCTCGTCGGCGCCGAGCCGGATCCGGTGTCGGCTCGCGGGCCGGAAGCTGGTGTGGTGGAACAGCTGGGTGCGGGACACGACGAGTTTGACCGGGCGGCCGAGCCGGCGCGCGGCCACGGCCAGGGGTGCGATGTGGATCTGCAGCGAGTTCTTCTGCCCGAAGCCGCCCCCGGTGTACGGCGATACCACTTCGACGTGGTCGGGGTCGATGCCGAGCTGTCGGGCCAGGCCGTGGCGGATGGCGGCGGCGTTCTGGGTGCCCTCGTGCACGACCAGGCTGTCGCCGTGCCACCAGACCGTCGCGCCGATCAGTTCCATCGGGTTCTGGTGCTGGGCCGGCTGGTCGTAGACGGCGTCGACCCGCACCGGGGCGGCGGCGTACGCGCTTTCGGCGTCGCCGACGTCGAGGTCGGCGAGGAACGGCAGCGGGATGGTCGCGGGCTGGGACAGGCGCTCGACGCCGGGGGAGTCGAGAGTGACGGCGAACGGCTCCGGCTCGTAAACGGCCCGTACCAGGTTGGCGGCCTGGGTGGCGGCGATCAGCGTTTCGGCGACGACGAGCGCGATGGTCTGGCCGCGGTAGGCGATCTGGTCGTCGAGCAGCGGTTGCAGGCTCTGCACGCCGTAGCCGCCGCCCATGACGAAGCCTGGGGACTGCAGGTCGAGGTGGTCGAGGTGGGTGAGCACGAGCAGGACGCCGGGGATCGCGGCGGCGGCCGAGGTGTCTAGCTCGGTGATGCGGCCGCGGCCGACGGTCGCGGTGGCCGGCACGGCGTACGCGAGGTCGTCGGGGAGCAGGTCGGTGGCGTACCGGGCGGCGCCGGTGACCTTCTCCCGGGCGTCGACGCGGCGGGTGTCCACGGGTGGGAGGTCGGCGGGCAACGGGCTCATCCGGCGGCCCTGCCCGCCGCCAGGTGCACCGCGTCGGCGACGGTGCGGGTACCCAGCTCGATCTTGAACGCGTTGTGGCGGCCCGGACGCGCGTCGGCGAACGCGGCCTCGCCTGCCTCGCGGGCGCTCGCCTCGGTGATCGGCTGCCCGCGCAGCGCCTGCTCGGCCGCGGGGACCCGCCACGGGCGGGTGGCCACGCCGCCGACGGCGATGCGGCAGTCGCCGACCCGGCCGTCGTCGTCCAGGGTCAGCGCGACGGCCGCCGAGACCAGCGCGAACGCGTACGACTCGCGGTCGCGGATCTTCAGATAGGCCGAGCCGCGGCCCGCCGGGGTGACCGGCACCCGGATCCGGGTGATCAGCTCGCCCGGTTCCAGGGTGTGTTCGAGCTGCGGGGTGTCCCCGGGTTCGCGGTGCAGCCGCGCCAGCGGCAGGCTGCGTGCGCCGCCCGGCCCGAGCACGTCCACCTCGGCGTCGAACGCGATCAGCGCGGTGGCCCAGTCGCCCGGGTACACCGCGATGCACGACTCGCTGCCGCCGAACAGGGCGTGCGAGCGGTCGAGACCCTCCTGGGCGGCGCAGCCGCTGCCGGGGCTGCGCTTGTTGCACGCGAACGGCTCCCCGCCGCGGAAGTACGGGCAGCGGGTGCGCTGCAGCAGGTTGCCGCCGAGGGTGGCCATGTTGCGCAGCTGCTGCGACGCGGCGCGCCACAGCGACTCGGTCAGGGCCGGGTAGTCGCGGCGCAGCCGGCCGTCCTCGGCGACGTCGGCCATGCGCGCGCCCGCGCCGAACACCAGTTCGCGCTCGCCGGAGGTGTCGAAGCCAGCCAGGTCGGCGACCCGGTGCACGTCCACGACCGTCGGCGGGGTCTCGATCTCCAGTTTCATCAGGTCGTACAGCGTGGTGCCGCCCGCGAGCAGCCGGGCCTGCGGGCCTGCCGCCGCGAGCGCGTCGACGGCTTCGGCCGCGGTCGCGGCTGCGGTGTACGCGAACGGGCGCACGCCTCAGCGCCCCTGCTGCTCGGCGACGGCGCGTACGGCCGCGACGATGCCCGCGTACGCCCCGCACCGGCACAGGTTGCCGCTCATGTACTCGCGCACCTGGTCGTCGTCGCCCGCATGGCCCTCGGCCAGGCAGGCCAGGCCGGACATGATCTGGCCGGGAGTGCAGTAGCCGCACTGCAGCGCGTCGTGGTCGATGAACGCCTGCTGCAGCGGGTGCAGCTCGCCGTCGGGGCCGGCCAGGCCCTCGACCGTGGTCACGTCCGCGCCCGCCACCTGCACGGCGGGGGTCAGGCAGGACACCACCCGGCGGCCGTCGAGGTGCACCGTGCACGCGCCGCACTGGCCGTGGTCGCAGCCCTTCTTCGGGCCGGTCACGCCGAGCCGCTCGCGCAGCAGGTCGAGCAGCGACTCCCGGGTGTCCACGCGCACGTGCACCGGCTCCCCGTTGACCGCGCACGACAGCTCCACCTCGTACGCCGGTTCCGTGGCAGCCATCTCACCCCCCTCGCGCGGGTCGGCACATCACCCGATTTTATGACAAACCAGGTCGAGCGGAGCGCCAACGCGGGATCGGGCGGCGGTCAGGCGTGCAGGCTGCGGCCGCCGTCCACGACGATGCGCTGCCCGGTGACGAAGCCTGCTCCCTCGGAGGCCAGGAAGCTGACCACGTGCGCGATGTCCTCCGGGGTGCCCATCCGCCCGGCGGGCACCGTGGCCAGGTAGCCGTCCACGGTGGAGCCGGCGTGCCGCTCGACCGGGATCCAGGCGGGCGCGACGCTGTTCACCGTGATGCCGTGCGGGGCCAGCTCGCGCGCCCAGGCGCGGGCCAGGCCGATCTGGGCGTTCTTCGCGGTGGCGTACGCCGACCAGCCCGGCTGCGGCCGGTCGGCCACCTCCGAGTCGAGGTGCACGATCCGGCCGAAGCCGCGCGCGATCATGCCCGGCGTCAGCGCCCGCCCGAGCAGCACCGGGCTGTGCACGAAGAAGGCCAGCTGCGCCTCGAACGCGGCGCGGTCCGCGTCGCCGATCAAGCCTTCGGGCTGCGGGCCGGTCGCGTTGAGCACCAGCACGTCCACCGGGCCCAGCCGCGCGGCGATCGTATCGGCCAGCCGGGCGACGTCCTGCTCGTCGGTGACGTCGGCGGGGAAGGCGGCGGCGGTGCCGCCCTCGGCGCGGATCTCGTCGACCAGCTCGGCCAGCGGTTTCTCCTGCCGGCCGTTGACGGCCACCGCCATGCCGTCGCGGGCCAGCCGCCGGGCGATGACCCGGCCGAGTCCGCGAGAGCTGCCGGTGATGAGGGCTACGCGTGTCGTCACGGGCGCGATCATGCCAGTGCCGTGGGCGTCGGCCCGGTCCGGCCCGCAGGCCGACCACGAGCCGGAATCCGGTCCGGTGACGTGGCACACGTTCCAGGCTCGTCGCCTGCCTTGTTCAGGCCGGCGCGGCCGAATGATGTCACGCAGTTCAGTTCGCCGACATCCCCGCCGTGCCTACTGGGTGCGCTTGCAGATCCGACCCACCCGGGAGACCCGCAGATGTACCCCGCTCTCTCACGCCGGACCGGCCGCCTGGCCGCCGTGCTGGCGCTTTCCTTGACCACGGCCCTGGCCGCCGCCGCGTGCGGTGCGAAGGAGGAGGCCCCGGCCACCGCCTCCGGGGTCGCCGCCGACAAGGCCACCTCGGTCGCCGACTTCGGCGGCATGGACGGACTGATCGCCGCCGCCAAGAAGGAGGGCCAGCTCAACGTCATCGCGCTGCCGCCGGACTGGGCCAACTACGGCGAGGTCATCGAGGCCTTCAGCAAGAAGTACGGCATCAAGGTCAACAGTGACAACCCCGACGGCTCCAGCGCCGACGAGATCACCGCGGTGAAGACCCTCAAGGGCCAGGACCGGGCCCCCGACGTGCTCGACCTCGGTGTCGCGTTCGCCATCAGCGGCGCGCAGGAGGGCCTGTTCGCGCCGTACAAGGTCGCCGCGTGGGACAAGATCCCGGCCTCGCAGAAGGACGCCGAAGGCCGCTGGTTCAACGACTACGGCGGCTACGTGTCGATCGGCTGCGACGCCAAGCGCGTCGCGGTCTGCCCGCAGACCTTCGCCGACCTGAAGAAGCCCGAGTACAAGGGCAAGGTCGCCCTCAACGGCAACCCGACCAAGGCGGGGGCGGCGATCGCCGCGGTGTACGCCGCGTCGCTGGCCAACGGCGGCAGCTTCGACGACATCCAGCCCGGCATCGACTTCTTCGCCGCGCTGAACAAGTCCGGCAACTTCATCCCGGTGGAGTCCACCCCGGCCACGGTCGAGAAGGGCGAGACCCCGATCAGCCTGGACTGGGACTACCTCAACGCCGGCTACGCCAAGCAGTTCGCCGCCAAGGGCATCGACTGGAAGGTCGCCATCCCCGCCGACGGCAAGTACGCCAACTTCTACGCGCAGGCCGTCAACCTCGACGCGCCGCACCCCGCCGCCGCGCGGCTGTGGCAGGAGTTCCTCTACAGCGCCGAGGGCCAGAACCTGTGGCTGAAGGGTTTCGCCCGCCCCGTCCTGCTGCCCGGCATGATCACCGACGGTACGGCGCAGGCCGACCTGGTGTCCGCGCTGCCGAAGGTCGAGGGCGAGCCGAGCTTCCCGACCCCCGCGCAGAACGACAAGGCCAAGGCCGACCTGGTCGCCAACTGGGCCAAGGCCCTGGCCGGCTGACCGATGCCGACCGCCGTCACCACCGTGTCCCCGCCCGTGCCGGACGCCGCCCCCACGGCGTCCGGCCGGGCGGGGGCCCGCCCACGCCGCGGCCCGGCCACCCTGGCCGCGCTGCCGCTGCTGGCCTTCGTCACCGTCTTCTTCGGACTGCCGATGATCGCGGTCTTGGTCGGTGCGGTCACCGTCACCGACCGCGCCACCGGCACGACCACGCTGACCGCCGACAACCTGACCCGCTCCGTGCAGGGCGCCTACCTCGACGCGCTCACCAGCAGCATCAAGCTGTCGCTGGTCACCGCCGCGCTCGGCGTGGTGCTCGGCACGCTGCTCGCCCAGGCCGTCGTCGCCAGCCGGCTGCCCGGCCTGCGCAACCTCGTCGTCACCGCCTCCGGCGTGCTGGCCAACTTCGGCGGCGTGCCGCTCGCCTTCGCGTTCATCGCCACCCTGGGCATCTCCGGCGTGATGACCGAACTGCTGCACCTGACCGAGGCCGGGTGGAGCCTCTACACCCCCGCCGGGCTTGCCGTGGTCTACCTGTACTTCCTCATCCCGCTGATGGTGCTGGTCATCTCGCCCGCACTGGACGGGCTGCGCCCCCAGTGGCGCGAGGCCGCCGCCAACTGCGGCGCCACCGGCTGGCAGTTCTGGCGGCTGATCGGCCTGCCCGTGCTGGGCCCGTCGCTGCTCGGCGGCTTCGTGCTGCTGTTCGGCACCGCCTTCGCCGCGTACGCCACCGCCGCGGCCATGGTCGGCAGCGTGCTGCCCCTGGTCACCCTGCAGATCGCCGACGCGCTGTCGGGCAACGTGCTGATCGGGCAGGAGGGCGTCGCCTCCGCGCTGGCCCTGGACATGGTGGTCGTGGCCGGGCTGGTCATGGCGATCTACCTGCCCCTGCAACGACGGAGCGCCCGATGGCTGCGCTGACCCGCCGCGCCCGCGCCTGGCACGGCGCCGTCCTGGCCCTGGCCGGGCTCTACTTCGCCGCGCCGCTGATCGCGTCGTTCGTGTTCACCGTGGACGTGCCGGGGCAGGGCCTGACCGGGCAGGCGTACACCCAGATCCTCGGCGCGCCCGGCTTCCTGGACGGGCTCGGGCTGTCGCTGCTGCTCGCCGTCGCCACGATCGTGCTGGTGCTGGCACTGGTGGTGCCCGCGATGGTCGCAGTGCGGCTGCGACCCGGCCGGCTCGGCACGGTCATCGAGGTGCTGTGCACCCTGCCGCTGGTCGTGCCGCCCATCGCGTTCGTCGCCGGGATCGGCTCCATCCTGCAACTCGGCCCCGAACGGCTCTCCCGCACCCCGCTGTACCAGACGTTCCTCGCCGTGCAGGACGAACGTTTCCCGCTCGCGCTCGTGCTGTCGTACACGGTGCTGGCGCTGCCGTTCGTCTTCCGTTCCCTCGACTCGGGCCTGCGCGCGATCGACGTGCCGACGCTGACCGAGGCCGCCCGCAACTGCGGGGCGAGCTGGTGGCAGGTGCTCGTCCGCGTGCTGCTGCCCAACCTGCGCAGCTCGCTGGCCGGGGCCGCGTTCCTGACGCTGGCGCTGGTGCTGGGCGAGTACACCATCGCCCGGATCCTGACCTTCGAGACGTTCCCGGTGTGGATCGTCAAGGTCAGCGGCAGCGAGGCGCGGCTGTCCGTCGCGGTGTCGCTGCTCAGCCTCCTGATCACCTGGTTGCTGCTGCTCGCCCTGTCGAGTGCGGGCACCCGGACCACCAAGAACGAGGAACAACGATGACCATGTCGGCGAAGAGTTCGGGGGCGGGCGTCGAGTTCCGCGCCCTGCGGCGGACGTTCGGCAGCACCGTGGCGCTGGACGGGCTCGACCTGACCATCGCGCCCGGGGAGCTGCTGGCGCTGCTCGGGCCGTCGGGCTGCGGCAAGACGACCGCGCTGCGCATGGTCGCCGGATTCGACCACCCCGACTCGGGGCAGGTGCTCGTCGACGGGGCCGACATCGTCGGGGTGCCCGCCAACAAGCGTGACGCGGGCATGGTGTTCCAGTCGTACAGCCTGTTCCCGAACCTGACCGCGCGTGACAACGTCGCGTTCGGGCCGCGCATCCGCAAGGTCGACGCGGCGACCCGCCGGGCCCGCGCCGATGAGCTGCTCGCGATGGTCGGCCTGCCCACCCAGGGCGACCGGTATCCGCACCAGCTCTCCGGCGGACAGCAGCAGCGGGTCGCCCTCGCGCGGGCGCTGGCGCTGCAACCCCGGGTGCTGCTGCTCGACGAGCCGCTGTCGGCGCTCGATGCGCAGGTGCGGCTCACCCTGCGGGAGGAGATCTCCCGGCTGCAGAAGAACCTCGGCATCACCACGATCTTCGTGACGCACGACCAGGAGGAGGCGCTGTCCATGGCCGACCGGGTCGCGGTGCTGCGCGACGGACGGCTGGAGCAGTGCGCGACACCGGTCGAGCTGTACCACCACCCGGCGACGGCGTTCGTGGCCGAGTTCGTCGGCACCATGAACCGCGTGCCGGGCCGGCTCACCGGCGAGGGCCGCGTGGAGGTGGCGGGGCAGCGGCTGCCGGTGCTCGGCGACGTCCCCGCCGAGAACACGGTGGACGTGCTGATCCGGCCGGAGGACGTACACGTCAGCGCCGACGCCGACGGGGCGGCCCGGGTCGTGACGGTGTCGTTCCTGGGGCCGACCACCCGGCTGTTCGTGGAGCTGCCGGGCGGGGTCGGGGTCAAGGCCGACCTGGCAACCCGCCGGGCCGCGGGCCTCGGTCCGGGTGCCGCCGTCCGGGTGGAGCTGGCCGAGCACCCGGTACGGGTGGCCGCGTCACGCTGACGTTCCGAGCAGGCACGGCAACGATCTGGAGCGGCCGTTGCCGTGCCGCCCGGCGCCACCGCTTGTCGTCGGACCCGCGCCGTAGTGTGCGTGACCTCGGTCCGGTGGATTACTGGGAGTGGTGATGGGTGCGAAGACCGCGTTGCTGGCGTTCGCCGACGGAGATCTCCGTGCGGCCTTGCGGGGCGCGGCGACAACCCGCCGCGCCGAGGCGCAGGAGGCGGTGCGCCGGGTCCACCCCGGGTATCGGGTCGAGTTCGACGCGGAGACCACCCTCGACGACACCAACCCGTCGGACGACGTCACCAATGTCGCCGTGCTGCCCGGTGCGGAGATCTTCTGCGACCGGCGGTTCGTCCTCGACCGCCCCTCGGAACTACCCGAACACCTGCTCGCCCTGGGTGCGGGCCGGCGGATCGTCATGCACGGCATGCACTCCGTCGTCGACTGGCTCTGCTTCGCGGTCTGGGAGGACGGCCGGCTGATCCGGTCGCTGAGCCTGTCGCCGGACAGCGGCATCATGGAGAACATCGGCGAGCCGTACGCGTTCGAACTGCCGTACTGGGCCGGCGAGCACCCGGTCGAACCCTGGTCGGACGAGGACGAGGAGCCATACCCGCTGCCGTTCCACCCGCTCGAACTCGGCGAGGAGGCGCTGCGTGAGCTGTTCGGCTTCGTCCTCGAAGGGTACCCGCAACCGGACGAACTCGAAGCGGAGTCCGTGCCCATGTACGGCTTCCAGGTCACCGATCCCACCGGGGCCGAGCAGGCCGCCCGGGAGGCCATGTACGCACAGATCAGCGCGTCGATGGGGCCGCCGCGGCTGTTCCGGATGGGACCAGACGGCCGGATGGTTGAGGTCAGCCTCGACGAACTCTGAGCACACGACGTGCCGGTGGCCGCCTTCGGGCTGCCACCGGCACGGTGCACGGATCAGGGCAGGGTGTACCTGACCTGGTAGGAGCCGCCGTCGCCGACGTAGTAAGCCCAGCTGCCGATGCTGCTGCTGGCCGTGGCGACCATGTCGTCGTTGGACAGGTACATGGCGGTCGTGTTGCGCAGCGTGGCCCGCATCTCCGAGATCATCGTGCTGGCCGGCTTCCAGAACGAGATCTGGTACTGGTTGTACATGTTGTTGCCGATCCAGGCGATCTCACCGGCGGTGAGATCGTTGTCGTAGTCCTCCTCGACCATCAGCGAGATGAGCCGCCAGGTGCTGTTGCTCACGCCGCCGGCGATGGACGCGTTCGGGCTGTAGGAGTCGCCGCTGGCGATCTCGTCGTCCCAGCCGCCGGGGCCCCACTTGCCGAAGGCCGTCGCACCGGGGTTGGTCGTGCTGGCCGCGAAGACCAGGAAGTACGGGCTGTCGTCGCCGATCTCGTCGGTCTCCTCGTTGCAGATGACGGTCGCGACCTTCAGCGTGGTGGCCGCCTGCGCCGGGGTGCCGACGGCGAGGCCCGCCGCGAGCGCGACGCCGGTCAGCGCGCCGAACGCGCCGAGCCTGCGCAGGAGGGAAGTGGTCTGCATGGGGGACTCCGTTCCGCCGCGGGCCGGACGGGCCTCGCGGCTGCTGTGCCGGGAACGGGCCGGTGGTCCCGGCCGCTGGGCACAGCGTTCGCGGCCGGGGTTGTGACGGGGTTGTGTCCGGGTTGTCGGGCAGGTCAGCGGCTGGTTATTCGGCGTCGAGGTCGCGCAGGTTCGTCTTGGCCAGTTCGACGATCTCGGAGCCGCGCCCGGACAGGATGGTCCTGGTGGCGTACAGCGTGAAGCCCTTGATCTGGCCGAGGGTGAGCTTGGGCGGCAGGGACAGCTCGTGTCGCGCGGTGCGCACGTCGAGCAGCGCCGGGCCGGGATGGGCGAACGCGGCCCGCACGGCGTCCTCCAGGTCGCCCGCCTTGTCGACGCGGGCCCCGAACAGCCCGGCCGCCTCGGCCATCGCGGCGAAGTCGGGGTTGTCCAGGTCGGTGGCGAAGGTGACGAAGCCCGCGGCCTTCATCTCCAGCTCGACGAACGACAGCGCGCCGTTGTTGAACACCACCACCTTCACCGGCAGCCGCATCTGGCGCAGCGTGATCAGCTCGCCGAGCAGCATGGCCAGGCCGCCGTCGCCGGACAGCGAGACGACCTGGCGGGCGGGGTGTTCGGCCTGCGCGCCGATGGCCTGCGGCAGGGCGTTGGCCATGGACCCGTGGTTGAACGAGCCGATGAGCCGGCGCCGGCCGTTCATGTGCAGGTAGCGGGCGGCCCAGATACAGGGTGTGCCGACGTCGGCGGTGAAGATCGCGTCGTCGGCGGCGAGCCGGTCGATGACGGCGGTGACGTGCTGCGGGTGCAGCGGCGAGTCGTCGGCGTTCGCCTCGGCGAGCCGGTCGAGCCTGGCGCGGGCCCGCCGGTAGTGGGCGGTCATCCGGTCCAGGTGCGCCGAGTCCGCCTTGGCGGTGAGCCTCGGCAGCAGGGCGTCGACGGTGTCGCGGACCGTGCCCACGAGCGGCACGTCGACGGCCACCCGGCGGCCGATCTGCTCCCCGCGCACGTCCACCTGCACCACTGGGACGCCCTCGGGATAGAACTGGCGGTAGGGGAAGTCGGTGCCGAGCATGAGCAGCGCGTCGCAGTGCTCCATCGCCCGGTAGCCGGAGCTGAAGCCGATCAGCCCCGTCATGCCCACGTCGTACGGGTTGTCGTACTCGACGAACTCCTTGCCGCGGAACGCGTGCACCACCGGCGCCTGCAACGCCCCGGCCACGGCGAGCAGTCGGTCGTGTGCTCCGGCACAGCCCGCCCCGGCGAGGATCGTGACCCGTTCGGCGGCGTTCAGCACCGCCGCCGCGGCGTCGAGCGCGGTGTCGTCGGGCCGCACCAGTGGCGACACGGGGCGGATCGACAGCGGCCGGGCGTCGCCCGGTGCGTCGGCGAGGAACACCTCCCCGGGCACCACGACGACCGATACGCCGCCCAGGGCCAGCGCGGTGCGCAGCGCGGTCGCGAGCACCTGCGGCAACTGGCTGGGGACGCTGACCAGCTCGCGGTAGACGGAGCACTCGCGGAACAGCTCCTGTGGGTGGGTCTCCTGGAAGTAGCCGGAGCCGATCTCGTCGCGCGGGATCTGCGCGGCGATCGCCAGCACGGGGACGCGACTGCGGTTCGCGTCGAACAGGCCGTTGATCAGGTGCAGGTTGCCCGGACCGCAGCTGCCGGCACACACCGCGAGTTCGCCGGTCACGGCCGCCTCGCCCGCGGCGGCGAACGCGGCGGCCTCCTCGTGGCGCACGTGCTGCCAGGTGATCCCGCCGTCGCGGCGCAGCGCATCGGTGAGCCCGTTGAGCGAATCGCCGGGAACCCCGTACACGCGGCGCACCCCGGACGCCTTCAGCGTCGCGACCATCAGATCGGCCACCGTGCGTGCCATCGTCGCCCCCATCGCCGGCATGGACGTGGTGTCGGTCCCAGTGGGGGAGGCCGACGGGGGCTCGCACCATTATCGCCCGTGATGGCGCGGCGCGGTGGTGAAAGAGCCAGGTCAGCTGTCCGGAGTCGGTTCGGACGGCGGCTGCCACTCGCGCCTGAGCAGTCCGTAGACCCACGAGTCGGAGACGTCGCCGTTCACGACGCAGTCTTCGCGCAACGTCCCCTCGCGTACGAACCCGAGCTTCTCCAGGACTCGGGCAGACGCCACGTTGCGGGTGTCGGCCTCCGCCTGGACGCGGTTGAGGTCCAGCGTGCCGTATGCCCACCCGAGCAGAGCACGCGCGGCCTCCGTCGCGTAGCCGTGGCCCCACGCTGCCTCGCCGAAGCAGTAGCCGAGCGATGCACTGCGGTAGTCCGGATTCCACCGGTGCAGGGTGCACCAGCCGAGGAAGGCCCCGTCCGAGGCGCGCTCCACGACCAGCCGGGCCCCGGTGCCCTCCTCCGCCAGCTGCCGGCAGACCGCTAGGAACCGCTCGGCGCGCGCGGGTTCGGTCCACGGCGGCGAGTCCCAGTAGCGCAGCACCTCGGCGTTGCTGTGCAGCGCGAACAGGTCGTCCGCGTCCGTGTCGTCGAACGGACGCAGTCGCAGGCGGGCGGTGTGCAGCGTGGGAGTGGGCAGCGACATGAGGGTCATGGTCCCTTCCGTGTTCGGTGGTCCGTCAACCAGACAACTGATCTCGGCCGCTCGCAACGGGTTTACCGGCGCTGACAACCACGTGGGTGGGGATGTCTGTCTACTGTGGTCGGAAGTCCCGGTGGAGCCGCCGCCGGGACCGTCACGAAACGGGGTCAACGTGTCCACCCTGCGGACCAAAGCCTTCCGGGCGCTCGGCATCGCCGGTGTCGCGCTCGCCACGACGCTCCTCGCGCACGAGGTCGCGCTCGCCGACACCGCGCAGACGCCCCTCGGCTGGCTGACCAGCAGCCTTGAGGGTTGCAACGACCACGGTGGAGAGGTGCTGGTCACGCTCACCGGCGGACAGCCCGACACCGTGTACACCGTGAGCACCGCCCGTGGTTTCCACCACGCCGACACCTTCACCACCGACGCGAGCGGCAACGGCCAGGGCCACCTGCACAACGCGTGGGCCGACGCCGACCCGCACTGGTCCGGCCAGGCAGTCGTCACCGTCACCGGGAACGGCCAGACCGGCACCGTGCCGGTGCAGATCGACTGTCTGGACCCGAAGGGCGAGTAGGCTCCGCCGCGCGGGTCCTGCCGGCCGCGCCGACGGAAGGAACGTCCGCCGACGGGGCGAACGCCCTGCCGGCGGACGTTCGTCTTGACCTCGCCCCAGGGGCACGCCGCAGACTGGCCGGGTGGCACGGGAGCATCTGCTGGCGGGGGAGTTCGGGGCGGCGGCACGGTTGTCGCCGAAGGCGCTGCGCCTGTACGCCGAGCAGGGCCTGCTCCCCGCCGCGCGGGTGGATCCGGCCACCGGCTACCGCTACTACCGCCCCGACCAGCTGCCCCGGGCCCGGCTGATCGCCCGGCTGCGGCGGCTCGGCCTGCCGCTGGCCCGGATCGCCGCGCTGGCCGATCTGAGCCCGCAGGACCGGGCGCTCGAACTGCGCGGCTGGCTGCACGCCCAGCGCTGCCTGCTCGACGATCGGGCGGCCGTGGTGGAGGCCGTGCAGGGCTCGTCCGACGGCTCAGGGCTGGCCGACGCCGTGGCACAGCGGGACGTGCCGGTGACGAAGGTGCTCGGCCGCCGGCGGCGGATCGACTCCACCGCGCTGCCTGGCCTCATGCACACGGCTGAGCAAGACATCCGCGCTCGACTGCGGGCCTGCGGGCTGGCCGCGGACGGCCCCCGGTTCGTGTTCTTCGAGGACCTGATCACCCCGGACAGCGACGGGTACGTGGAGGTGGCGGTCGCCTGCGACGGGCCGGTCGAACCCGTCGACGACCTGCACGTCCGGCTCGTGCCGGCGCACACGGCGGTGTACCTGCCGGTGCCGCCCGGCTACCAGAACCTGCCGCTGATCCTGCGCGTCTACGACGCGATCGAGGCGTGGACCGACGCCCATCCCGGTGTCGTCTGCACCGGGCATCCCTACGAGATCTATCCGGGCACCGGATCGCGCTTCGACGTCGCGTACCCGGTCGCCGTCTGAACGAGAGGTTTACCGTGCGTCATCTTCCCTATGTGGGCAGCGGCCCCTACTGCTACTCGAACTCGTTCGCGATGCTGCTCGGCGCGCAGGCGCCGTCCACCGCGGTCATCGAGGTCGCCACCGGTGGGCCGTTCGGCATGCAGCTCATCGGCGGCACGCTGGTGTTCTTCGACGCCTACGGGTGGGATCCCGCGCAGGGGTTCGACCGGGCGCTGGCGGCGATCGGCTGGACGTCGACGGTCAGCAAGGGCGGCGATGCCGAGACGGCACTGGCCCGCCTCGCGGCAGCGGTGCGGCAGGGGCCGGTGTGGGTCGGGCCGGTCGAGATGGGGCACCTGCGCCACCAGCCGGAGATGAACGGGCCGATCGGGGCCGACCATTATGTGGTCGCGCTCGACGTGGACGACGAGCGGGTGCTCGTGCACGACCCGCACGGGTATCCGTACGCCGAGGTGCCGGTCGGCGACTTCATGACGGCCTGGCGGGCTGAGACGATCAGCTACGGCGATCCGTACACGATGCGCACCGGCTTCGCGAAGGTCGCCGACGTCAAGGACGCCGACGCGATCCGCTCGATCATCCCGGCCGCGATCGACTGGCTGTCGATGTGTGACGAGGTGCAGATGCCGCCCGGCAGCCTGGGCAACGGCGCGGCCGCCGAGCGGGTCGCCGAGCTGGTCGAGGCCGGCGCGGGGGACGGGCTGCGCGAGCACCTGATGTACTTCGCGATCCGGGTCGGCGCGCGCAGGCTCAGCGACACCGCCGACTGCCTGCTGCTGGCCGGCTACGACGAGGCGGCCGGGGTCGCCGCCGAGCAGGCCCGGCTGGTCGGCTCGCTGCAGTACCCGATGGTCACCAAGGACTTCCCGGCTGCTGCGGACACCCTGCGCCGGCTCGCCCCGACCTACGACCGGCTGCGCGCGGCGCTCGTGTAGCGGCCGGGCGCGCGGCGGCGTCGGGGAACCGCACCATCAAGATGTGGGCACATCATTTTTGATGTGCCCACATCAAAAATGATGTGGGCGCTCGGAGCGTGGTAGTTGTCAGGCCGTGGTGGTGTCAGCAAGTGCCTGGTCGAGGATCTCCAGGCCGAGGGCCAGTTCTTCCCGGGTCGCGGTCAGCGGCGGCGCGATGCGGAACGTGCCGCCCATGCCCCGCAGCTGCACCACGTTCAGGTGCAGGCCGAGTTCCAGGCAGCGGCGGGTGACCTGGGCACCGAGCGCATCCGCGCCCTGCTTGGTGGCCCGGTCGACGACGAGTTCGAGGCCCTGCATCAACCCGCGTCCGCGCACGTCGCCCACGGCCTGGTGCCGCTGCTGCAGCTCCAGCAGCCCGGTGCGCAGGAACGCGCCCAGCTCCCGGGCCCGCAGGTCCAGCTGATCGGACAACGCGACGTCGAGCACGGTGTTGCCGACGGCCGCGACGAGCGGGTCCGACACGTGCGTGGTGTAGAACAGGTAGCCGCGCTCGTGGGCGCGTTGCTCGATCTCCTCGCTGGTGATCACGGCGGCCAGCGGCAGCCCCGCGCCCAGCGTCTTGGACAGGGTGAGGATGTCGGGCACGATGCCGTCGCGCTGGAAGGCATACCAGTCGCCGGTGCGGCACAGGCCGGTCTGCGCCTCGTCGACGATCAGCAGCATGCCGCGTTCCCGGCACTTGGCGGCCAGCGCGGCGAAGTAGCCCGGCGGCGGCTCGATGACGCCGCCGGAGCTGAGGATCGGCTCGACGATGCAGGCCGCGAGGCTGCCCGACGACTGAGCGTCGATCATGGCGAACCCGTGATCGAGCTGTCGCCGCCAGTCGAGCTCGCCGTCGGCGGTGGTGAAGTCGGGACGGTACGGGTTGGGCGTGGGCAGCGCGAAGTTGCCGGGCGCGGTCGGCCCGTAACCCTGGTGGCCGGCGCTGTACGTCGCGGCGGCAGCGGCGCCGGTCATGCCGTGCCAGGAGCGGGCGAACGCCACGATCTCGTGCTTGCCGGTGACGAGTTTCGCCATGCGGATGGCGGCCTCGTTCGACTCGGCGCCGGTCGTCAGCAGCAGCACCTTGTCCAGCGGCGCGGGCAGGGTCTCGGCGAGCCGCCGGGCGAGGTCGACGACCGGCCGCGACAGCATGCCGCTGAACAGGTGGTCGAGGTTCGCGATCTGCTGCTGCACGGTGGCCACGATCGCCGGGTGGCTGTGGCCCAGGATGGCGCTCATCTGCCCCGAGGTGAAATCGAGGATCCGCCGGCCGTCGGCGGTGTACACGTAGCTGCCCGCCGCCCGTTCGATGATCTCCGGCGTGAACGGGCCGCCGTAGCGCACCAGATGGCGTTCCGCGTCGGCCCAGAACTGCGCGGCGGTGGACTGCTCGCTCATCAGCGTCATGCCCTCACGATATGAACGGTTGCTGTGCGCGAAAAGCTCCGATTCCCGGCTAGCCTGTGCGCAATCTCTGCACTAGGAGCATCGTTGCGACTGAACACCGCTCGCCTGGAGATGCTTGCCCTGCTGGACAGCCTCGGCACGGTGCGGGCCGTCGCCGCCGCGCTGCACCTGAGCCCGTCGGCGGTATCGGCGCAGCTGGCGGTGCTGGAGGCGGAAGCGCGCGCCGACCTGCTGCAGCGGGTCGGCCGCCGGGTGCGGCTCACGGCGGCCGGGCGCACCCTCGCCCGGCACGCCCGGGTCATTCTCGACCAGGTCAAAGCAGCCGAGGCTGAGCTGCGCGACCTGTCCGGACAGCCGGCCGGACCGGTGCGCCTGGCTGCGTTCTCCAGCGCGGTCCGTACGCTGGCCATACCGCTCGCCGCCCGGCTGCGGCAGGCGCATCCGCGGATCGAGCTGGAGATCAGCGAGCTCGATCCGCAGGCCAGCCAGCCTGCCCTGCGCCGCGGCGACTGCGACATCATCGTCACCGCCGACTTCATCGACGGCTCGACGCCCCTGGACCCGGACGTGCACACGGTCGCGCTGCTCGCCGACGCCGTCGTGCTGGTGACCGCGCAGGATCAGGCGGGGCCGGACGTGCCGGTGGATCTGGCCGACTTCGCCGAGGCGGCCTGGTCGGTCGATCTGCCCGGGACGTACCTGTCCCATCTGGTCACCAGCAGCTGCCGCCACGCCGGCTTCGAACCGCGGGTGGCCGGTCGTTTCGGCAGCTACGAGCTGCTGCTGGCACATGTCGAGGCGGGCCTGTCCGTGTCGTTGCTGCCCGAACTGGCCGTCGACGGCAGATACCGCGTGGCGACCCGCGCGCTGCGCGAACCGCTGACCCGCCAGGTGTACGCGGCCGTGCGCAGCCGCTCGGCGCTGACCGCGGCGACCCGCATCGTGCTGGACGAACTGCGCGACCTGGCGGCGTCCCGGGTCCGCGCCTGACACCGCCCATGATCGTCCGACTTGCCTGGCATTCGTGCGTATCTTGACGGCTCATTCCCACAGGTGCCAGGCAAGTCGAGTGACCTTGGTGCGGTCGGGGACCGCGCTCAGGCCTGCGGTGAGCGAGCCGTGCCCGGCTGGGTCGGGGGAGCCGTGCCCGGCTGGTGGGTCGGAATGCCGCGGGTGAGGAAGAGCGCGGCGAGCGCGATGATCGCGAGCAGGCCCAGCGCGGCGCGCAGGCCGTCGAGGCGGGACTGCTCGTTCTGCGCGAGGGCGGCGGCCGCGGTGGACGGGTCCACGCCGGCGTCCGACAGCGCCGCTGCCAGCTGGTCGTTGGACAGGAACGGGATGCCTGCCGCCAGCTGCACCTGGGCCTGCGCGGACACCTCGGCGGGGATCGCGGGGTTGGCCTGCACGCCCGTGAGAAACGACGTCGTCAGCCCGGAGATGAGCACAGCCCCGGCCAGGGCGGTGCCGACTGACGCGCCCAGGTTGGTCACGGTGTTCTGCAGCCCGCCGACTTCGGCGCTGCGCTCGTCGGGCACCGCCGACACGGTGACGCTGCCGAGCTGGGAGGCCAGCGCGCCGATGCCGAGCCCGGCCAGCAGCAGCGGCCAGGTGACGATCTCCGGCCCGGCACCGACCTCCAGCGCGGCGGCGAGGGCGACGATGCCGGCGAACAGGGCGGCGAAGCCGAGTTGCACCACCCGGCGCGGGGAGGCGTTCGGGAGGAACCTGGGCACGCCCACAGCGGCGAGCAGCAGGGTCACGGACAGAGGAAGGATGCGCAGGCCGGTGTCGATCGCGGACAGGCCGAGCGCGACGGACAGGTAGAGCGGCACGGTGAAGAACAGACCCGCCTGGAGCAGGTACTGGAACAGGAACGAGTTGAGGCCGCCGCGCAGCAGCCTGTTGTCCAGCAGGCCCGGGTCGAGCAGCACCGGCCGGCCCCGGCGCTGGCGGGCGCGTTCGCGGGACAGGAACCAGCGCAGCACGACGCCGCCTGCGATGACCAGCCAGAACACGGGCGACAGGCCGAGCCACGCCGGTCCGCCGGGCTTGGGGTTGACGAAGCCCCAGGTGCCGCCGCGTAGTACGCCGAAGACGATCAGCACCAGGCCCAGGCCGGACAGTGCGGTGCCGCCGAGATCCAGGCGGGTGGCGCGGTCGGGCGGCAGGCCGCGCATGTGGCGGGTCAGCAGCAGGATGCCCAGGACGACGACCACCTCGCCGGCGAACACCCAGCGCCAGGAGGCGTAGGTGGTCAGCAACCCGCCGATCAGTGGTCCGACCGCGACCGCGATCGCACCGAACGCGGCGACCAGGCCATACGCCCGGGGACGCTGCGAGCGGTCGAAGTTCGTCGCGACCAGTGCCACGATGGCGGGCAGGATGAGCGCGGCCCCGATGCCTTCGAGCAGTGACCAGCCGATGAGCAGCACGGTGAGGTCGGGTGCCAGGGCGGTGGTGAGCGAGCCCGCGCCGTAGATCACGCAGCCGATGGCGAACGAGCGCTTGAAGCTGATGATCTGGCCGATCTTGCCGCCGGTGATCATCAGAGCCGCCATGACGAGGGTGTACATCGTGATCGCGGTCTGGATGCCGGTGACGGTGGTGCCCACGTCCTCGGCGACCGTCGCGATCGACACGTTCATGACCGAGCTGTCCAGCGTCATCAGGAACTGGCCGCATGCCAGGGTGAACAGCACGGTCCCGGTCGCGGTCTGGCGGTCGGGTGATGTCAGGGCCATGACCCGTTCCTTTGCGCTCGGTCCCGCACCGGCCTGCCGATGGCCATCCGAAATGGTGAGCATTCATCCTATAAGCCCGTTGTCGGGTGAGGAGTGGTCGCCGTGCCGCGGTGGCTGTCCGCAGCCTTGTGAAGGTCATCCGGGTGGGTGCCTCCCGGGACCTTCTCCGTAATCCAACCGTGATCTGGCGTCCATTGACCTTGGCCCCTCGAGCGTCGAATTATGTGAGCGTTCACAAGCCCGTAATCTGCGACAGCCGCGGGTTACCGAAAGATTTTGTGAGCGATCACAGCCTGCCGCCTGACCTGGCGGCCGGTGGGCCGTTCCCGTCGGGAGAAGGAGCGATATGAAGATCGCAAGATTGGCCGCCGCCGCACTGGGACTGGTCGTGGCCACGAGCCTCGCCGCCTGCGGTTCGAGCACCAAGACCGCCGACCAGGAGCAAGGCGGCGGCACGGCGGGCGCGCTGGTGGGCGTGACGATGCCGACCAAGTCCTCCGAGCGGTGGATCCACGACGGGGAGAACCTCAAGACCCAGTTGGAGGCGCTCGGCTACAAGGTCGACCTGCAGTACGCCGAGAACGACATCCCGACCCAGGTCAACCAGATCGAGAACCAGATCACCCGGGGCGCGAAGCTGCTGATCGTCGCGTCGATCGACGGCACGGCGATCACGACGCAGCTGCAGCAGGCCGCTGACAAGAAGATCCCGGTCATCGCCTACGACCGCCTGATCCGCAACTCGCCCAACGTGGACTACTACGCCACGTTCGACAACTACAAGGTCGGCGTGCAGCAGGCGACGTCGCTGCTGGTGGGCCTGGGCCTGAAGAAGGCCGACGGTTCCGACGGCACCGCCAAGGGCCCGTTCAACGTCGAGCTGTTCGCCGGTTCGCCCGACGACAACAACGCGACGTTCTTCTTCAACGGCGCGATGGACACCCTCAAGCCCTTCATCGACAAGGGCACGCTGGTCGTCAAGAGCAAGGAGGTCGACTTCAAGACGGTCGCGATCCTGCGCTGGGACCCGGCGACCGCGCAGAAGCGCATGGAGGACCTGCTCACCAAGACCTACGCCAAGGGCGACAAGGTGCAGGGCGTGCTGTCGCCGTACGACGGCCTGTCGATCGGCATCCTGTCCGCGCTCAAGAGCAGCGGCTACGGCACCGCCAACCAGCCCTACCCGGTCGTCACCGGCCAGGACGCCGAGGTCGCCTCGGTCAAGTCGATCATCGCGGGCGAGCAGTACGCGACGATCTACAAGGACACCCGGGAGCTGGCGAAGGTCACCGTGAAGATGGCCGACGCGGTCCTCAAGGGCGGCAAGCCGGAGGTCAACAACACCAAGGACTACGACAACGGCATCAAGGTCGTCCCGTCGTACCTGCTGGAGCCGATCGTCGTCTACAAGGACAACTACAAGGCGACCCTGATCGACACCGGCTACTACACCGCCGACCAGCTCAAGTAGCACCGCCACGCCCGTCCGGCCGGTCACCCCGGCCGGGCGGGCGTCCCGCCGAACCGGAGGAGGACGACCTTGACCGACGTGATCCTGCAGATGCGTCACATCACCAAGACGTTCCCGGGGGTCACCGCCCTGGACGACGTCAACCTCACGGTCCGCCGCGGGGAGATCCACGCGATCTGCGGCGAGAACGGCGCGGGCAAGTCCACCCTGATGAAAGTCCTGTCGGGGGTCCACCCGCACGGCGACTACAGCGGTGAGATCACCCTCGACGGCGAGGCCTGCCGGTTCGCCACCATCCGCGACAGCGAACGCCTCGGCATCGTGATCATCCACCAGGAACTGGCCCTGTGCCCGAACCTGTCGATCGCGGAGAACATCTTCCTCGGCAACGAGCGCGCCCCCGGCGGCGTCGTGAACTGGAACCGCACCCACGCCGAGGCCGCCGAACTGCTGCACCGCGTGGGCCTGCACGAGAACCCGGCCACGCTCGCGATGGACCTCTGCGTCGGCAAGCAGCAGCTGACCGAGATCGCCAAGGCGCTGACCAAGCGGGTGCGCCTGCTCATCCTCGACGAGCCGACCGCCGCGCTCAACGACGAGGACTCCGCGCACCTGCTCGACCTGCTGCGCGGCCTGCGCGACCAGGGCATCACCTGCGTGATCATCTCGCACAAGCTGAACGAGATCCGGGAGATCGCCGACACCACCACGATCCTGCGCGACGGCCGGACCATCGAGACCCTCGACATGTCCGCCGACGTCACCGAGGACCGCATCATCGCCGGCATGGTCGGCCGCGACCTCGAACACCGCTTCCCCGAGCACGAGCCGAACATCGGCGACGAGGTGCTGCGCATCGAGGACTGGACCGTGCACAGCCCCACCCAGCACGGGCGGGTCGTCGTGCAGGGCGCGAACCTCAGCCTGCGCCGCGGCGAGATCGTCGGCCTGGCCGGGCTGATGGGCGCGGGCCGCACCGAGCTGGCCATGAGCGTCTTCGGGCGCAGCTACGGCATCGGCATCTCGGGCCGGATCTTCAAGGACGGCAGGGAGATCCGCCTGAAGACCGTCGGCGACGCGATCCGCCACGGCATCGCGTACGCCACGGAGGACCGCAAACGCTACGGCCTCAACCTGATCGAGGACATCAAGCGCAACGTGTCCGCGGCGGCGCTGAACAAGCTGGCCACCCGCGGCTGGATCCACGACAACGAGGAGTACCGGGTCGCCGACGGCTTCCGGGCCGGCATGAACATCAAGGCCCCGAACGTCGCGGCCGTCACCGGCAAGCTCAGCGGCGGCAACCAGCAGAAGGTCGTGCTGTCGAAGTGGCTGTTCACCGACGCCGACGTGCTCATCCTCGACGAGCCCACCCGCGGCATCGACGTCGGCGCCAAGTACGAGATTTACTCGATCATCAACCACATGGCCGACCAGGGCAAAGCCGTGCTGGTCATCTCCTCCGAACTGCCCGAGCTGATCGGCGTCTGCGACCGCATCTACGCGATGTCCGCCGGCCGGATCACCGGCCAGGTCACCCGCGAGCAGGCCACCCCCGAGCGGCTCATGCAGTACATGACCAAGGTGAAGGAGCAGTGACCCCATGACCAGTGTCGGCCCCACGACCGGCCCGAGCACCGCCGTGCCGGCGGCCGCGAGCGACCTCGCGGTGACCAAGGCACCGGACCGATTCGGCGGTCGGCTCTTCTCGGCCAACCTGCGCCAGAACGGCATCTACATCGCGTTCGCGCTGATCATCGCCCTGTTCGCGTTCCTCACCGACGGAGACCTGCTCGCTCCGCAGAACATCTCCAACCTGGTGGTGCAGAACTCCTACATCCTGATCCTCGCCATCGGCATGATCCTGATCATCATCGCCGGGCACATCGACCTGTCCGCCGGCTCGGTCGTCGCCGTCACCGGCGCGATCTCCGCCGTACTCATGGTCAACAACGATGTGCCGTGGCCGCTGGCCATCCTGATCACCCTGATCTGCGGCGGCCTGATCGGCGCCTGGCAGGGCTACTGGGTGGCGTACTTCGGCATCCCGGCGTTCATCGTGACACTGGCCGGCATGCTGCTGTTCCGGGCGCTCACCCTGACCGTGCTCGGCAATCAGGGCATCGGCCCGTTCCCCGACGAGGTCCGCACCATCGCCAACGGGTTCATGCCGACCACCCTGGGCAACATCGGCCTCGGCCCGCTGGGCGGCGCGGACCTGCTCACGCTGCTGCTCGGCGTCGCTTTCATCGCCGGGATCGTGGTCACCCAGTGGCGCAGCCGCGCCGGACGGGTGCGCTACGGCCAGGTCGTCGAGCCGACCGTGCTGTTCGTCACCAAGCTCGCCATCGCCGCCGTCGTCGTGATGACCGTCATCGTGCAGCTGGCCCGGTTCAAGAACCTGCCCTGGGTGCTCGTGCTGCTGGCCGCGCTGGTCCTGGCGTACTCGCTGCTCACCGACCGGGTCGTGTTCGGCCGCCACATCTACGCCATCGGCGGCAACCTCAACGCGGCCACCCTGTCCGGCATCAAGGTCAAGTCGGTGACGTTCTGGCTGTTCGTCAACATGGGCGTGCTCGCCTCGATCGCGGGCATCGTCTTCGCCGGGCGGCTCAACCAGGCCGGTCCGACCGCGGGCAACGGCTTCGAACTCGACGCCATCGCGGCGGCGTTCATCGGCGGCGCGGCCGTGCAGGGCGGCGTCGGCCGGGTCGTCGGCGCGATCACCGGCGGGCTCATCATGGGCGTCATCAACAACGGCATGTCCCTGATCGGCGCGCCCAGCGAGCGGGTCATGCTGTTCAAGGGCCTGGTGCTGCTGGCCGCCGTCGCGTTCGACGTCTTCGCCAAGCGCCGCGCCGGGACCGCGCGCTGAACCGGGAGGTCGGGGCCGCCACCGTGCGGCCCCGACCACCGTTCAGCTGCTGAGGCGCTTGATGAAGGCGACGCTGCCGTCGAAGATGCGCGGCGCGTCGTGGTCCAGCGTCGCCACGTGGTAGCTGTCCTGCAGGACGACCTCCTGCACATCCGACGACGTGATGTGCTTCAGCACGATCTCGCTGTTGACGGGCTCCACGACGTGGTCGTTGGCGGAGTGGTAGAGCAGCACCGGCTGGGCGACCTTGGACAGGTCCGCGCGTACGACGGACTGGAATTTGCGCAGCGACGCCGCGGCCCGCACCGGCGTGCGCGGGTAGGCGCCCTCGTCGACGCCGGGCTTGGCGATGTCGTTGCCGATCGCGGGCACCGAGGGCACGAGCATGCCCAGCACGGGCAGCAGCTTGGCGTCCCAGCGCAGCATGGTCACGGCCGGGTTCACCAGCACGATGCCGGCCAGGTCGGGGTGCTGCTGGGCCAGGCGCAGGGCGAGCGTGCCGCCCATCGACAGGCCGACGGCGTACACGGACGTGCAGTGCTTGCGCAGGTCGGTGACCGCGCGTTCGACCTCGGTGTACCAGTCCTGCCAGGTGGTGCGGTTGGCGTCGCGCCAGCTCGTGCCGTGGCCCGGCAGCAGCGGCAGCCGCACCGACCAGCCCTGCTCGGCCAGGTGGCGGGCCCAGGGGCGCATGCTGTGCGGCGAGCCGGTGAAGCCGTGGCAGACCACGACCCCGATGCCGCTGTCGCCGTCATGGTGCAGGGGAGCGTGGTCGATGGTGTTGTCCATGGTTGGCTCCCAGCGGCGGGTGTGTGACGGGTCCCGCCATACTGCCACGTCGCGGCGCGCACAGGCAGAGTGCGAGCGGATGAGTGCGCGCCTTGCGATCGAGGTCAGTCCTCGTGGTCCTCGTCGTCCGGGACCATCTGCCAATCGCCCGGCAGCCTGTCCCGCACAGCCTGCACCGCTGCCGGGGTGCGGCCGTGGACCCACAGCCACGTGCCACTGTCCTCTCGCAGCAGCACGTCGGGACCGGCGAACCAGCGCACGGGCGGCCCGTCCGGCGCGGCCCAGAGCGGCAGGTCCGGCAGCGGTAGTCGTACGAACGTCGCCCGCAGCGCCGCGCTTGCGGCGTCGTCCATGTCGTACCGGTTGTCGACGTTCGCCTCGTCGGCGGAGAACATCGCCTCCGACAGCACCATCTCGACCAGCGCGATCGACAGCCGATCGGTGTACGGCAGCCAGCGGCCGCCGGTGCCCATCAGGACCGGCGGGTCATCGCGGTCGACGGCCTCGGCCGGTACGCCCCACGACGCGCAGTACTGGTTCTCGACGCGGAACACCAGGACGCCCTCGGCATCGCGTAGAAGCTGGCCGGGTGCCAGCAGACGGTCCTGTACGCGGGTCAGGTCCGTGCGCCGCCCGAACAGCAGGTGAGCCTCACACAGCGCGGCCGGCAGCGCGATGCCGAGCCGCTTCTCGGCTGCCCGCAACCGGTCGGCGTCGACACCGTCGCCTTCGGCCAAGGGGCGGCCGTAGGCAGCAGCCTGCCCGCGGACGAACTCCCACCCGCGGCGGCGGTCGCGGTCCTCGCCGCACAGCGCGTGCAGCGCGTCGAGACCGTCCAACATTGCGGCCAACCCTACTGGCACCCGGCACCGGGCATCGGCTCCGGTGCGGTCCGCTTGTCGATGTCCGAGCAACCATTGTGCAAATTGGTTTGCGATGCAAAGCTATTGCTGACGCAGTTGCCACACTCGCCCACCCCTTGGAGGCATCCATGTCACCGAACTCTGCCGCCCCCGGATCCCCAGCCGAGGTGCTCGCCGAACTGGACGTACTGCGCCGCCGCACCCGCGCCGCGCGCCACGCGCACTGGCTGCCGTTGCTGCTGTTCGGTCTGCTCGGGGCGGTGGCACTACCGTTCTACGTCATGGCCCGACTACCCGCCGACATGATGGCGCCGCAACAGGTGCCCGCACTCGCCCGTCTCGGCGGCGACACGCTGGACGACGCCGCCGCGCTGGGCTGGTACTGGCTCGCCGCGCTGATCGTCGGCTACCTGGTCAGCCTCGCCTGGTACCGCTGGCGGGGTCGGCGGGTCGGCCTGCAGGCCCCGGTCCGCGGCTACGTGCTCGCCGGGCTGGCCGGCACGGTCGCCGCGCTGCTGCTCACGCTCACGCTGGACCTGCTCTACAACAACGTCTCCGGTCCGCTGCACGACCTGACGGTCTGGATCACCCCCGAGCTGATGGCGGTCAGCGGCCGCGGGATGTTCCCGCACCTGGTCATCGGTGTGGGACTGGCGGTGCTGGCGCGAGTGGAGCGCAGCCGGGCGCTGACGGTGACGGTCGTGCTCTACGCGGCCGTGCTGGTGCTGGTCAGCGTCGCGTTCCGCGTCGACGCATACGCCGTCGTGGACCTGCTGGGCCGGTTCACCTTCTTCGTCGCGGCGCTGCTGCCGGTCGTGGTGCTGCTGGCCGGGGGGTGTGCGGCCGCGCTGCTCCGGCGGCGGCCCGCATGAGCCACGCCGAGGAGGCCGAGCGGTCCGCGTTCCCGACCAACGCCCTGGACGACGTCGTGCACCAACGTCACCGTCTCGGCATCCTCACCATCGCTGCTGAGGCGGAGCGGGTCGAGGTCGGCTACCTGCGCGACGCCCTCGAACTCACCGCGGGCAATCTCTCCCGGCACCTCGCCGTGCTGGAGGAGGCGGGGCTGGTGCACACCGAGAAGGGCTACCACGGGCGGCGGCCACGCACCTGGGTCGCCATCACCGCGCAGGGCGTCGCCGCCCTCGACGCGGAACTCGCGGCGCTGCAGGAACTGGTGCGCCGCAGACTGGGTTGACCCCATTGCCGCCGGCCAAAGCACGCTCAGCGTTTGCTCGGATGCCCGCAGGCCACCCACTTTCGACAACCACCTTCGTGATCAGCGAAGACCTAGTCGTTGGGGTGGTCTGCGTCGTTGCCTCGGTAGAGGTGCTGCAACGCGGCTTCCCACGGGAAGCGCATCTGTTGTGCGCGCCCCGTACCGGGCTTGTGGGGCAGCCATGAACTCGTCTGACCCAGGAAAACGGTGATCCCCTCCTGCCTGAGGCTCTCGACGGAGGAAACGAAGGGCCTTCGCTCGGCGAGAGCGGCGTTGACGAACGGAACGATCACGGTGGGCACTCGTCGGCCGACGATCTCAGCAACAGATGTGAGGACGTATGTGTCGGCGATGCCCAGAGCGAGTTTGTTGATCGTGTTGTAAGTGGCTGGAGCGATGATCAAGGCGTTGACCGGCCTCACCTGTCGCTCAGTGCCCGGTGCGACTCCGTAGTCGGTGCGTACCGGGTTGCCGGACAGCCGTTCCAGCTCCGCGGTGTCGATGAAGCTCAGCGCCGCCTGCGTGGCCGTGACCGTGACCGTCCATGATTGCTCCTGCGCGAGCCTGATCAGGACGGCTGCGTCGGCAGCTGGTCCCGCGCCGCAGAGGACCAGGTTGAGATGTTTGCCTGTCACAGGCGGATACCGGCCTGACCGGCGAATTCGACAACACGCGCCCGGGTATGACCACGCGCCAGCGCGGCAAGGTCCGCGATGAGCCGCGCAGTCGCGGGCCGTGCGTTGACTTCACCCGGAGCGGCCTTCAGCGCAGCGTGTAGTGCGTTGAGGGCCTGCTCGTGCCGACCCCACATCGCGTACGCCTTCGCGACGTCGAGGAATAGGGAGCCTCGACGCTCGGCAATTGGGATCTTGTCGAGCGGGACCCGCCTGGCGATCTCGACAGCTGTGCCGGCATCACCGAAGGCGAGCGTGAGGTGCACTCGGTGCTGCTGGACGTTGGTTGGCCCGAAGCCGGTCCAACGGTCGTTACCGTCATGGCCGAGCTCTTCTCCTGCCCGCTTAGCCTCATCAAGGATCGCCTCGGCGGTGTCGCGGTTCTGCGTCCGACCGGCCGCAACGGCGGAGCGGAGCAGGAGCGCGCCGTATGCCGAAAGAGCATCGTCTTCCCTGAGACCGGTGGCGCGTTTGAGACGGGTGGCCGCGCCAGTTCCGATCGCCACGGCATTCGTGTTGTGGCCGCTGGCCACCAGAGCATGGGTCAGAACACGTGCGCTGGTCGCTTCGGCGATCGGATCGCCGCTCCTGGCGGCGTGATGCCCGCTGCGTTCAGCGGCGAGCAAAGCGATCGCGGGGTCTCCGAGCTTGAGGAAGACGCTCCCAGCCACGTGGTAGAGGTCCGTTGCGAGTGCATGTCCGGCATCGAGCTGGCTGCTGTCCAGGCGATCCAGGGATGACCGCACGGCCGGTAGCAGCCGCGCGAGGACGGCGGCCACGTCGTCGTAGCGGCATGCCTGGTAAGCCGTTTTCACCTCTTGGACGCCGGCGCTGAGCTGATTCAGCGTCAGAGCCTCGGCTTGCGGCGGCTGAAGGAGCGCATCGATGAGTCCAGGCCGACTTGGAACGCTGACTGCGCTCGCCATTGTCGTGGTCAGAAAGACTCTGCGATCCATCTCGTCACCGTCGCCCTGGCCCGAGGACTCTGCCTGCACAGTAGTCGCTGCCGTGGTCGGTGGTGCGAGTACGAGCAGTGCGTCGCACTCCGCCAGGGTAACGCCAAGAGCCTGAGCGAGGTTCGGGCGTTGCCACGGTTGGGGCGTGCTGGTGCCCGACTCCCAGCGAGCGATCGTCGTTCGGTCCACGCCGAGTTGCTCTGCGAGGCGCTCCTGAGACAGGCCTTGAGCAGTACGGCGACGGATCAGTGCCGTACGCCGGGCCGCCGGATCGGATGGGGGACGCGCCGAGGTAGCCATCGGGTCCCATCGTTCGCCGTCTCGCCCGGCATCGCAATGGACTCGCAGCAGATACGCCCGGTCGATGCGATGTTCCAGTGGGCGGCTTGCGGACACGATCGATGGCAGGCCTGGCGCTGGTGTCATCGGGACGGCGGCGTCGGGCAGCAGGGCGCGCGGCGGCGTGACGACCGCATCCGTGCGTACGCCGCGTGCCCTGGCCACCCCACCGATGGGATCGCTAATTCATGACCGAGAGCACCTTCGCCATCATGCTGACCACCGTGCGTCCTCTACCAGACGGCATACGACGGGACGAGAACGCCAACCCGGAGGAGATCGTGGATGCTGTCTCCGCGACTACGCCGGAGGCAGCGCGGCGGATCTTCGAGCCGCAGCCGACAGACGAAGCGGCCGCTGCGCACGCAGTGCGAACGCACTGCGCCATCGACTACCCGAACGGCTCGCGATGCCTCAACTGCCACGCGAGGTTTCCCTGCGACATCCGTCTCGCCGCCGTCGAAATCCTGATCGCCGCTGCGTGGCAAGACGAGGTGATCATGGCGCTCGATGCCCGAACCGGGCCGTGGTTCTGAACCGGGGAGCCTTGACGGCACCAGTCGCCGCGGGCGGCTTGACTTCGAGTGCGCTCCAACTGGGAGGCTGGGCGGCATGGAGGAAGGGTTCTCGGTCGGCGAGGTCGCGGCCAAGACCGGCCTGACGGCGTACACCCTGCGCTGGTATGAGCAGGTCGGGCTGCTGGACCCGATCCCGCGCGACCATGCGGGCCGCCGCCGCTACCGGTTGCGCGACGTCGAGCGGCTCGACCTGCTGACCAAGATGCGCGCCACCGGCATGCCGGTGCGGGAGATGGTCCGCTACATCGAGCTGGTCCGCGCCGGCACGCACAACCGCCGCGAGCGCCTGGAGCTGCTGGAACAGCACCGCACGACGGTGCTGCGCCAGATCAGCGAGCTGGAGCGCGACCTGGCCGTCATCGACCGGAAGATCACCAGATATCGGGGGTACCTTGATGCAGAGCAGACTGATTGACGCGGCCGGCCCGGCGATCCCGGCGCTCGGCCTGGGCTGCATGGGCATGAGCACCAACTACGGCCCGGCCGACCAGGACGAGTCGCTGGCCACCCTGCACCGCGCGCTGGAGCTGGGCGTGACGCACTTTGACACGTCGGCGTCCTACGGCGAGGGCCGCAACGAGGAGTTGCTGGCGCGGTTCCTGCCGGGCAACCGCGACCGGGTCTTCCTGGCCACCAAGTTCGCCATCCGGCGCGACGGCGGCGTGCACCGGGTCGACTCCAGCCCCGGCTGGGCCCGGCAGTCCTGCGAGAACTCGCTGCGCCGCCTCGGCGTCGACGCGATCGACCTGTTCTACCTGCACCGGCGCAACCCCGAGGTCCCGATCGAGGACACTGTCGCGGCGATGGCCGACCTGGTCGCGCAGGGCAAGGTGCGCCACCTGGGGTTGTCCGAGGTCGGCGCGGAGACGATCCGGCGGGCGCACGCGGTGCACCCGATCAGCGCGTTGCAGATCGAGTATTCGCTGTTCAGCCGCGACATCGAGGATGAGGTGCTGCCGGTGTGCCGGGAGCTGGGCATCCGGATCGTGGCGTACTCGCCGGTCGGGCGCGGCCTGCTCACGGGCACGATCCGGTCGACGGCGGGCCTGGCCGACAGTGACAACCGGCTGAACCACCCGCGCTTCGCCGACGGCAACCTTGATCACAACCTGGCGCTGGTCGACCGGATCCGCGACATCGCCGGCGCGGCCGGGTGCACCCCGGCTCAGGTAGCCATCGCGTGGGTGCTGGCGCAGGGCGACGACGTGCACGCCATCCCGGGCACGACCCGCCGTACACACCTGGCGGAGAACGTCGCCGCCGCCGACGTGGTGCTCAGCGCGGAGCAACTCGCGGCGCTGAGCGGGCTCGGTCCCGCAGCAGGGCATCGGCTTTCGGCGTTCGCGCAGGCGATGGTCGGCCACTAGCGGACTCGGGGGCCGTCGTGTCGCGCGACGGCCCCCGCTGTGCACGTGGGTGCAGATGGTCCGGCTCGGTCAGTCCTCCGCATTGGAGGGTTGCGGGCCTGGCGGCGTGTGGCCTGGTCCGTGGCCGGCGGCCGAGGGCGACGGGACCAGATTGGCGTTGCCGGGCACGCTCGGACTGGCCGCGAGGCAGAGCGGCATGGGTTTGCAGCCGTCCGGTTTCGGCTTCTTCGACGGTTCGACGCCGTCGCCCACCCCCTCGGACTCGCCGAGCTTGCCGTTGGTGCCGTTGGCCAGGGGTTCCAGCGGGAGCTTCATGTCGGCATGGGCCTGGTTCATGAAGCCCTGCCAGATCTCGGCGGGCAGGCCAACACTGGTGATGTTGCCGCCGCCCAGTGCCGCGGGCCGGTAGATCGGGTCCGAGGCGTTCTTGACGTTGCCGACCCAGATGGCCGAGGCGATCTGCGGGGTGTAGCCGACGGTCCAGACGTTGGAGTGGGCCTTGTCCTGGACCTTGCTCTCCCAGGTGCCGGTCTTCGCGGCGGCCTGGCGGCCACCGGCGAGCCCTCGGTAGTAGCTCTTGGGCAGTTGCTTGAGCATGCCGGTGACCTCGTCGGCGACCTCCTGCCGGATGCGCCGCTCGGCCTTGCTGACCTCGCCGGTGTTCGGGACCAGCCGGTATTTGCCGTTCTCGTCCTTCTTCTCGACGCGGAGCACGACGTGCGGCTTGTTGTAGACGCCGTGGTTGGCGAAGGTCGCCATGCCGGACGCGTGGTCGAGCACGGTGATCGGGTACTGGCCGAAGCCGACCTGGTAGTCGAAGGAGGCGCGGCTGGTGTCCGTCTCCGGTTTGGTGAGGTCGCGTGCCTTGCCGTCGCTGACGGCCCACATGGTGTTGATGCCGGCCGCGTGGGCCATGGCGACGACGTTCTTCGGCTCGATCTTCTTGGCGATCTTGAAGAACGGCACGTTGAGGGAGAGCCGGGTGACGTCCTGCAGCGTGCACTTGCGCTTGCACTTGAGGCTGCCGGCGTCGCGGCCCGCGTTCTCCACCTCGTACGGGCAGAGCTTGTACTTGTCGCAGTTCCTCTTCTTGCCGGTGGCGACGATGGGCGTCGGGTCCCAGGTGGACTTGAGCGAGATGCCCGCGTCGATCGCGGCGGCCAGCGTGTACACCTTGAACGACGACGCCGGCGGGTGACCGCCGTCCTCCCAGATCGTGCCCTCGTTGATCTTTCCGGCGTAGTCGATGCCGGTGCCGTCCGCGCCGCCGTAGTAGGCCAGGATGCGGCCGTTCTTCGGGTCGATGGCCACTCCGGCGGCGATCACGTTCTTGGGATAACCCTTGATCTTGGTGTACGCGCCGTCGACCTTGTGGTCGACGGCCTTGACGACGTCGTTGGTGCACTTTTTCTCGTCGCCCTTGCCTTTGCAGGTCTCCTTCCACTCGAAGGTGCGGTAGAGCTGCGCCTCCAGCGCCTTCTGCGCCTTGGAGTTGATCGTCGTGGTGATCCGGTAGCCCTTGTTGCGCCAGTCCGTGATGCCCCAGGCGGCCATCTCCCGCTCGACGTATTTGTTGATCACGAAGCCGGTGCCGGTGCCCTGGATACCGGTCTCGCCGGACCGGGCGGAGTACTTGCGCAGCGTCTTGTCCGGGTAGACCATGGCCGCGCGCTTGGTCGGGTCGAGCCGGCCCATCTCGACCATGTTGTCGAGCACGTAGTTCCAGCGGATGCGGGCGGCGTCGGGGCTGAGGTGCGGGTCGTAGCCCTTGGTCCCGTCGTAGTCGTTGGGCTCGGGCTGCTTGAGCACCGCGCCGAGCACCGCCGCCTGTTCGACCGTCAGCTGACTGGCCGACCTGTTGAAGTAGGCCTTCGCCGCCGCGCCGACGCCGCTGGAGCCGCGGCCGAACCAGACGGTGTTCACGTAGAAGCCGAGGATCTCGTCCTTGGAGTGCTCCTCCTCCAGCCGCCGCGCCATCACCGCCTCGCGCAGTTTGCGGGCGTAGGTGACTTCGAGGTCCTTGGCCGCGTTGCGGGCGTACTGCTGGGTGATGGTGGAGGCGCCCTGGGTCTCGCCGCCGGTCAGGTTGTTCCACGCGGCGCGCGCGATGCCCCACAGGTCGATGCCGCTGTGATTGAAGAAGTTCTTGTCCTCGCCCGCGATGAGCGCGACCTTGACCTCGTCGGACAGCCGGGACATGGGGACGATCTCACGGTTCTCGCCGCCGAGCTTGGCGATCTGCTCGCCGTCGGCGGAGTAGACGAAGGTGTTCTCGTTGGCGCTGAAATCGGCGGGTTCGGGGACCGAGTCGTAGAGGTAGGCGACGCCGATCAGGCCTCCTCCGGCCAGCATGACGACGACCGCGGCCGAGGCCAGGATGATGCTGCGCCACTTCCGGCGGCGACCTTTGGCCTTGCGGCCGGTGCTCTTGCCGGAGTCCGGGCCGTCGCCGTCCTTGCCCGTGGGCAGCACGGTGGTGCGGCTCGCGCCGCCGACCGCGGCCCGGCCGGTGACGCCGCCGACGCTCGCTCGTCCGGCGGCCGACGGCACCGAGGCGCGACCGGCGCCGGGGCGCAGTGGTGCCGGCCCGGCCGGCATGGGTCCGTGGCCGCCGTTGGTCCGGCCGGCCCGGTCGCCGCCGGGGCCGGGCCGGTCGGGGCGGACGCTGGGGCCGGGTTGCTTGCCGGGGCCGTCGGATGGCGCCGAGGCGCGGGCCGAGCCGGGTGCCGGGGGCGTGGTCATCGAGTCAACCCTTCCGGTCGGGGAGGTGCTGAGCGCAGGGACAGGGGGAACGGCGGTGCGATACCGCCCGGTGGGGCCTTTCCCCGCGGCAGCCGCCCCGCTCAGCCCCCGGGTGACACCGTTCTCATGGGCGGCGAGGGCGACCTGTGCGAAGGCCACTCCACGTCCGACATCATGCCTCACAAATCGGGCGAAGTCCGGCAAGACACCACGGTGCGGGCGGCGCGCCTCGACAACGAGCGGCCTTGTGTCGTATCCGAAACCGGCGAGCAGACCCTGACCTGCAACAACGCAAGATCTGGACTTGACGGTCCAATTATCCGGAGCTACGTTGGACCGAGCGGTCCAATACTGGAGCGCGGGACTTCGATCAGCGAACAGGGACGGCAGCTGTGAACGACTACTACCTTCTCGGCAGGTCCGGGCTGCGGGTGAGCAGGCTGGCGCTGGGCACGATGAACTTCGGCACCGGCGGCTTCCACGCCGCGTACGGCAAGACCGAGAGCGAGGCCGAGCCGATCTTCCGGCGTTATCTGGACGGCGGCGGCAACTTCATCGACACGGCGGACTTCTACACCGGGGGCGAGAGCGAGGCCATCCTCGGGCGACTGATCGCCTCGGCCGGGGTCCGCGACCGGGTCGTGCTGACCAGCAAGTTCACCAACACCGTCGACCCGTCCGACCCGAACGCGGCGGGCAACGGCCGCAAGCACGTCATGCGCGCCGTGGAGGCGTCGCTGAAACGGCTCGGCACCGACTACCTCGACCTTTACCTGCTGCACACCTGGGACCGGATCACCCCGGTCGAGGAGGTGGTGCGCACCTTCGACGACCTCGTGCGTGCCGGCAAGATCCGCTATGCGGGGCTGTCCGACGTGCCCGCCTGGTACGCCGCCCGCGCGCAGAGCCTCGCCGAGGCCCACGCGCTGACCCCGATGATCAACCTGCAGCTGCCGTACTCACTGGTCAATCGCGGGATCGAGGCCGAGTATCCGGCCATGGCCCAGTCGCTGGGCATGGGGCTGACCGCCTGGAGCCCGATCGGCGGCGGCCTGCTGTCGGGCAAGTACCGGCGCACCGCCGACGGCCTGGCCGGCGACGGGCGGCTCGGCGGGGGAGCGCAGCCGGTCGCCGAGCGCGACTGGGCGGTCATCGAGGCCCTGGAGCAGGTCGCGGGCGAGCTCGGCCGCAGCATGGCCCAGGTCGCGGTCAACTGGGTGGCGACCCAGCCCGCCGTCGGCTCGGTGATCATCGGGGCGAGCAGTGCCGGGCAGCTCGACGCCAACATGGCCGCGCTCGACTTCACCATCCCGGCCGAGCTGCGCGACCGGCTGGAGCGGGCCGGGGCCCCGGAGCCGGGCGGGCCCTACGCGATGTTCACCTCGCGGTACCAGTCCTGGATCGTGAGCCCGGGTCTCGGCATCGGCGACAAGCCGGCCGGGTACGCGCCGCCGGTCTGGAACGGCGCGGCGGCCTGACCTCTGCCGGCGCCGTCCCATGCCGGGCGGCGCCGGTACACTCTATTTCGGACGGTCGTGGCCGATCTGAACTGCTGATATGCAGGAGTATTGCATGTGTTCGGACGGAAATCACGACCTTGGACAGTTGACACTGTCGATGCGTGTCGTAAGAATTACCTCCGGTCACCACCGGGTGCGGCATCGCGACTGACGCTGTGCTCCCTCACCCCTGCCGGATCGTGTCGCCACGATCGCCGGAAGGGGTGCCTTCATGCTGCCCTCAGCGGGCCAGCGACTGCGCGCAACGAGGCTCGCGGGCGATCCGCCACGCCATGATGCAGCCAGGGTCCGAAAGAGATGCGCCGTGTCCGAACGAACCATGCCCTCGTTCCGGGAAGTTCGCGCTGAGGCCGCACCCGCCGGGGATCCGGCGAGCGCGGGGCCGGCCCGGTGAGCCACGCCCGCGGCACCTGCTTCGTCCCGCTGATGGTGGGCAACACACCCCTGGTGGCGGTGCGCCTGCGCGTCGGCGGCCGGACCGCGACCCTGCGCCTGAAGCTGGAGTCCTTCAACCCGTGCGGGTCCATGAAGGACCGCACGGCGGTCGCCCTGTACGACTCCGTGGCGGACAAGCTCGACCCCGCCGTCGGCATCGTCGAGTCGACCTCCGGCAACCTCGGGGTGGCCCTGGCTAGCCTGGCCCGCGCCAACCGCGTGCGCTTCACCGCGGTCGTCGACCCGCGGGTGCCCTCGGCCGCCTTGCACGAACTGCGCCGCCTCGACGCGACCCTGGTGCTGGTCGACGAGGAGGATGGCCGCGGCGGCTACCTGATGAACCGGCTGCGCCGGGTGCGGGAGCTGCTCGCCGAGCAGCCGGCCCTGTGCTGGACCAACCAGTACGACAATCCCGCCAACCCGCGCGCGCACCAGTACGGGACCGCGCCCGAGCTGGCCGCGCAGGTGTCCGCTGACAGCGTGGTGCTGGTCGCGGTGTCCACCGGCGGCACGCTGGCCGGCATCCGCCGTTACGCCGCCGCGGCCACCCGCTGGGACGTGCGAGGCGTCGACGTCTACGGCTCGTACGCCGTCGGGCATGTGCCGGGCCGGCGGTTGCTGCCCGGCATCGGCTCCAGCCAGCGGTCGCAGTTCGCGTCGGCCTTCGACGGACCCACCGAGCGGGTCGGCACCGACGAGGCGGTGGCCGCCTGCCTGTGGCTGCTGGAGTCCTGCGGCATCGGGGTCGGGGCCAGCGCCGGGGCGCTGGTGTCGGCGGCGCTGCGCCTGATCGAACGCGACGGGCTCGACGACGTGGTGTGCGTGTGCCCGGACGGGGCCCGCAACTACCTGAGCACCGTTTACTCCGCCGCGTGGCGGCGCGCGCACGGGGTCGACCCGGCGCCGCCGGCCGCGGTCTGCGAGTCGGTGGACTGGGGGGACCTGTGAGCGAGTCGCCGCTGGCCGACTGGCACGAGCGGGCCGGGGTGCGGGTCGATCCGCGCCGCGTGCTCGGCGACGACCTCGACGACGGCAAGGTGCTGTTCCCGGAGCGGTTGATCCCGTATCTGGCGCATCCGCTGGTCGCGGGGCTCGACTCCGCGACCCGCGAGCAGCTGGTGGCGCGGCACGCCTACCAGTACTTCGCGTTCACCGCGCACTTCGAGACCCGGGTGGTCAACCGGGCCACGGAGCTGATCGCCAACGGCCGCACCGACGTCGTGCTCGGCGGCGACGTGCGCGAGGACGCGTACAAGATCTACTGCGACGAGGCGTACCACGCGCTGTACTCGTTCGACGTGGTGCGGCAGCTGGAGGCGGCCACCGGCGTCGCCGCGCTGCCGTACACCTTCGAGCCGGTGATCACCGAACTCGACGGGGTCGCCGCACAGTGCCTGCCGCAGGCCGGGTCGCTGCCGTACCTGCTGCAGGTCGTGGTGTTCGAGACGCTGATCACGAGCCTGCTCGCCGAGCTGCCCAACGATCCCGACCTGGTCGGCCTGGTGCGCACCACGGTCCGCGACCACGCCCGCGACGAAGGACGCCACCACGCCTACTTCGCCCGCTTCTTCCGGGAGCTGTGGACCGGCTGCGATCCGCGCACCCGGCGCGAGATGGCGACCGCGCTGCCCCGGCTGATCACCCAGAGCCTGCGCCCGAACCAGGTTGCGGTCGCCGCGACCCTGCGCGCGGCGGGCCTGACCGAGCCGCAGGTGCGCGACGTGCTCGCCGACGTCTACGCCCCCGACGTCGTCCGCCGGACCGCCCGCGAGCAGTCGGCGCAGTCGGTGCGGTTGTTCCGGTCCGCCGGGGTGCTCGACCTGTCGGGCGCCGACGAGGCGTTCGCCGAGGAAGGACTGATCTGAACATGTCCACAGAGGAACTGACGCGCGTGCCCTGGTTCACCGCCGGGCTGCGCGGCCTGAGCGGCGCGGGCTCGGTGCTACTGATCTCGCGGGACGAGGCGGCGCGCTGCCTGGAGCTGCTGGATCCGGTGGCGATCGTGCGGGAGGCGCTGGTCGAGCACCACGCGGGCCGCACCGTGCTGCCCGCCGAGGCGTACCTGCGCTGGGACAACGACCAGGGCGCGTACACCCGCTCGATCGCGATGCCCGGCGGCATCGTGCGCGACGGCGGCCCGGCCGCGTACGGCATGAAGATCATCAACGCGAGCGTGTCGAACCCCGCCGCGGGCCTGGAACGGGCCGGCGGCGTCGGGCTGTGCTTCGACCCGCGGACCGCCCGGATCAGCGCGATCATCGAGATCGGCCTGATCAGCTCCGTACGTACCGCCGCGGTGTCGCTGGTCGGGGTGCAGTCGGCCGGTCACGCCGACGCGACCTGCCTGGCCGTGCTGGGCTGCGGCACGCAGGGCGGCACGCACCTGTTCCTGTTCGCCGACCGGCTGCCCGGCCTGCGCCGGGTCGCGCTGCACGACGCCGACCCGGCGGCCGCCGCGGCACTGGCCGAGCGGGTGCGGCTGCACCGCCCGGGGATCGAAGTGGCGGTGCTGCCCGACGCCCGCGCCGCGCTGCGAGACGCCGACCTCGTGCTCACCGCGACCACCGCCGACGACGGCTACCTCCCGCCGGACTGGATCAGGCCGGGCGCGGCGGTGGTCAACGTGTCCCTGGCCGACCTCACGGCCGAGGCCCTGCTCCAGGCCGGGCGGCTCTACGTCGACGACGTCGAACTGGTGGAACAGAACCCGCGCCGTCCGCTCGGCCGGCTCATGCAGCAGGGCCTGGTCACCGCCCCGGGCTCGGCCGGTGGCGGCCGCCTGATCGACGCGACCATCGGCGCGCTCGCCGCCGGGGCGGTGCTCGCCGCGCCGCCGCCGTCCGGGTCGTACACGGTGCTCAACCCGTTCGGCATGGGCGTACTGGACGTGGCGCTGCTCGACGCCATCCGGCGCGCCGCGACCGGCCTCGGCCTGGGCACGGAGGTGACGCTGTGACCACGACGCAGCCTCCGCTCGCGCTGGTCGACGTCGCGCGCAACCGCCGCCGCAGCCTGCTCAGCGTGCGGCAGCTGACCGCCGCGCAGCTCGACGCGCTCGTCGAACGGTCGGTGGGCATCGCCGCCGCGCCCGCCGACGTCGCCCCGGTCCTGGACGGGCTGGTCGTGGCCACGCTGTTCGAACGCACCTCCACCCGCACCCGCACCGCGTTCAGCGTCGGCGCGCTGCGCCTGGGCGCGAAGCTGCTCACCTACGACGCGTCGGGGCTGCAACTGCAGACCGGTGAGACCATCGAGGACACGCTGCGGGTGCTCGGGCTCATGCTCGACGGCGTCGTCATCCGCAGCACCCGCACGCTGGCCGAACTCGACGGCCTGCTCGACCGGGGCGCGCCGCCGATCGTCAACGCGATGGCCCGCGAGGAGCACCCCACCCAGGCCGTCTGCGACCTGGCCACGATGCGCGCCCACCTCGGCGCGCTCGGCGGGATCTCGGTGCTGTACGTGGGCGAGGGCAACAACTCCGCCTCCGCGCTGGCGTACGCCCTGGCCCGGGTGCCCGGCGCGTTGCTCTCGCTGTACGTGCCGCCCGGCTACGGCCTGCCCGAGGACCAGCTCGCGCTCGCCGTAGCCGACGCCGCCGCCCACGGCGCGCAGGTCCGGCAGGTCGAGCGGGCCGACGAGCTGCCCGAGCACGTCGACGTCGTCTACACCACGCGCTGGCAGACGACCGGCACCAGCAAACCCGACCCGGCCTGGCGCGAGACGTTCCGCCCCTACCACGTGGACGAGGCGTTCCTGGGCCGCTGGCCTTCCGCCCGTTTCCTGCACGACCTGCCCGCCCACCGGGGCGAGGAGGTCACCGGCGCGGTGCTCGACGGCCCGGCCAGCCTGGCCTGGCAGCAGGCGCGGATGAAGCTGTGCAGCGCCATGGCGGTGCTGGAGACCTGGTGGACGGCGCGATGACCGCGCCGTGGCGAAAGGACGGATGAGCGATGCAACCCGCGGTCCTGCTGGTGTACGCCAAAGGCGGCCCGGCGCTGGAGTTCCTGCTGCCCCGGCTGGTGAGCCGGGCGCTGGTGGACGTGCTGCTGATCGGCGAACCCCAGCCGTGGCAGCGTGAGCTGCTCGAACGGCTCTGCCGCCGGGTGGTGCCCGCCGACCCGTCGGCCGCACTGCCCGACGAGATCGTCCGGGTGGCCACGGAGCTGCGCAGCGACGGGGTGCTGACGTTCTCCGAGTTCTGCGTGGTCGCCACCGCGCAAGCGTGCCTGCGGCTGGGCATTCCCGGCCCGGGGGAGGGCGCCGCCCGCTCTCGCGACAAGGTGCTGATGCGCCGGGCGTGGCAGGCGGCCGGCGTGCCCAACCCGGCGTTCCGGCCGGTGGACTCGCTGGCGGAGCTGGAGGCGGCCCGCGCCGAGATCGGCGGTGACGTGATCGTCAAGTCGGCGCTGGGCGCGGGCTCCATCGGGCAGGCGATGCTCAGCCCCGGCGAGGACGGCGCGGCGGTGTGGCGCGAGGTCGAGGCGGCGACCGCCGCGGCCCGCCGCTCCGGCATGAGCGAGCACGGCGACCGGACCGGCCCGCGCTACCTCGTCGAGGAGATCATCCAGTCCAGCGTGGACGGCTGGTACGACCAGCCCGGCTACGGCGATTACCTCAGCGTCGAAGGCCTGGTGGCGGGCGGGGTCTACCACCCGGTGTGCCTGACCGCCCGGCTGCCGACCGTGCCGGTGTTCGTCGAGCTGAGCAACCACGCCCCCTGCACGCTGGCCCCTGAGCTGCAGCAGCGCATCGCCGACGTGTGCCGTCGCGCGGTCGACGCGCTGGGCCTGGACACCTGCGCCACGCACACCGAGGTCAAGCTGATGCCGGACGGCACCGTGCGGCTGCTGGAGTCCGCGGCGCGGGCCGGTGGCGCGGCGGTCACCCGCGAGCTGGTCGAGGCGTACGGCGTGGACCTGATCGGGCTGCAGCTGGCGGCCGCGCTCGGCGAGTCTCCCGCGGTGCCCGACCGGCTGCTGCTGCCCGCCGACGCCCGCGGGGCGGCCGCGTCGCTGTCGGTCATCGCCGTCGACTCCACCGGCAAGTCCTGGTCGTCGCTGCCGCCGTTCCGGCCCGACCTGGTCGCCTGGGAGGAGCTGGTGTCCGGCGGCACGACCGTCGAGCTGGTGCGCGGCCAGTCCCAGCCGCTCGGCACGCCCATGCCCGCCTTCCACCCGCACACCGGGGTGCTGGCGTACGCGGGCCTGCTGCTGGTCCGCGCCGCCGATCCGCTGACCCTGCGCGACGACTGCTACCGCATCCTCGACGGCCTCGAAGAGGCCATGACCAAGGCCGCGGCCGACGCCTGACCGGCCCGCACCCCGACCACGCACCACGGCCGCCGCGGCGGCACCCGACCGAAAGCGAGCAACGCATGTCCCTCGTGCTGGGGTTGAACCTGAGCCACGACCGCTCCGCCTGCCTGGTCCGCGACGGCGAGATCGTCGTCGCGATCGAGGAGGAGCGCCTGGACCGGATCAAGCACTCGGAGGGCTTTCTCATCCAGGGCCACTTCGAACGCCTGACCAAGACGATCCCGATCAAGTCGGTGGCGTACTGCCTCGACGCCGCCGACGTGGGCATCGACGACCTGGACCTGGTGGTCGGCAACCGGCCGCTGGGCGACGGCGCGGTGTGGCGCATCCGGCGGGACCTGCCGATCCGTGACAAGTCGAAGATCCGGGAGCTGCCGCTGCCCGGCCACCACCTCGGTCACGCCTCGGTGGCGTTCTACCCGTCCGGGTTCGAGCAGGCCGCGGTGCTCGTCGTCGACCAGGCCGGCGCGCGCTGGCCGGGCACCGGCCGGATCGAGAAGCACACCCTGTTCCGGGGTGAGGGCAGCGCGCTGACCAGGGTCGCGGCGGTGGACTACCCGTCGGACTACTCGGACATGAGCCTGGGGCTGTTCTACGACTTCTTCACCGTCAAGCTCGGTTTCGTCACCCGCTACGGCACCCCCGACTGGGGCGTGTTCGGCTGCGGCGGCTACCCGGAGGCGGGCAAGACGATGGGCCTGGCCCCGTACGGGCGGCCGCGGCCGGACTGGGGCAACTGGCTGACGTTCGACGGGTTCGACATCACGGTGTCACAGCAGTCGCTGGAGGACGTCTGGCAGCGGCTGCTGGCCGAAGAGGGCGGCGAGTTCTCCGCCGCCGACCCGCTGCGCTGGCAGACCCAGTTCGCCAAGGACGTGGCCCGCAAGATCCAGGACGAGCTGGAGACGGCGATGCTGCACCTGGCCAACCACGCCCGGGAGGTCACCGGGCTCGACCGGCTGTGCCTGGCCGGTGGGGTGCTGCTGAACTCGGTGGCCAACGAGCGGGTGCGGGCCGAGTCCGGGTTCACCGACGTGTTCATCCCCGCCCCGGCGGGCGACTCCGGCGTGGCGATCGGCGCGGCCCTGTACGGCAGCATCGAGCTGCTGGGTCAGGCCCGGCCCGCGCCGATGCGGCACGCGTCGTTCGGCCGTGCGTACACCCGCGCCGAGGTGCTGGAGGCGCTGGCCACCGTCACCGGCTACACCGGCGTCGAGCTGGCCTGCCGCGACGCGGGCCCGCGCGACGTCGCCGAGCTGCTGGCCGGGCACCAGGTCGTCGGCTGGTTCAACGGCGGCTCGGAGATGGGGCCGCGGGCGCTGGGCCACCGCAGCATGCTCGCCGACCCGCGCCACCCCGAGATGCGCGACTACCTCAACAACGTGGTCAAGCACCGGGAGCCGTTCCGCCCGTACGCCCCGTCGGCGGTGGCCGAGGAGGCGGGCAAATGGTTCGACTTCTCCGGGGAGAGCCCGTTCATGCTGCTCGTGCCGAAGGTGGCCGGACACGCGCAACAGTCCCTGCCCGCCGTCACGCACGTCGACGGCACCGCGCGGCTGCAGACCGTCTCCGCCGAGGCCAATCCCGTCTACCACCAGGTCATCGCCGAGTTCGGAGCGCTGACCGGGGTGCCGATCGTGCTCAACACGTCGTTCAACGACGCCGGTGAGCCGATCGTGGAGACGCCGCTGCACGCGCTGTGCACCTTCGTGCGCACCGAGATGGACCACCTGTACCTGGACGGGCTGCTCGTGTCCAAGGTCGGCCGGGAACTGCCCGCCGCGCACCCGGCTCGCTCGCCACTGGCCCGCTGATGGCGGCACCGTACGCCCGGATCAGCAGCGGCTTCCTCGTCAGCCAGGTGTTTTTCGGCCTGGCGACGAGCCTGTTCGACATGTACTACGCGCTGCACCTGCAGCAGGTGGGGATCGGTCCGGCCGGGGTCGGGCAGATCTTCTCCGTCGGCTTCATCGTGATGGCCGTGGTCGTGCTGCCGCTGAGCGCGGTCACCGACCGGTTCGGGCTGGAGCCGTCGATGGTGGTCAGCAGCTTCGGCTTCGGCCTGACCATGCTGGTCATGCCGCTGTTCGACCGGTTCGCCGCCCAGTTGCTGCTGTTCGCCGTCAACAGCGTGGCGGCGGCGATGATGCTGGTCAGCGTCAACGCGGTGGTGGGCGCGTCGGTGCCCGACGAGCAGCGGCGGCTGAGCCTGTTCCGGCACGGGTTCGTGGCGTTCCTGGCCGCGTCGGCGGCGGGCAACCTGCTCGGCGTCGGGCTGGCCGCGCTCGGCGGGTCCGGTGACTACCGGTCCGAGCTGCTGCTGTCCGGGGCGCTCGCGCTGCTTATCGGCGTCGCGCGGGCGATGATGTGGCAGCGCGGCGCGGTGCGGTCCGCCCCGGCGGGCGGCACCCTGTCGGCGCTGCGCGACGCGGTGCGCGAGCACGGCGCCCGGCTCGGCGAGTTGCTGCTGCTCGCCGGGCTGGTCGGCGGGGCCGGGGTGCTGGCGATCCGGTTCGTGCCGCTGCTGGTGGTCAACCACCTGGGCCTGGACGAGCAGTGGCTGGGCTGGGTGCTGGTCGCCGACCGGGTCGCCAGCGTCGTCGGCATCTTCGTGCTGTTCCCGCTGATGCGCCGGGGCGGGGTGTTCCGCGTCGCGGGCTGGGGCATGTGCGCGGCGCTGCTGTTCCAGGGCCTGGGCGCGGCGGCGACCGGCGCGGCGCTGTTCCTGCTCTGGTACCTGCTGCGCCAGGGCAGCCACTACGCGCAGATGCCGGTGCTCGACCACACCGCGAACCTGCTCGCCCCGACCGGGGTCCGTGCGTTCGTCAACGGCGTGCAGCGCATGGGCATCTTCGTCGGCAGCGCCGTCGCGTCCCTGGCCTACGGCACGCTGATGGACCAGGGGGCGTACCGGACGGCGATCGTGCTGTCCGGGGTGCTGTCGTTCCTGGCCGGTCTGCTGTATCTGCGCCGCGCACGGGCGCAGCGCCGGGTCCCGGTCGCGGTGGGGGAGCCGGTGGCGCGATGACCGCGGGTACGCCGGCCACGTGGTCAGCGGTCGGCGTACAGGGCCTCCAGCTCGCGGCGCAGCAGCGGCGGGCTCTGCTCGACGAGCTTGAGCAGCCGGTCGGCTTCGGCCAGCGTCATCGCGTGCTCCCAGCGCCTGCGGAACAGGAACGCGTCGAGGGCCTGGTGCCTGCGGCAGAAGTGGTCCAGGTTGCGCATCAGCTGGGCGCGCATGACGCGCAACGCGACCGCCGGGTTCGGGTCAGCCAGCGGGTGCACCTGGTGGTAGTTGATCGCCGTGGTGCTCACCGAGAACGCGACCCCCGCCCGGTGCAGGCGGTAGCTCAGGTCGGTGTCCTCCAGCCCCCACCCGGTGAAGGACTCGTCGAAGCCGCCCACCTCCTTGACCGCGGCCCGGCGTACCGACAGGTTCGCGGTCGTGGCCAGGGCCCAGCCGAACCGGAAGTCGGCCAGCTCGGGGCCGTAGGCCTCGACGATCGCGTGGTAGTTGTCGGGCTCGTCGCCCAGGCCGGTGCGGGCGAACGCACCGGCCGGGTCGGCGGCCAGCTCGCCCGGCGCAAGGAAGTGGATCGGCTCGGCCAGCCGCTCGACGCCGCCGACCCGGGCGACCAGCGTCAGCAGGTCCTGCTCGCCGAGCGGCAGGAGGCCGGGCCGCCACCAGGTCAGCGCCCGGCGCTTCCAGCCGATGGTGCCCTCGCGGCCCTGCCGTGCCGCCGCGACGTGCTCGGCGACGAACTCCGGCGCGGCCATCCGGTCGTCGTCCAGGAAGACGATCAGCTCGCCGTCGGCGTGGGCCAGGGCGGTGTTGCGGGCGGCGGCCCGGCCCCGGTTCTCCTGGCTGACCAGCCGGATGTCGAGCCGGTCGAGGAACGGCGCGACGACGTCCTCGACGCCGCCGGCGGTGCCGTCGTCGCAGAGCACCACCTCGAATCCGGGGTGGGTCTGCGCGAGCAGCGACTCCAGGGTGAGCGCCAGGTACTCGCGCTTGTCGCAGGTCGCCATCACCAGGCTGACCGGGAGCCGTTCTACCATCCGAGCCGCCACCCCTCGTCGCCGTACATGTCCACCATCTCGTTCAGGTCGCCCTCGACCCGCGGCAGGCGCGACGGCACCGCGGACCGGAGGTGCGCGATCACCGGCACCGGACCCTTCGGCGACATCAGCAGCCCGACCTCGCGGGAGATCGGGTTGCCGGGCACGGGGACCAGCACGTAGCGGCTGAGGATCGCGCCCAGCACGGTCTTCATCTCCAGGTCGGCGAAGGCCGCGCCGATGCACACGTGCGGCCCGGCGCCGTAGGGCAGATACTCGTACCGCGTCGGGCTCGCCGCCTCCCAGCGCTCGGGCTGGAACCGCAGCGGCTCCGGGAACCGGGCGGGGTCGCGGTGGGTGACGTACTTGCTGGTCACGACCTGGCACCAGGCGGGGATCTCGTGCTCGCCGAGCATCGTCGGCGCGACCGTGATCCTGGCCGTGTTCGGGCCGGGCGGCAGCAGCCGCAGCGTCTCCTTGAGGACGCGGTCGAGCACCGTGGACGCGGCGTGCTGCTCGGGCGTGCGCCCGGCGGTGTCGTCGAGCGCCTCGTCGAGGTCGGGGCGGTGCTGCGAGAGCAGGATCAGCGCCCAGGACAGCGTGCTGGACGACGTCTCGTGCCCGGCGACCAGCAGCGTGGTGAGCTGCCCGACGAGCTGGTCGTCGGACAGGCCCCGGCCGTGCTCGTCGCGGTCGGCCAGCAGCGACTGCAGCAGGTCGGGCTGCTCACCGCCGGACCGCCGGGCGTCCACGATGGCGGCCAGCGCGTCGTCCAGCCGCCGGATGACCGACAGCAGCCGCCGGTACGGCGTGCCCGGCAGGTCGAACGGGAAGTAGCGGATCGACGTGGCGAAATAGCGCAGGGCCAGCATCTGCTGCACCAGGCGGCCGATCGAGTCGGCGTCGCGGGCGATGTCGACGCCGAAGAAGCACTGGCAGGCGATCCGCAGCGTGAGCCGGCGCATGCTCGCGGTCAGGTCGAACGCCTGCCCCGGGACCCAGGAGTCGACCTCCTCCGCGGCGAGCCGGGCGATGACCTCGGCGTGGCGGCCCATCGCCTGCGGCCGGAACGACGGGGTCACGGTGTGCCGGGCCGCGCGGTGGTCGGGGCCGTTCATGTTGAGCAGCCCGATGCCCCGGCGGGCCCGCCGGATCCGGGCCGGGATCGCGTACTCCAGCACCGTGTGGAACACGTCGCCGCCGGTCAGCACCGTGCGGTTGTGCTCGGCTCCGAAGGCGAACACCTGCCGGCGGTCACCGTGCACCAGGCCGCTGACCGGGCCGAACTCGTGGTGCAGGCGCGCGGTGTAGGCGACCGGGTCGGCGGCGTAGGCGTGGGCGTTGCCGCGCCGGCCCGTCCAGCGCCGCGGCGGCGGGCCCGGCACCGGGCTCATGCGGCGTACCAGGCGGCATACGGCCGGTCGAGGCCCGCCTGCCCGCCGTGCCGGAACGCCGTCGCGGCGAAGCGCCCGGCCGGACCCCGCAGGGCCGACACGGTCGTCATCGGCAGGTAGCGGCGGAACAGCCCGGGGAACGCGGTCGCGAACGCCCGCTCGGCCAGCGGTCCGGGCTCGGCGCGCACCGGGTCCGGCATGACCAGCCCGAGCATGAAGCAGGTCGTCCAGTACTCGAACAGGGTCAGCTCGCTGACCGCACCGGTCAGCGCCGGCTCGGCGGCGAGGTCGGCGTAGAAGCGCCCGGACAGGTCGGCCTTGCGTAACCCGTCGGGCAGCCTGGTGTCGGCGAACTCGCCGAGCCAGGCCAGCTCGTCCTCGTCGCCGCAGTAGAACCACTCGGCGTGCACCCGCATCCAGGACGCCCACGGCACCCAGGTCAGGCCGTCGCCCGCCACCGGGGTGTCGAAGTCGACAGGCGCGCCGCCGTCGGCGGGGCAGGTGGCGTGCCGCAGTCCCTGGAAGCCGTTGCCGGTCAGGCTGAGATGGTCGTCGTGCTCCACCAGGTGCGGCACGGTGACCAGGGTGCGCCGCCCGGTGGCGCGCAGGTGCGCCGACAGGGCGAGGTCGTCCGCGCCGGCCGGGTCGGTGACGCTCGCGGCGAAGTCGAGCGCCGCCTGCCGGGGCAGCACCAGGCCCTGGGACGGGGTGTACACGTCGACGGCCCGCGCCCACGACCAGCCCTGCCAGGCGGCGGCGCGGACCAGGCCGGCGGTGCGCGAACCCCACTCGCAGAACAGGCTGACCGCGTCGTCGGGCCGGGCCCGCACCGCCCGGTGCAGCTGCTCGGCGAACCCGTCGCAGGGGATGACGTCGTCCTGCAGCACCAGGTGGTGGGTCGCGTCGTCGCCGGCCGCGGCCCAGGCCCGCACGGCGTTGCCGAGGTTGCCGCCGCCCGGCTCGCCCGTGTCGACGACCAGCGCGGGCGACAACTCGGCGAGTTCGTCCGCGAGCGCGCGGGCGCGATCGGCCCGGGCCGGATGCGTCATGATCACTGTCGACAGCCGGACGTCACTGTGCGGCATGGCCGCTCCTCGTGATGCGGTGCAGGGCGACGGCGCGCTCCACGTGCTCGATCATCGCCTGCGCGCCGTCGGCGGCCCGCAGCGTGTCCGCGAACACGGTGTGCGCCGTGCGGTCCGCCGGGGCCAGCATCGACCTGATCTTCTCGGCGACGGCCTCCACGGGATCGTCCGGCGCGACGACCACGCCGAGGCCCAGGGCGGTGACGCGGCCGGCGTTGCCGCGCTGCTCGGCCGAGTGCGGCACGAACACCAGCGGCGTGGCGGACAGCAGGCCTTCGATCATGGAGGTGTGGCCGCCGTGCACGACGGCCGCGGTCGCGCGGGCCATCAGGTCGACGGCGTCGTGCCGCAGCCCCGCGATGTCGACCTCGGCGTCTGCGGCCGCGGCCCGCACCCGCGCGGCGAGGGCTTCGCTGCCGTGGCCTTCGACGCCCAGCGTGACCGCCATGGGCACGCCGAGCCCGCGGGCGGCGGCGACCACCCGGAGCAGGTCCGCGTCTCCGGCCCCGCTGCCGCCGAGGGTGATGTTGAGCAGCGGCGCGCGCTCGCCTTGCAGCGGCACGTCGCACAGCTCGGGTGGGACCAGGGCTCCGATGTGGCGGATCTCGGCGACCAGGCTGGTGACCAGGCCCATCGTCTCGGCGGGCACGTCGGACAGCGGGTCGAGCAGCGCCAGGTCCGGCACCAGCATCGCGTCCCCGAGCACCTTGCCGGCGTGCGCGCCGGCGATGCCGAGCTGGTCGAGGGTGATCAACACCTCCGGTAGCACGGCGTGCATCGGATGGCGGAACAGCCGCAGGTTGTGGCAGGTGACGCTGGGCAGCCCGCGCATCGCGGCGGCCACCGACGCGGTGTTGCGCATGTCGCTGACCACGATGTCGGGCCCGAAGTCGTCGATCACTCGCAGCTCGTCGGCCAGGCAGGTCTCGACGTAGGCGGGGCTGGCCAGCCGGGTGCGGGCGAACGCGCGCAGCTCGGCGACGTCGTTCATGCCGCGCCAGGCGGGTGCGGGCCCGATCTCGTCGATGCCGATCCAGGGCAGCCCGGCCCGTTCGACGAGCGGGCGGACCTCCTCGTGGGCGGCGATGGCGACCTGGTGGCCGGCGAGCTGGAAGCGCTGCGCGGCCGTGCGCATCCGCGCGATGTGGCCGAGGCTGGAGCGGCTGAACGCCACGAACAGCACCCGCAGCGGGGTCCGGGTGGTCATCGGGCTGCTTCCTCCAGGGTGAGCGTGCGCGGGGTGCGCAGGGCGACGACCAGTCCGGCCAGGGCGCAGACGGCCAGCAGCGCGAGCGCCCGGCGCGGTCCGATGGCCTCGGTGAGCCAGCCGCAGAGCAGCGTGCCCAGCGGCACCGACCCCCAGGCGATCATCCGGCCGACCGCGTTGACCCGGCCCTGCAGGTGCAGCGGGGTGATCACCTGCCGCACCGAGATGCCCACGACCATGAAGCTGGTGTGCACGGTGTTCCAGCACAGCAGGGCGGCGAGCGCGACGGCCCAGTTCGGCGCGGCGGCGTACGCCAGCAGCAGGACGAGGTCCGCGCCGATCAGCCAGCGGGCGGCGGGAACCGGCGGTGCGGTCTTCAACCGCCGTGCCGCGAGCGCGCCGAGCAGCGCGCCGACCCCGCACGCGGTCATGATCCAGGCCATCCGGTAGTCGTCGGTGGGCAGGCCCAGCGCCCGGGAGGCGAAGACCACGAGCATCCCGTACACCGCGCCGGCGCTGATCCCTACGCCGACGTTGACGATCGTGTACGCGCGCAGCAGCGGCTGCCCGCCGATGAACCGCAGGCCCGCCCAGATCGCGCCGCGCTCCCGCGCCCGGCCGGGCTCGGGCGCGGCGGCGTCCGGCAGCCGCAGCAGCGCGATCAGCACCGCCGACACCAGGTAGAACCCGGCCAGCACGGCGAACGTCGGGCCGAGCCGCAACGCGTCGAGCAGGAAGAAGCCGACCGGTGCGGCGACCGATGTGACGACCGTGCCGGCCATCCACAGGTAGCTGTTGGCGCGGAACACCCCGTCCTTGCCGACCACCGCCGGGATGGCCGCCGAACTGGCCACCTCGAACCAGACGTACACGGTCGCGGAGGCGAAGCCGACCAGGATCAGCGCCGCGGGGTGCGTGCCGACGGTGCCGGCCAGCAGCGGCACGCACAGCAGGACGGCGGCGTTGGCGGTCTCCATCCACACCATGACCCTGGTCGGCGAGGACCGGTCGACGGCCGCCCCGGCGAGCAGCCCGAACAGCAGGAACGGCAGCACGTTGACGGCCGAGGCCAGCGCCGCGACGAGCGCGGACCCGCTGGACCGGTAGACGTACAGCGGCAGCAGCACCCAAAGGATCGAGTACGCCACCGTGGAGGCGAACTTGCCGGCCACCAGCAGGCCGAGCCCGCTGCGGGCGGGGGAGTCCGCCTTGGCGATCGCGGTCACGGGTCAGGAGGTCCTTCCGACGCGCCGCTCGACCTCTTCGGGCCGCGGCAGCCTGGTCCCGGACGCGATCAGCGCGGTGCCTACGTCGATGATCCGGTCCACGGTGCTGCGCAGCGCGTCCATGCCCTCGGTGTCGGACAGGATGCCCTGCTCGCCGCCGGAGTGGATGGTCACCGGGAAGCCGCTGCCGACCAGGATGAAGCGGTTGAGCAGCAGGTTGTGCAGGAGCTGGGCGTGCACGTCGAGGTGGCCGTAGCGGCGGCCGACGACGATCGCCGCGCCGATGGTGTTGGTCAGCGGCCGGGTGAACCGAAGGTGGCCGACCCCGGCGCGCTCGATGAAGGTCTGCATGAGCGAGGACAGCCCGAAGCCGTGCACCGGGGCGGCGAAGACGACCGCGTCGGCTTCGATCATCGCGGCGACCACCTCGCCGACGCTGTCGTCGACCGGGCAGGGGTCGGGCCGGGAGTTGCAGGTTCCGCAGTCGCAGGCGAGCACCCGCTGCTCGGCCAGGTTGATGATCTCGGTCTGGCAGCCGCGCTGCTCGGCGTGGGCGGCGACCTCCTGCGCGGCCTGCCAGGTCGATCCCCTGCTGCGCTCGGATCCGTTGATCGCCAGAATCTTCATGCTCACCCGATCACTCGTGCGGGATGCCCAACGGCGTACGCATCGTCGCGTGATCGGGCGTCGTCCCCCCGGCCGCCGACCTGATTCGGTCCAATGAGGAGTCTAGTGGCCCCGTGGGAGCGTGATCGACGGTACGCATGTGCATGTCTCAAGGCGTGGACCCGGCCGTATAGCGGGCGTGGTCAGCCGGGCGCAACCGGGTCACCCGGCCGAGGACAGATCATTGACGTAACGGTCGGTGACCATTGCTTCACTGCCACGCTGACTGAGGCGGCGTCTCGCATCGGGCGGCGCATCGGGATGTCGGGGGTCGGACATGGGCGGTGTGTGGGTGGGAGTCGGCTGGTTCGGCCTGGCGCGGCGGCGTGTCCCGAATGCGGCGGTGATCTTCGCGGTGCGCCGGGACTGGCCGGACTGGCATACCCACGATTTCGTGGCGCCGCGCTCGACCGAGGCCGAGGCGGTGCGGGCCGCGCACAACGAGCTGGCGTACTGGCGGCGTGGCCCGGCCCGCCCGGCCGTGAGCATCGTGCGGATGAGCGTCAACGACTACCGCATCCACCGGGACCGCCGCGACTGCCGCGCCCCGGACTGCGCGGCGGCGACCTCACGCCGGGCCGGACAGGCCCGGTCGTGACGTCGCACCGGTGTTCAGTAGACCTGCGCGAAGCAGCCGACGGCGACGACCAGTGACAGCATCGCCATCGACAGCACCATGAGGGGTTTGGGAATACGCATCGTGCTTCTCCGTTCCGTGTGATCAGCCGGCATCGCTCGGCGTGTCTTCTGCTCCGCCGAGGTAGAAGTCCTTGCGGGCGGCCACGAACGACTCGATCGACTGCGCGGGCGAGCCGGTGACCCGTTCGACGTCGGCGGACGTGCGGTCGTAGCGGTTCTCGTGGTGCAGCCGGGCCATGGTGGCGATGTGCTGCTCGGTGTGCGGCGGCAGGCCCGCCTTGGCCAGCACCTCGGTGCGCCACCGGTCCAGCGGCAGGTCCACGTACGCGATCTCGCGGCCGAGCGCGCGGGAGAACTCCTGCGCCAGCTCCGTCATGTCGACGGTGCGCGGCCCGGTGAGCTCGTAGACGTGCCCGACGTGCGGGGCCGGGTCGCGCAGCACGGTCGCGGCGACCCGGGCGACGTCGTCGACGGCGATCGGCGAGGTGCGGCCGGTGCCGAACGGCAGCGCGATGGTGCCGTCCTTGCGGATCGTGGCCGCCGCCAGCGTCGTGAACAGCGGGTTGTCCAGGAACGAGGTCGGCCGCAGGTGCACCATCGGCAGCCCCGACCAGTCGAAGACCTGCTCGGCGAGCCAGTGCAGCCGCTGCTGGTGGGACTCCGCGGTGCTGGTCGCGGTCATCTGCGACACCGTCATCTGGGACATGTCGACCAGGGCCGACAGCTGCCCGTACTCCCGGGCCACGCTGGCCGTCACGGTTGCCGCCAGCAGGTGGTCGGTCGACACGGGCATCGCGAAGTACATCCGCCCGACGTCGCGCAGCGCGGCCGCCACGGTCTCCGGGCGGGTCAGGTCGCCGAGGACCACCTCCGCGCCGCGGGCGCGCAGCTTGTCGGCGTGCTCGCCGTCGCGGCGCACCATCGCCCGCACCGGCACGTCCTGCGCCCGGAGTTTGTCGAGGACGGTGCTGCCCACGCCTCCCGCGCCGGCGATGAGCACCAGGTCACTGGCTGCCATGGGTCTACTCCTTCGGTGAACTGTGCGTGGCCGGCTTGCGCCGGGGCTGGTGACGGTCGCGGTAGGTCTCCAGCAGGCGCAGCCAGACCTCGCTGATCGTCGGGAAGGCGGGGACCGCGTGCCAGAGCCGCTCCAGCGGGACCTCGCCGGTCACGGCGACGGTCGCCGAGTACAGCAGCTCCCCGACCCCCGGCCCGACGAAGGTGGCCCCGGCGACGATGCCGCGGTCCAGGTCGATCAGCAGGCGGGCCTGCCCCCGGTAGCCCTCGGCGAACTGGTGCGCGCCCGCGACACGGGCGATGTCGTAGTCCACGACCTCGATCCGGCGGCCGCTGTCGGCCGCGTCCCGGGTGGTCAGGCCGACCGAGGCGACCTCGGGGTCGGTGAACACGACCTGCGGCACTGCCGTGTGGTCCGCCGTCGACACGTGCGCACCCCAGCGGGTGTCGTCGACCGGCTCGCCGTTGGCGCGGGCGCCGATCGCGGCCCCGATCATCCGGGCCTGGTACTTGCCCTGGTGGGTCAGCAGCGCCCGGTGGTTGACGTCACCGGCGGCATAGAGCCAGCCGTCGGCGACGGCGGTGACCTGGCCGGTGTCGTCCACGGTCAGCCAGTCGCCGGGAGTCAGGCCGACGGTGTCCAGGCCGACGTCACCGGTCCGCGGGTCGCGTCCGGTGGCGTACAGGATCTCGTCGGCCGCCAGCTGCGTGCCGTCGGCCAGTGTCATCCGGGCTTCGCGGCCCTCCCGGTGCACCGTCGCCACCGTCGCGCCGAACCGGATGTCGACCCCTGCCTCGCGCAGCCCGTCGGCGACCAGCTCCCCGGCGAACGGCTCCATCTTCGACAGCAGCTCGCCGCGTACCAGCATGGTCACCTGGGAGCCGAGCGCCTGCCAGGCGGCGGCCATCTCGACGGCGACCACGCCGCCGCCGACGATGACGAGCCGGCCGGGCACCTCGCCTGCGCTGGTCGCCTCACGGCTGGTCCAGGGGCGGGCGAGGTCGAGACCCGGGGTATCGGGCAGGGCCGCGCTCGTGCCGGTGCAGACCGCCACGGCGTGCCGCGCGGTCAGCCGGACAGTCCCGCCGTCCGGGGTATGCACGGTGACCTGGCGCGGGCCGTCGAGCCGGCCGTGGCCGCGGATGAGGTCCACGTCGACCGAGTTCAGCCACCCGACCTGGTCCTCGTCGTGCCAGTGGTTTGCCAGGTCGTCGCGGTGGGCGAGCACCGCGGGCACGTCCAGCGGCCCGACGGCCTGGCGCAGCCCCGGCACCCGGCGGGCGTCGGCGCGCGCGATCACCGGCCGCAGCAGCGCCTTGCTGGGCTCGCAGGCCCAGAACGAGCATTCACCGCCGAGCAGCTCGCGCTCGATGATGACGGTGCTCAGCCCGGCCGCGCTGGTCCGGTCGGCCACGTTCTCGCCGACGGGGCCCGCGCCGATGACGATCACGTCGTAGGTCCGGGTCGCCTCGTGGGTCGCTGCTTCGCTCACTGCTTCTCCTGTGGTCGGATCGAATGCCGTCGTCTTCCGCTCTGTCGATCATCGCGGAGCGCGGCGGGCCGCTACGGGGCCGACGCGCCCAGCCGGGCCGCTGGGCGAGGTTCCACCCAGGGGCCCGGCGCCGGCGTCGTGCGGTGTCAGCGGCCGGGGGCGCGTTTCCTGACCTCCTGCAGCACCCAGCCGTTGCCGTCGGGGTCGCTGAAGGTGGCGAAGGAGCCGTAGTCGGCGCGCTCGGGGTGCCTGCCGATGACGCGTCCCTGACCGGGGCCGTCGTGGGTGATGTCCCCGCCCCCGTGGCCGTGGTACACCAGCGCGTTGGCGTCGTGGAACACCTCGCTCACGGCCACCCCGCGGCTGACCAGTTCGGCGCGGGCCTGCTCGATGTCGGGCACGATGAGGTAGAGGCCCTGGACGGAGCCGGGGGCGGCGGCGGTGAGTCCCGTGCCGAACATGATCGAGGCTTCGGACCCGGGCGGGGTCAGGTGGACCGCACGCCACTGCTCGTTGGCGGCCTTGTCCAGGTCCAGGCGGAAGCCGGCCGACTCGTAGAAGGCCTTGGCCCGATCCACGTCCGATACGGGCAGCACGATGAGTTCGAGCTTGAGATCCATGAGTATGTCCTTTTCTCCACCGGTCGATAAGTCGACCGGTCTACTATTTCTGGCCGCAGCGGCTTCAACCGCCGGTGGCCACCTGGTGTTCCCCTCTCGGGGAGGGGCACGCCCGTCGCCTGTCTCATCGTCCGCTGCCCGTCCGGGCTGTGACCACCAGATGCGCCTGCTGGTCATGACTCTGTAAGGGCTGGGGCGTGCGGTGGAACGATACGAGCATATGCTCCTATCGGTCGTCGGCAAGGCAGCCGAAGTGCTCGACGGCCCGGCCGGCAGGCGCGGCTACGTGCCGGTGCTCGCAGATGCGAGCATCTACTCGTATTCTTGGTGGGGTAGACGGGCAGGGGGAGACGGTGACCACAACCGGCGGCGACCCGACTGACGGGTGCAACAACCTGACGCTGCGCAAGGCGGCCAGATACCTCGGGGCGACCTACGACAAGGCGCTGGCGCCGTCCGGCCTGCGTGCGACGCAGTTCAGCATCCTGCAGAAGCTCAGCGCACACGGCGAGATGACGATCGGCGGCCTCGCCGACGCCATCGCCATGGACCGCACGACGATGGCGTCCAACCTCAAACCCCTCGCCCGGCAGGGCCTGGTCACCGTCGAGCAGTCGGCGAGCGACCGCCGCGCCCGGACCGTCACGCTCACGCCGGACGGTCTGTCCCGGATGACGGCGGCACTCCCGCTGTGGCAGGACGTGCAGGCCCGGTTCGAGGAGAGGTTCGGGCAGGACGAGGCGGCCCGGCTGCGGGCCTGCCTGGTGGGCGTGCTGGACACCGGTTTCGACCCCTGGGCCGAGTGACGGCCTGGTCGGCAACCGGACCGGCGGATGGCTGGCGATTCTGCCGACTCGGCCGGTGTCGCCGCCGCCATAGCATCGGACCTCCCTATATCCATTGATGAGAATGGAGTACGGATCCGATGCGTACCATTCTGCTGGCCGTCACCGCCGCGCTCGCGCTGACCGCCGTACCGGCCGCCGCGGGTTTCGCGGCCGCGCCGTCCGCCCACGCCGCCGCTGCCCCGCGTCCCATCGTGTTCCTGCACGGGGCGGCCGGGTCCGCGGCGCAGTTCGAGACCCAGGCCAAACGATTCGCGAGCAACGGCTACCCGGTCGAGGTCATCGACGGCATCGACTACGACTACTCGTTCGGCGCGGAGAGCAGCAGCGCCGTACTGAACCGCCTGGAACAGCGGATCGACCAGCTGCGCCGGCAGACCGGAGCGGACAAGGTCGACCTGGTCGCGCACTCGCTCGGCACGTTCCTGAGCCACAGCTTCCTGCGCACCCGGTCCCGGGCGGCGAAGGTCGCCCACTACGTCAACCTCGACGGCGCGACCGCGCTGAGCCGCCCCGGCGGCGTGCCGACCCTCGCCATCTGGGGCGAGGGCTCCACCAGCAGGCGCATCTGGGGCGCCACCAACGTGTACCAGAGCGACCAGTCCCATACCCAGACGGTCACCTCGACCCAGAGCTTCGTGCAGATGCACCGCTTCCTCACCGGCGCCGACCCGGCCACCACCGCGGTCGTCGCCGAGACCGGCCCGATCACCCTCACCGGCAAGACCGTGCTGTTCCCCTCGAACGCCGCCGCGACCGGGGCACGCGTCGACGTGTACGAGATCGACGCCGCCACCGGCCGCCGTCTGACCTCCCAGCCCTTCGCCCAGGTCACCATCGCCGCCGACGGCGGGTTCGGCCCCATCACCGCCGCGCCGCAGGCTCGCTACGAATTCGCGATCGTGCACAGTGCGGGCCACGTGCAACACCACTACTTCCAGCCGTTCCAGCGCACCGACCGGCTGCTGCGCCTGCTCACCAACCGGCCCGGCGAGGGCATCAGCAGCCGGGTGCCCGTCGACCCCCGGCACAGCGCGCTGTCGCTCACCCGGTACAAGGAATGGTGGGGCGACCAGGGCGCCGGCAGCGACCACCTCACCGTCGACGGCGTCGACATCCTCAACGCCGTCACCGCGCCGCGCGACAAGCGGGCCATCGGCCTGTTCGCCCACGACCAGCGCGTCGACCAGCGCACCGACCTGAGCGTCGCCATCCCCGACTTCGACGAGGTGTTCATCACCGCCGCCGACGTCTACATCCCCGCCGCCGCCGACGCCTCCGGCACGGTCACGGTGACCATCCAGTCCCGGGCGGGCGGCGGCACCCAGCGGTTCACCGTGCCGAACTGGCCGTCGCACACCGACCGCATCACCCTCAACGCCCTCGACCTCTGACGACCCCCGTCCCGGGGAGCGCCACGGCGCTCCCCGGACGCACGCGACGAAGCAAGACCTCGGTGGTACGCGCCGCAGGGCGTAGGCTGATCGGCGTGGATCAAGAGGATCGCATTGCCCTGTTCCTGGACTACGAGAATCTGGCGATCGGTGCCCGTGATCACCTCGGCGGGATGACCTTCGACCTGCGGCCCATCGCCGACGCGCTCGCCGAACGCGGGCGGGTCGTGGTGCGCCGGGCGTACGCCGACTGGTCGTACTTCGACGCCGACCGCAGGCTGCTGACCAGGTCGCACGTGGAGCTGATCGACATCCCGCAGCGCATGGGTGCCTCCCGCAAGAACGCCGCCGACATCAAGATGGCCGTCGACGCCCTGCAGCTGGCCTTCGAACGCGACTACATCTCCACGTTCGTGTTCGGCACCGGCGACAGCGACTTCACGCCACTGGTACACAAGCTGCGCGAACTCAACAAGCGTGTCATCGGCGTCGGCGTCGAGCAGTCGACCTCGGCACTGCTGCCACCCGCCTGCGACGAGTTCCTCTACTACGACCGGCTCGAAGGCGTCGAGATCAGGCCCGCGCGCACCCGGCCTGGCCGGACGCCCGCGCCGGCCAAGCCTCAGGAGACCGCACCGCAGCCGGTCGAGCAGGAGATCGAACTCCCGGTGGCCGCGGAGGAGTCCCCCCGTGACGTCGACACCCTCGCGGTGCTCGTCGCGCAGACCGTCGCCGGGCTCCAGGGCAGCTCCGGCGGTGCGGTGACCGCGTCCACGCTCAAACGCACCCTGCTGCGCAAGGACCCGACGTTCAACGAAGGCGACTACGGGTTCCGTACCTTCGGGGAGCTGCTGCGCTATCTCGCCGAACGCAACGTCGTCGAGCTGGGCGAGGGGCCCGCCAAGGGGGACCCGGAGGTCTCGTTGCCCGAGTCCGGCGGTCCGGAGGCGGAGTTCGGGCTGCTCGGCTCGGTCGTCGCCGACCTGAGCCGCAACGCGGGGCCGGTCGCGCTGTCCGGTCTGAAGAACCACCTGCGCCGGGCGAAGCCGGACTTCAGCGAGAAGAAGCTCGGGTATCGGAGCTTCCTGCAGTTCTGCAAGGCGGCGGCGACCGCCGGGGTCGTCGACCTCCGCTGGGACCCCGAGGCCGACGACTACCTGCTCACCACCGTGCCGTCGAGATCTGTCGGTGCTCCTGCATAACGTGGGGATATGACGACCTTCGTGCTCATTCCCGGCGGGGGCGGCGACGCCTGGTACTGGCACCTCGTCGAGGCCGAACTGACTCGGCGCGGCCACGACGTCGTCAACGTGGACCTGCCCGCCGACGACGAGGACGCCGGCTTGCGCGAGTACGCGGAGGTGGTCGGCGCGGCGGTGGGGGAGCGAGTCGCGCCGGTGCTGGTCGCGCTGTCCATGGGCGGGTTCACCGCCGGGATGGTGGCTGCCCGGCGCCCGGTGTCCGCGATCGTCTTCGTCAACGCGATGATCCCGCTGCCCGGGGAGCAGCTCGGGATCTGGGGAGAGGTCACCGGCCAGTCCGCGGCCCAGCGTGAACAGGCCGTCCGGGAGGGCAGGGATCCCGATGCCGCGTTCGATCAGCGCGCCGACTTCTTTCACGACGTTCCCGACGACCTCACCGAGTACGCCCTCAGCCACGATCGGGACCAGTCGGAGCGGGTGTTCGGCGATCGGTGTGAGTTCGAGGCGTGGCCGCCGGTGCCGATCCGCGTGCTCGCGGGGCGCGACGACCGTCTGTTCCCGGCAGAGTTCCAGCAGCGGGTCGCCCGTGATCGGCTCGGGGTGGCGGCGGAACTGGTGCCGGGTGGCCACCTGGCGACGCTCAGTCACCCGATAGAGCTCGCCGACCGCATCGAACGGTGCGGATCGTCGTCCTCGTAAGCATCATTGAGCTGCATATCTGCTGTTCAGAGCGATGGCGGACACGCCGTTCGAAGCGAATGGGATTCGGGGATCGGTAGGCGGTGATGATGTGACGGGGGACAACCGACCCCGATTTGCATCCCGGCTGACGGGCCGCGTAATGTTCTCTCTGCCAGCGAGGAACGGACAAAAACACCGGGGCTGAAGAGCTCGGGTGGAGGCCGGATCGCTTGGCCGCCCGGAGTGGGGCGGACCCCGGTTAGGGGGCCGCGAAACCGGTCCGGTACTGTGAACGACACAGCCCCGCAGTGCTTCCCGAGTGATCGGGTGGTGTTCGGTGTGTGCTTGTTCTTTGAGAACTCAACAGGGTGCTATTTAAGCCAAGTGCCAATTATTGATCATCCTCTGGATGGTTCCTTTGGTGATGGAC
>NZ_JBEZEB010000048.1:0-72646 GCF_040648615.1 Catellatospora sp. NPDC049111 | reverse complement strand
CCGCGGCACGGCGGCCGACCGGCTCCTCCGCGGCACGGCGGCCGACCGGCTCCTCCGCGGCACGGCGGCCGACCGGCTCCTCCGCGGCACGGCGGTGACCGCCCGTGGGCTCCTCGTCCGCGCGGCGGCGGCCGGTCTGCGTGTCCTCACCGGCCCGGCGGCGGCCGGCGGCGGTGTCGTCATCGGCGCGGCGGCGGCCGGCGGGCTCTTCCTCGGCGCGGCGGCGGCCGCTCAGCGTGTCCTCGCCGGCGGCGCGGAAGCCGCCCGTCGGATCCTCACCGGCACGGCGGCGACCGGCCGGCTCCTCGTCAGCGCGGCGGCGGCCCGAAGGCGGCTCCTCCGGGGTGCGCCTGCGGCCGCCCTGGGTGTCCTCGACCGGACGGCGAACGCCACCCGCGGGCTCCTCGACGGGACGGCGGATGCCACCCGTGGGCTCCTCGGCGGCACGGCGGCCACCGGCGGTGTCCTCGTCCCGGCGGCGGCCCGCGGGGGCGTCGCCGCCACGCGGGCGGCGACCGGCGTCCGCGGGAGCCTGGGGGGCGCCACGGCCCGCGGGGGCGTCGTCACTCAGCGCGCTCAGCTTGTCCCAGCGGCTGCTGCCGCCGTCGGTGAAGTCGCTGTCGTCGAACTGGTCCTTGGCCTGCTTCGCACCGCGCAGGTCGTCGAGCCAGCCGGTCTCCTCCTGCGGAACCTCCTCGGCCTCGCCGCGGCCCTTCTTCCGGCCCCGTCCGTCGGTCGCATCGGCCCTGCTCATCAGTTCTCCTCGCTTCGCTCGGACTTGCCGGTCCCCCGAATGACCGCGCGCAACTTCGGCAGGCGTTCGGCGATGTGCCGTTCGCCACCGTGTCCGGTGGGACGGTAGTAGTCCACTCCCACCAGATCGTCGGGCGGGTACTGCTGACCCACCACACCTCGGGTGTCGTCGTGCGGGTAGCGGTAGCCGATGCCGTGGCCCAGCCCCCGCGCACCCGCGTAGTGGGCGTCGCGCAGGTGCGACGGGACCGCGCCCGCCTTGCCCGCCCGCACGTCGGCGAGCGCCGCCGAGATGGCGGTGGTGACCGCGTTGGACTTGGGCGCGGTGGCCAGGTGGGCGACGGCCTGAGCCAGGTTGAGCTGCGCCTCGGGCAGGCCGACGTGCTGCACCGCGTACGAGGCGTTCACCGCCGCGGTCAGCGCCGTCGGGTCGGCCAGGCCGACGTCCTCGCTGGCGAAGATGACCAGACGGCGGGCGATGAAGCGCGGGTCCTCCCCCGCGGTCAGCATCCGGGCCAGGTAGTGCATCGCCGCGTCCACGTCCGAACCGCGCATGCTCTTGATGAACGCGCTGATCACGTCGTAGTGGGCGTCGCCCGCGCGGTCGTAGCGCAGCGCGGCCACGTCGACCGCGCGTTCGGCGGTGGCCACGTCGATCTCGGGTACGCCGTCCCCGTCGTGGATCGCCAGGGCGGAGCCTGCCGCGGCCTCCAGCGCGGTGAGCGCCTTGCGCACGTCACCGCCCGCCAGCCGGACCAGGTGGTCCTCCGCGTCGGGATGGAGCGCGACCGTGCCGCCCAGGCCGCGGGGGTCGGCCACGGCGCGGTGCACCAGGCCGCGCACCGCCTCGTCGTCCAGCGGCTTGAGGGTCAGCAGCACGCAGCGTGACAGCAGCGGTGAGATGATCGAGAAGTACGGGTTCTCCGTGGTCGCCGCGAGCAGCGTCACCGTGCGGTCCTCGACCGCGGCCAGCAGCGAGTCCTGCTGGGTCTTGGTGAACCGGTGCACCTCGTCGATGAACAGCACTGTCGGCGCGCCGCCCGCCCGGCGCCGCCGGCGCGCGGTGTCGATGACCTCGCGCACCTCCTTGACCCCGGCGGTCAGCGCGGACATCGCGACGAAGTGCCGGTCGTCGGCCTCGGCGACGAGGTGGGCGATGGTGGTCTTGCCGCAGCCGGGCGGCCCCCACAGGATCACCGACATCGGCGCGCCGCCCGCGACCAGGCGGCGCAGCGGCGCGCCCGGTGCCAGCAGGTGGTCCTGGCCGACCAGTTCGTCGAGGCCGGACGGGCGCAGCCGGACGGCCAGCGGGGCGTCCGCGGACGGCGCCTCGAACCCCGGCGAGCTGATCCGTCGATCAGCCGGCGAGGGCTCCAGGGAGAAGAGGCCGTCGGTCTGCATCACGCAGACGATACCCGGCACCGCCTCCGGCCGCCTCGGCCGATCTTCCCCCACCCGGCCGGTAAGGTGGCACTGTGGCTCTCACCCCTGACTTCATCGGCCGCGAAGACCTGCTCGCGAAGGTCGGCGACCACCCCTACGCGCGCCTGACCGCGGGCGGCGACGACGTGCGGGGCTACCTGCTGGACGGTGCGCTGGCGTGGACCTCGCTCGGCCCGTGGGGACCGGTGGCGGCCTCGCTCGGCGACGCGGCCCCGGTCGCCGCGTTGTTCGCCCGGCTCGCCGCCGACGGCGCGCTGGCCGCCGGGACCTGGCTGCACCTGCCCCGGCTCTCCCGCGCCGAGACGGCCGCGGCGCTGCCCGCCGACGTGCACGACGACTGGGACTTCCTGTGGACCACCGCCGCGCCCGCGCCGCACCCGGGCGAATCCGCGGTGGTCGCCCTGGACGAGACCGACCACGACGGCATCGCCGCGGTGCTCGACGACGCGCTGCCGCACAGCACCAGCCGCCCCGGCGACCCGCGCATCCGGTGCTGGTACGGCATCCGTGAGGCCGGCCGCGTGGTGGCCGTCGCGGGCGATCGCAGCCCGAACGGCGTCGGCTTCCTGGCCGGCATCGCCGTCGCCTCGACCGCGCAGGGCCGCGGCCACGGGGCGGCCCTGACCACCGCGCTGACCCGCCGCCTGATCGCCGAGTTCGGCATCAGCTCGCTGGGCGTGATGTCCGACAACACCCGCGCCCTGGCCCTCTACCGCCGCCTCGGCTACACCGAGTCCATCCTGCGCACCTCACTGCGCCTGTCCTGAGGCGCAGGGTCACCGGGGCAGGGCGGTGGCCGGCAGCAGGTCGAGCAGGTACGCCCCCGCCAGCACGGAGCCCACGGTCCAGAGCAGGAACACGAAGACCCAGAACCCGCCCGGCAGCCGGGTGATGCCCGCGAGCTGATCGGGGTCGGACCGCATCCCGCTGCCCCGCCGCCGGTGCAGCTGCACCTCCACCACCGGCCGCACGCCGCCGATGAGCAGGAACCACACTCCCGTGTACGCGAACAGCGCCTGCCACGGCGCGGTGGCGTACCAGGACACGGCGAACACGGCCGCGCCGGTGGCCAGGATCAGCAGCAGCCCGTAGAAGTTGCGGATCATGACGAGGATCGGCACCAGCAGCACGATGGTGATCCACAGCAGCAGCCGGATGTGCCCCCGGTCGAGCAGTGCCGCGCCCGCGATGCCCAGCAGCGACGGGGTCGCGTACCCGGCGAGCAGGGTCACCGCCATGCCGATCCCGGTCGGCTTGCCCTTCATGATCGTGAGCCCGGACGTGTCGGAGTGCAGCCGGATGCCCCGCAGCCGCCGACCGGTCAGCACCGCGGCGGCCGCGTGCCCGCCCTCGTGCGCGATGGTGATGGCGTTGCGCACGACCCGCCAGGTCGTGTTGACGACCACCAGCGCCAGCGCGATGAGCGCCGCCCCGGCCACGACGCCGAACGGGGGCTGCGCCTGCGCGCCGAGGATGTCACCGAGGGAGAACGGCATCAGCGCACCTTACCCGCGCCCCATCACCCACACGATCCCCCGCCCGCTTTCGTTGCGATAGGCCGACGTCGTTTTGCACGGAGCGGTCGGCGAAGGTGTCCCGTGCGCGGGTTACATCTTTTTTGATGTGAGCACATCAAAAAAGATGTAACCGCTCGGACTCGTATGTTCGCTCACGCCCCCGGTCAGGACAGGATCTCGGTGACGCCGCGTAGGCGCGTGCGCAGGACGGACGCGGCAAGGGTGGTGTCCAGGCGGACCTCGGCCGGGGAGACGAAGCCCCGTTCGAGGGCGGAGCCGGCCGGCACCCGGTCGGCGGGGATGCCGTGCTTGGCGGCGATGCGCACGCCCAGCTCGTGGCGGCTGATCGCCTCGGGGCCGGCCACGTTGAGGATGCCTCGGAAGTCGCCCTCGGCCAGTTCCAGCAGGGCCGCGGCGAGGTCGTCGACCGCGACCGGGCACCGGATGTGGTCGGTGAACAGCACGCCGTCCACCCGTCCGGCCGCCATGTCCAGCGCGAGCTGGTGCTGCTTCGAGGCGTCGTCCCCGATGATGAGCGAGGTGCGCGCGACGGCGGCGTCAGGGTGCACGGCGAGCACCGCGGTCTCCGCCGCCGCCTTGGCCCCGCCGTACGGGTACACCGGCTCCGGCAGGTCGGCCTCGGTGTACGCGGTCGGGCGACCCTTGAAGATCGCGTCCGAGGACACGTGCACCAGCCGCGCCCCGGTACGCGCCGCGGCCGCCGCGACGTGCGCCGCGCCCAGCGCGGTGACCGCCCAGTCCGACTGGACGTAGCTGGTGTGCACCACGGCGTCGGGCCGCAGCTCGTCGAACAGCAGGTCGACGGCCGACCGGTCCCGGACGTCGAGCGGCACCAGCCCTTCCACACGGGTGGAGTGGCTGGTGCCGGTCACGTCGTGCCCCGCCGCGCGGGCGAGGGCGACCAGTCGGCCACCGGTGTATCCGGAACCTCCGGTGACCAGGATCCGCATTACTTCGCGGCGGCCTTGGCCTTGGCGGCGTCCTCGCCCGGGGCCTTCGGCTTGGCGTCGACGCCCGCCTCCAGGCGCTGCTGCGCCGTGATCGGGGTCGGCGCGCCGGTCAGCGGGTCGAAGCCGCCGCCCGACTTCGGGAACGCGATGACGTCGCGGATCGAGTCCACGCCGGCCAGCAGCATGCAGACCCGGTCCCAGCCCAGCGCGATGCCGCCGTGCGGCGGCGGGCCGTACGCGAACGCGTCGAGCAGGAAGCCGAACTTGTCCTTGGCCTCCTCGTCGGTGATGCCGAGCAGGGTGAACACCCGCTTCTGCACGTCGCCGCGGTGGATACGGATCGAGCCGCCGCCGATCTCGTTGCCGTTGCAGACGATGTCGTACGCGTATGCCAGCGCCTTGTCCGGGGCCGACTCGAAGTTGTCGATCCAGTCCTCGTTCGGCGAGGTGAACGGGTGGTGCACCGCGGTCCAGGCGCCCTCGACGACGCCCTCGCCCGGGATGTCGACCGGCTCGAACATCGGCGCGTCGACGACCCAGCAGAACGCCCACGCCGACTCGTCGATCAGGTTCGCCCGCTTGGCGATCTCGATGCGGGCCGCGCCGAGCAGCTCCTGCGAGTGGCGGCGGGTGCCGGCCGCGAAGAACACGGCGTCGCCGGGCTTCGCGCCGACGGCGTCGGCCAGGCCGTTCAGGTGCGCCTCGGACAGGTTCTTGGCGACGGGGCCGCGGGCCTCGCCGGTCTCCGCGTCGAGCACCACGTACGCCAGGCCGCGGGCGCCGCGCGCCTTGGCCCAGTCCTGCCAGCCGTCGAGCTCCTTGCGGGTCTGCGCCGCGCCGCCGGGCATGACCACCGCGCCGACGTACTCGGCCTGGAACACCCGGAACTCGGTGCCCGCGAAGTACTCGGTCAGCTCGGTCAGCTCGACCTGGTAGCGCAGGTCGGGCTTGTCGGAGCCGTAGCGGTTCATCGCGTCGTGGTAGGTGATGCGCGGGATCGGCGTCGGGATCTCGTGGTCGGCCAGCTCGCGCCACAGCGAGCCGACGATCTCCTCGCCGAGCTCGATGACGTCGTCCTGGGTCACGAACGACATCTCGATGTCGAGCTGGGTGAACTCGGGCTGCCGGTCGGCCCGGAAGTCCTCGTCGCGGTAGCAGCGCGCGATCTGGTAGTAGCGCTCCATGCCGGCAACCATCAGCAGCTGCTTGAACAGCTGCGGCGACTGCGGCAGCGCGTACCACGCGCCGGGCTGCAGCCGGACCGGGACCAGGAAGTCGCGCGCGCCCTCGGGCGTGGACCGGGTCAGCGTCGGGGTCTCGATCTCCAGGAAGTCGCGCGCGCCCAGCACCTCGCGGGCGATGGCGTTGGCCCGCGAGCGCAGCCGGATCGCCTTGGCCTGGTTGGCGCGGCGCAGGTCCAGGTAGCGGTGGCGCAGGCGCGCCTCCTCGCCGACGGTGACGTGCTCGTCGATCGGGAACGGCAGCGGCGCGGCCTCGCTCAGCACGGTCAGGTCGGTGACGGTGACCTCGATCGCGCCGGTCGGCAGCTCGGGGTTCTCGTTGCCCTCGGGCCGCTGCCCCACGGTGCCGGTGACCTTGACGCAGTACTCGTTGCGCAGCGCGTGCGCCTGGGCCTCGTCACGGAACACGATCTGCACGATGCCCGAGGCGTCGCGCAGGTCGATGAAGGTCACTCCGCCGTGATCACGTCGCCGGGCCACCCAGCCGGCGAGGGTGACGCTCTGGCCGGCGTGCTCGGCACGCAGACTGCCAGCGGTGTGGGTACGGATCACGATGCTCTCCTCGGACTGCGGAAACACGCCGCCATGAGTACGGGCGGCGCCAGAGGTCATTCTCGCATGTGCCCGGGTCCGCCCCGTCGTGAGCGCTGCCTACCTGAAATCAGCCTCAAACACGGCCCAAGAAGGGCTTAGCGAGCTTTGTCCCCGGCCAGGCCGACCTGAGGCTCATTCACATGACGTCCGCGCTCCGTGCCCCCGCCCGGCGTGCCGCCTCTCACGCGGCACGCCGCGGGGGCCGGAACGCGCCGTCACCGGACGGTGGTGACCTCCGAGTAGGGCCGCCCCTCCCACCAGATCGCGTCCACGATGATCTGGTCGGAGGCGCGATGGAACTGCACCACGACGCGCTCCGGATCGGGCTGCGAGGTGGCCACCTGGTAGTCGCCGCGCGGGGTGGCCGACACCAGGTAGACCCGCTCGTTCGCCATCCGGATCACCGCGGTGCCGCCCGCGGTCGGGAAGCTGCGCAGGTACGACCGCGAGCCGTCGGATTCGGTGAACACCTGCCAGCCGTCGACCGTCATGGCCGGTGACGGCTGCGCCGGCGGCTTGGCGGCCGGGCTCGGCGACGTACGCGCCGGGGCGGGCGCGGCCAGGGTCGCCGGTGGCTGCGGGGACGACGACGGCACCGGGGGCAGCGTCACCGTGGGCACCGGACGCGACGGCGTGACCAGCGGCTCGGGCAGCTGCGGGGGCAGCGCCTCCAGGCGCAGCGGCACCGGCTCGGGCACCGCGGTGGCCAGCACGGGGCCCAGCCCCACCCACACCACGGCGGCCGACGCGGCGGTCAGCACGAACCAGCCGCCGACGTACGCCAACGACCTCGCGCGAAACGGCCACCCCGAACCCATCCCGCTATCTAACAGCTTCCGATACGGTGCCAGCCATGCCCCTCGTACTCGTCGTGGAGGACGACCCCGCCATTCGCGACGCGCTCGGCAACGCCCTGACCGTCGCCGGATACGCCGTGCAGACGGTCGGCACGGCGCTGCAAGGACTGAAGTCGCTCACCAGCGAACGCAGCGAGCGGCCCGACCTGGTCATCCTCGACCTGGGACTGCCCGATCTGGACGGTGCCGACGCCCTGCGCATGATGCGGGCCGTCAGTGACGTGCCAGTCATCGTCGCCACCGCCCGCCGCGGCGAGCACGACGCGATCCGGCTGCTCAACTCCGGCGCCGACGACTACATGACCAAACCGTTCTCCGCCGCGCACGTGACCGCCCGGGTGGCCGCGGTGCTGCGCCGGACCCAGCCGCGGTTCGAAGCCTCGGACACGGTGGTCGAGATCGGGCCGCTGCGCATGGACGAGAGCACCCGCCTGGTGACCCTGGACGGCTCCCCGCTCACCCTGACCCGCAAGGAGTACGACGTGCTGGCATACCTCGCGGCCCGGGTGGGCCGGGTGGTGACCCGCCGCGAGCTGTTCACGGAGGTGTGGCAGCAGCCCTTCGTCGGCGCCGACCAGACCCTGGACGTGCACCTGTCCTGGCTGCGGCGCAAGCTCGGCGAGACCGCGGCCCAGCCGCGTATGCTGCGTACCATCCGCGGCGTCGGCGTCATGCTGGTGCCGCCGTCATGAGGGCGATGCTGGCCCGCGGCGCGCTGGCCGTCACGTCGATGGTGGCGCTGGCCTTCCTCGTGCCGCTGGCGCTGGTCACCAAGCAGATCGCCGAGGACCGCGCGCTGCTCGACGCCCGCCAGCAGGCCGCCGCGGTGGTCACCGCGCTGGCCGTGTCCAGCGACCCGGCGGTGCTGAGCCGGGCCATGGCGGCCACCGCCGACGGCCCGCGCCAGCGGCTGGCCGTGCACCTGTCCAGCGGGGTGTCGCTGGGCGCGAGCCGGGCCGAGATGGCCGACGTCAAACTCGCCGCCGACCGGGGCGGCTCGATGACCGCGCCGGTCGCGGACGGGCTGGTGTACCTGCAGCCGGCCGCGCTGGACGGCGGCCGCAACGCGGTCGTCGAGGTGTTCGTGCCCGAGGCCGACCTGTCCCGGGGCGTGGCCACCGCGTGGTGGTCCATGGGCGCGCTGGCGGCGCTGCTGGTCGCGGTGTCGGTGGCGCTGGCCGACCGGCTCGGCTGGCGCGTGGTCGGCGCGACCCGGCAGCTGGCCCGTGCCTCCCGCGCGGTCGGCTCCGGCGACCTGACCGTACGCGTGCACCCGGCCGGCCCGCCCGACCTGGTCGAGGTCGGCGAGGCCTTCAACGCCATGGCCGACCGGCTCAACGCGGTCATCGACGCCGAACGCGAACGCGCCGCCGACCTGTCACACCGGCTGCGCACGCCGCTGACCGCGCTGCGCCTGGACACCGACGCGCTGCCGCCCGGCCCGGAGAGCGACCGCATGCGCCAGGCCGTCGAAGCCCTCGACGCCGAGATCGACGCGATCATCGCCGGGGCTCGGCGCACCGCCGCCGAACGCGCTGCCGAGGAGACCGACCTCGTCGACGTCGTCGCCGACCGCCTCGCGTTCTGGGCCGTGCTCGCCGAGGACCACGGCCGCCCCTGGGAGGTCGTCGGCGCCGACTCCCCCGTCTGGCTGCCGGTCCCCCGCTCCGACGCCATCGGCGCGGTCGACGCCCTGATCGGCAACATCTTCCGGCACACCCCGCACGGCACCGCGTTCCGCGTCACCGTCACCCCCGACGCGATGGTGGTGGAAGATGCGGGCCCCGGCATCGCCGACGCCGACGCGGCCCTGCAGCGCGGCGTCAGCGGCGGCGGCTCCACCGGCCTGGGCCTGGACATCGTCTGCCAACTCGCCCGCCAAGCCGGCGGCAGCGTCGCCGTCGACCACGGCGACCTGGGCGGCGCCCGCATCACCGTCACCCTGACCTCGCTGGCCCCCACCTCCCCCGCCCCCGCCCACGCCGCCGCCGTCCGCTTCCGCCGCGGCCAACAGGCCTGACCAAAGGAAGGGCACCTTCTTATCGGTATACGTATAGGAAGGGCACCTTCTTAACGGCGCAGCCCCGTACGCAGGGATGCACCGGCGCAGGTGCGTGCGGCGGTCACGCCACCGCGACGGTGAGGCACCGCCACGGGCCGCTCCGCAATCGACGTTGGCCTATCACATCGAAAAATCAGCGATCGAACTCGATGTGATAGGCCAACGTCGATGGAAAACCGGAGGCTCAGCGCGCCGATCCGGCCAGGGCCTCGGCGGCGGCCTGGCCGCACACGGCGGCTGCGCCGTATGTCGCCAGGTGCACCGCCCCGATCGGCTCCCCCGCCGCCACACCCATCTCGACCACGACCGTCTCCGGGCGCGCCGCCACGACGGCCTCGATCAGCCGCGCCAGCCACGGGTGCCGGTGCGGGTCACGGCAGACCAGCACGGGGATGCGCCCGTCGGCCCCGGCCAGCACGTCGGCGAGGCCCGCGTGCTCGTCCAGCCGCACGACCGTCGTGTCGGGGCGCAGCTCCTTCAGCGGCGCGCCCACGCCCCACGGCGTACGCGCCTCTATGGCCAGGTTGGTGGCCACCCCGAACTCGACCACGTGCGCGGGACCGGTCAGCGGCAGCGTGCCCGCGCCGGTGACGCGCAGCGCGCGCCGGGCCGCGGCCAGGCCGACCTCGGGCCGGTCCGCGGCGTGCCACTGGGACGCCGCGGCGGCACGGGCACCACGCAGGGCCGCGCTCTCGGCCGCGAACGTCGCGACCCGGGAGGCCGCCTCGGCCAGCCGGCTCTCCGGCAGCTCGCCGCTGACGACCGCGTCGACGATGCTGGTGCGCAGCAGTTCCACGACGGCCTCGTCGGCGCTCTCGCCGCCGACGCAGATGGCGTCCGCGCCACCGGCGATGGCCAGCGCGGCCGCCCCGCCCAGGCCGTAGCGCTGCGACACCGACGCCATCTCGATGCCGTCGGTGACCACCAGGCCCTTGAAGCCGAGCTGCTCGCGCAGCAGGTCGATGAGCACCGAGCGGCTCATGGTCGCCGGGCGCTCCGGGTCCAGCGCGGGCACCAGCAGGTGCGCGGTCATGATCGACCGGACACCGGCGTCGATCGCCGCGGTGAACGGCGGCAGCTCGACCTGGCCGAGCCGGGCGGCGTCGACCTCGATGATCGGCAGGCCGTGGTGGGAGTCGACGCCGGTGTCGCCGTGGCCGGGGAAGTGCTTGGCGCAGGCGGCCACGCCGGTGGACTGCAGGCCGCGGATCCAGGCCGCGGTGTGCCGGGCGACCAGGTCCGGGTCGCCGCCGAAGGAGCGTACGCCGATGACCGGGTTGGCCGGGTTGTTGTTCACGTCCGCGGCGGGCGCGTAGTCCAGGGTGATCCCGGCCGCGGCGAGCTGCGCGCCGATGTCGGCGGCGACGGCCTCGGTCAGCGCGGGGTCGTCCACGGCGCCGAGGGCATGGTTGCCGGGCCGGCGGCTGCCGTGCTCCACGTCGAGGCGGGTGACGTCGCCGGACTCCTCGTCGACGGCGATGATCACGTCGGGGTTCTCCGCGACCAGGGCCGCGTTCAGCGCCGCGACCTGGTCGAGGTCGACGATGTTGCGGGCGAACAGCACGACGCCGCCCAGGCCGTCGTTGAGGCGGCGGCGCAGCCAGTCGGGTGGCACGGTGCCGACGAAGCCGGGTTGCAGCACCGCGTCGGCCAGCCGGAGCAGACCACGATCGTGCAGGTGGGGCCGCTGTCCCGGCGCTGTGGTGGTGCCCAGCGCCGGGGACGTGCGGTGGTCTGTCGTGGTCATGCGCGTACGGCCCCCGTTTCAGAGTCGAGGACCACACACTATTACTTAAGTTTCCTAATTAAAAGTCCCCTCCACCACCGGGATGAGATCCTCCGCCGGAGGTGTCCAGTTTCCGGCCGACGCCTCGACCTGATCGCCCGAACGGATGTCCTTCACCGTGTCGGCCGCGCCCTCGGCCCCGGGGAACCAGACGTACGGGATACCCCGCCGGTCGGCGAACTTGATCTGCTTGCCGAACTTGGCCGCGCTCGGCGACACCTCGGTCGCGATGCCTCGCGAGCGCAGCTGCGCCGCGATCCGGTCGCAGGACCGGCGGTCCTCCTCGGCCCCCACGGCGACCAGCACCGCGGTCGGCACCGAGCGGCTGGCCGACAGCGCGTTCTCGCCGAACAGCACCCCCAGCAGCCGGCTGACCCCGATGGACAGGCCGACGCCCGGGAACCGGTCGTTGCCCGAGCTGGCCAGGTTGTCGTAGCGCCCGCCGGAGCACACCGAGCCGTAACGCTCCAGCCCGGCCAGCGTCGTCTCGTACACGGTGCCGGTGTAGTAGTCCAGCCCGCGCGCGATCTTCAGCTCGGCCCGGCACAGCCCCGGCGAGTGCGCCGCGGCCGCCTCCACGACGGCGGCCAGCTCGGCCAGGCCCTCGTCCAGCAGCGGGTCGCTGACGCCGAGCTTGCGCACGTCGTCGACGAACGAGGCGTCGTCGGCGGAGATCTCCGCCAGCCCGAGCACCAGCCGCGCCTGCGACTCGGTCACCCCGAGCGGGGCCAGCTCCGCGGTCACCCCGGCCGGGCCGATCTTGTCGAGCTTGTCCACCACCCGCATCACCGCCTCCGGGTCCACCAGGTCCAGGCCCTGGTAGAAGCCCTGCAGCACCTTGCGGTTGTTGACCATCACGGTCGGCTTGGGGATGGGCAGCCCGGCCAGCGCGTCGCCGATGACCAGCGGCAGCTCGGCCTCGTAGTGCGCGGGCAGCGTGTCCCGGTCCACGATGTCGATGTCGGCCTGCAGGAACTCGCGGTAGCGGCCCACCTGCGGCCGCTCACCCCGCCAGGCCTTCTGGATCTGGTATCGCCGGAACGGGAAGTGCAGCTTGCCGGCGTTCTCCAGCACGAAGCGGGCGAACGGCACGGTCAGGTCGAAGTGCAGGCCGAGGCTCGCGTCGGAGGCGTCGTTGCTGTCGGCCTGCAGGCGGCGCAGCACGTACACCTCCTTGGAGGTCTCGCCCTTGCGCAGCAGCTGGTCGAGCGGTTCGACGGCACGCGTCTCCAGTGACGCGAAGCCGTACAGCTCGAAGGTGCGGCGGATGTGGTCGAGGAAACGCTGCTCGATGATGCGCTGCGCGGGCAGCCACTCCGGAAAGCCGGACAGCGGCGTGGGCTTGCTCATGGGTAGATCACTCCAGGAAGGAAGAAGTCTGGATCAGAAGCCCCGGCGGGGCGCGTCGCCGACGCTCAGCAGCTCGCGCAGGAACGGGTTGCGCGCGCGCTCGCGGCCGATGGTCGTCGACGGCCCGTGACCGGGGAGCACCACGGTCTCGTCGGCCAGGGTCAGCACCTTGTCGCGTAGGCTCTCGGTCATGCGCGCCATGCTGCCGCCCGGCAGGTCGGTGCGGCCGATGCTGTCGCGGAAGAGCACGTCGCCGGTGAAGCAGAGCGGCTCGCCCTCCTGGCCCGGCATCCGGAACATCACCGACCCGCCGGTATGGCCCGGCGCATGGTCCACGGTGATCTCCAGCCCGGCGAGGCTGAGCACGGCTCCGTCGGTCAGCTCGGCGACGTCGTCGGGCTCGGCGTACGGCAGCCGCCCGCCGAACATGGCGCTCAGGTCCACCGACAGCGCCTTGGCCGGGTCGGCCAGCAGCTCCCGGTCGGCCGGGTGGATCCAGGCGGTGATGCCCCGGGCGCCGCACACCGGCGTGACGGAGAAGGTGTGGTCCAGATGCCCATGGGTGAGCACGACGGCGGCCGGGCGCAGCCGGTGCTCGGCCAGCACCGCGTCGAGGTGGTCGATGACCCCGATACCCGGGTCGATCACCACGCACTGCTCGCCGGGAGCGCCGGCGACCACATAACAGTTGGTCCCGAACGCCTGCGCCGGAAAGCCCACCACAAGCACGACAAAACCCCTCTCCGCAGACTTCAGCGCCCAGCCTAGTGCTTGCGCGGGCATCGACGGCCCACGGCACGGACGTCACCGAAGGCGATCATCCATCACAGAACCAGGACGGGCATACGTGTTTCTCAGCGTTTACCCGTACACTCGCTCGGACGTGTGGCGCGGCCCACGCCCGGCCGAAAGGGCGGGCGCGGCGCGTGATGCGACACCAAACCCCTAACGTGATAAAGGTGACACAGCGGACATGCTTCGCTGCGGTCAATGGTGACAGGAGGAGCTCGGGTGGCTTCCAGCAATACCCGACAGCGCAAGCTGGCCCGTGCCAAGGTCGACCGGCAGATGGTGCGCCGGGCCGACCAGGAGCGCCGCTCGCGCCAGCTCAAGGCGGTCTTCGGCGGTGTGTTCGCGCTCGTCCTCGTCGGCGTGCTCGGGGCGTGGAGCCTCGGCGCCTTCGACGCGAAGCCGACCGAGACGGTCGCCGAGACCTGCGCCTGGAGCCCGCTGGACCTGGCGGGCAACCCGTCCCTCAAGGACGCGGGCAAGCCGGCCACGAACGGCATGCCGACCTCGGGCACGTCCGCGATGACCATCGCGTTCGCCGGCGGCAACGTCGTGGCCGACCTCGACCGCACCGCATCCCCCTGCGGCGCGGCCAGCCTCAAGTACCTCGCCGACAGCGGCTTCTACAACGACACCAAGTGCCACGCGCTGACCCACGCCGAGGGCGACTTCGCGCTGGCCTGCGGTGACCCGTCGGGCACCGGCAACGGCGGCGCGGCGTACTCCTGGTGGATGGAGAACCCGCCGGCCGTCGAGGCGCCGAGCGCGGCCCCGTCGACCACCAGCAGCGCCGCGGCCGACGCGTCGCCGAGCCCCGCCGCCGCGACCGCGGTCCGCTACCCGGCCGGCACCGTGGCCATGACGCCGAACCTCAACGGCAGCCAGTTCGTGATCTTCTACCAGGACTCGACCACCGAGACCGCGTACTCGATCGTCGGCAAGGTGACCGGTGCTGGCCTCGACGTCATCAAGAAGATCGCACAGGCGGGCACCACCGCGAACGAGGCGGGCGAGGACGTCAAGCCCAAGCAGGACGTCGTCATCAAGACGCTGACGGTGGTCGACAACACCGCCCCGGCGCCGTCCACCCCGGCCAGCCCGTCCGCTCCGGCCAGCCCGGCTCCGTCCGGCGCGGCCACCTCTCCCAAGCCGTCGGCCTCGACCGCCAGTTGATCAGTAGTTAGCAGGAGGACAGACCCGTGAGTTCCACGATCCAGCGCCAGCGCGCGGCAGCCCGCGCGCGGCTCGAGCGCCAGATGGGCGAGCGGCTGGAAGAGGCCCGCAAGCGCAAGCAGCGCAACGCCGTGCTCGGCGCGGCGGTGGCCCTGCTGCTCGTCATCGGCGGCACGATCTGGCTGATGCGGACCGTCGGCGGCGACGACCCCCAGACGCCGGCCGCCGCCCCGCTGCCCGAGGGCCAGGTGTGCACCTGGACGCCCGAGGACGCCAATGCCAACAAGAACCTGAAGGACGTCGGCACGCCGCCGACCGAGGCCTCCAGCAAGGGCACCCAGACCATGACGATCACCACCAACTCGGGCGTGATCGAGGTCGCCGTGAACACGGCCAAGGCCCCGTGCACCGCCGCCGCGTTCACCTACCTGGCGGGCAAGAACTTCTTCGACAACACCAAGTGCCACCGCCTCACCACCGAGGGCATCAAGGTGCTGCAGTGCGGCGACCCGTCCGCCACCGGCATGGGCGGCCCCAGCTTCAAGATGGCCGAGGAGAACCTGCCCAACGTCACCGACCAGGCCACCGCCTACCCGGCCGGCACGGTCGCCATCGCCAACACCGGCCAGCCGGGCAGCAGCGGCAGCCAGTTCTTCCTGGTCTACGGCCCGACGACGCTGGACTCGAACTACACGGTGCTTGGCAAGATCACCAAGGGCCTCGACGTCGTGGAGAAGATCGGCGCCGCCGGCGCGGTCGACAAGGACGGCAAGGCCACCCCCGACGGTGCGCCGAAGAAGCCGGTCACCATCACCTCGCTGAAGCTGACCCCGGCCGAGAGCTGATCGCGGTACGGCAGAACGGAGCGGGGCGGGACCTGAGGGTCCCGCCCCGCTCCGCTTTCCGTGTCCATCGCTTGTGGACACTGCGCGCCCGCCACCGGGTGCACCGCTCACCGTCACGGGTTACGCTGCGGTTCCACCTGTGACAGGAGCATCGTGACCACTTCCCCCTGGACCCCCGACAGCGGCCCGCACCAAGCACCCGCGGCGCAACGCCGCGGCACCAGTGGCTGGCTGATCGCGGCCGTGGTCACCGCCATCGTGGTGGTGCTGGTCTGCGCCGTCGTGGCCGTCACCGTGTTCGTGCTGCGCCTGCGCGACGGCGCCGCCACCGGCAGCGGATCCGCGGACACCACCGCGGGCGCCGCGGCTGGCGGCACGTGCCGGTGGCTGCCGGTCGAGGCGGCGTCGAACGTGAACGTCAAGGACGTCGGCACCCCGCCGCAGACGGTCCCGAGAAACGGCGTCCAGCAGCTCACGATGACCACGAACCGCGGCGTGATCACGATCCAGGTGGATACCGGCAAGGCCCCGTGCGCGGCGGCCAGCATCACCCACCTGGCCGGCCGGCGGTTCTTCGACGGCACGAGCTGCCACCGCCTGGTCACCGAAGGCATCCAGGTGCTGCAATGCGGCGACCCGTCGGGCACCGGCATGGGCGGTCCCGCGTACCGGTTCGCCGAGGAGAACCTGCCCAACGCCACCGACCCGGCCCTCGCCTACCCCGCCGGCACGCTCGCCATGGCCAAGACCCAGGAGCCCCACACCACCGGCAGCCAGTTCTTCATCGTGTACGGCCCGACCCCGATCGCCTCCGAGTACACCGTGCTGGGCACGGTGACCGCGGGCCTGGACGTGGTGACCGCGATCGGCAAGGGCGGCGCGGTCGACCCCACCGGCAACACCGCCACCGACGGCGCCCCCAAGTCCCCCGTCACCATCACCACCCTCACCGTCACCCCGGCCGTGCGCTGACCGCTTTGCCCGACTCTTAACGACTCGCGCCCTCGTCAGGTCGATGAGGGCGCGGGTCGTTGAGAGTTGCGGCTGGGTCAGGCGCCGGAGGTGACGCGGTAGGCGTCCATGACGCCCTCCACGCCGCGTACGGCGTTGAGCAGGTGGCCCAGGTGCTTCGGATCGGCCATCTCGAAGCTGAACCGGCTCACGGCGATCCGGTCGCGGGTCGTGGTGACCGTCGCGGACAGGATGTTCACCCGCTCCTCGGACAGCGCCCGGGTGATGTCGGCCAGCAGCTTGTGCCGGTCGAGCGCCTCCACCTGGATGGCGACCAGGAACATCGAGCCCGCGGTCGGCTTCCAGGTGACCTCGACGAGCCGCTCCGGCTGCGCCTTGAGGTCGCCGGTGTTGACGCAGTCCTCCCGGTGCACGCTGATGCCGCCGGAGCGGGTCATGAAGCCGTACACCTGGTCGCCGGGCACCGGGGTGCAGCAGCGGGCCAGCTTGATCCAGACATTGGACACGCCCTTGACCGCGACGCCGGGGTCGTGGCCGGGGGCCCTGGTCCGGCTGGGCCGGGTCGGGATGGTGGACTCGGCGATGTCCTCGACCGCGCCCTCCTCGCCGCCGTATCCGGCGACCAGGCGCTGCACCACCGACTGCGCCGAGACCTGGCCTTCGCCGACGGCCGCGTAGAGCGAGGTGATGTCGCTCAGGTGCAGTTCCCGCGCGATGGCCAGCAGGCCGCCCGCGGTCAGCAGGCGCTGCAGCGGCAGCCCCTGCCGGCGCATGGCGCGGGCGAGGGAGTCCTTGCCCGCGTCGATGGCCTCGTCGCGGCGCTCCTTGTTGAAGTACTGCCGGATCTTCGTGCGCGCCCGCGAGGACTTGACGAAGCCGAGCCAGTCCTGGGTCGGGCCGGCGCTCTCCGACTTGGACGTGAAGATCTCGATCACGTCGCCGTTGGACAGCACCGACTCCAGCGGCACCAGTTTGCTGTTGACCCGCGCGCCGATGCAGCGGTGGCCCACCTCGGTGTGCACCGCGTACGCGAAGTCGACCGGCGTGGAGCCGTTGGGCAGCGCGATGACCTCGCCCTTGGGCGTGAAGACGAACACTTCCTGGCTGGACAGGTCGTGGCGCAGCGCGTCGAGGAACTCGCCCGGGTCGGACGTCTCGCGCTGCCAGTCCAGCAGCTGGCGCAGCCAGGTCATGCCGTCGATGTGGCTGGACGGGCCGACCACCGTGGAGTTGGCCTTCGGGCCCTCCTTGTACTTCCAGTGCGCGGCGATGCCGTACTCCGCGGTGCCGTGCATCGCGTGGGTGCGGATCTGCATCTCGACCGGCTTGCCGTTCGGGCCGATCACGGTCGTGTGCAGCGACTGGTAGAAGTTCATCTTCGGCATGGCGATGTAGTCCTTGAACCGGCCGGGGACCGGTTGCCAGGCCGCGTGGATCACGCCGAGCGCCGCGTAGCAGTCGCGCACGGTGTCCACCAGGATGCGCACGCCGACGAGGTCGTAGATCTCGTTGAAGTCCCGCCCGCGCACGATCATCTTCTGGTAGATCGAGTACAGGTGCTTCGGGCGGCCGGTGACCTTCGCGTTGATCTTCGAGCCGCGCAGGTCGGCCTGCACCCGGTCGGTGACCTGCTTGAGCAGGTTGTCCCGCTGCGGGGTGTGGTCGCTGACCAGGCGCTGGATCTCCTTGAAGCGCTTGGGGAACAGCGTCGCGAAGGACAGGTCCTCCAGCTCCCACTTCACCGTGTTCATACCGAGCCGGTGCGCCAGCGGGGCCAGGATCTCCAGCGTCTCGCGCGCCTTCTGCTCCCGCTTGGCCAGCGGCAGGAAGGTGAGCGTCCGCATGTTGTGCAGCCGGTCGGCGAGCTTGACGACCAGCACGCGCGGGTCCTTGGCGGTGGACACGACCATCTTGCGGATCGTCTCGGCCTTGGCCGAGTCGCCCAGCTTGACCTTGTCGAGCTTGGTCACGCCGTCCACGAGCAGCGCGACCTCGTCGCCGAAGTCGGCGCGGGCCGCCTCCAGGGTGTAGGGCGTGTCCTCGATGGTGTCATGCAGCAGTGCAGCCACCAGCGTGGTGGTGTCCATGCCGAGGTCGGCCAGGATGCTCGCGACGGCCAGCGGGTGCGTGATGTACGGGTCGCCGGACTTGCGGAACTGGCCCTCGTGCCACTGCCGCGCCGTCTCGTATGCCTTCTGCAGGACGCGGATGTCGGCCTTGGGGTGCGCGGCCCGGTGCGCGGCGATCAGCGGCTCCAGCTCCTCGCTGACGCTGGCCGACTGCCAGGGCGCGTTGAAGCGGGACAGCCGGGCGCGCACCCGGCGGCCCGAAGGCACGCCGGCGAACATGCCGAGCTGGTTGGTGCCGGGCGCGGCGCGCACCTCAGGTGCGGTGGCACGCTCCTGCGGACCCCGGTCGGACTCGGCCGGGGACTGCTCGTTCGTGCCCGGGAAGGGCAGCACGGCTGCTGCCTCGCGCTTGGCGGGCTGGGCCGCCTTCGCGCCCTTCGCCGCCGGGGCCTTGTCGGGCCCGTTCCCGGCCGGTGACGTCTCCGCCACGGCCACGCTGGGGGCGACTTCCTGAGACAACGGCCGCTCCTTCGAGTGAGGTTCGGATAGCCCATGCTACCTGTGTTCGGGCTTGCCGGCCGATTTGCCGGAGGAGCGTACCCCCGCCGGCTGCGGCCGGGTAGGGCACTCGTGGCGTCCGTCACCCGGGCGGGTGGACGGACGCGGCTGATCAGGGCGCCTCGTACGCGCCCCGGACGGTGGTGTGCGTGGGGCGCTAGATGCGCAGAAGGGCGTGCACCGGGCGCTCGCCGAGCCGCTCCCGGCCGCCCAGGAAGCCCAGCTCGATCAGCACCACGAAACCGGCCAGCTCGCCGCCGGCCCGCTGCACCAGGTCCAGCGTGGCGTCGGCGGTGCCGCCGGTGGCCAGCACGTCGTCGACGACCAGCACCCGCTGGCCGGGCGTGAAGGCGGCCTCGCTGATCTCCAGCGTGGCGGTGCCGTACTCCAGGGCGTAGGTGGCGGCGTGGGCCACCCGGGGCAGCTTGCCGGCCTTGCGTACGGCCACCACCCCGGTGCCTGCGGCGTACGCGACGGCGGCGGCCAGCACGAAGCCACGCGCCTCCACGCCCACGACCACGTCGAACCGCCCGGCGTACTGCGCCACGATCGCGTCGATGACGCCGCGGAACGCCTTGCCGTCGGCGAACAGCGGGGTCAGGTCCTTGAACAGGACACCCGTCTTCGGGAAGTCCGCCACGTCGACGACCATGTCGGCGACGAGCGCCGCGGTGGCGTGCCCGCTGTCACCCTGGATCAGATCGTTGGTCACGGGCACACCCTAGTACGCCCCGCCGTGTCGCCACACCGTCACCGCCGGTCCCGGTCAGAACTGTGTCCCCACACACCCCGGCAGCATCCGCACACCGTAGTTGATCATGAGGTTGTGGCGACGACACACCGCCGATCCGTGCCATAAGTTCATGATCAACGCGCTGAAAGGGCGAGGCCCGGTCTCCGTGGGGAGACCGGGCCTCGGTGGTGTCGCCGGGGTCAGCGGCGCTTGCCGGCGGGGCGGCCGCCCGCGGGACGGCCGGCCTTGGCGCCGACGGTGGGCTTGGCACCCGCCTTCGGAGCCGCGCTGCCCGCGCCCGCGCCGACCTGCGCGGGCAGGTCGCCCGACGCGGACTTGGCCGGAGTGGCGCGGCGCGCCAGCACCCGCGCGGTGTGGTTGGCGATCTTCGGGTCCTTCTCCTTCAGCCACACCAGCACCGGCGTGGCGAAGAAGAGCGACGAGTAGACCGCGGTGCCCATACCGATGAACAGCACCAGACCCAGGTCCTTCAGCGTGCCCGCGCCGAGCAGGCCCGCGCCGATGAACAGCAGGCCGCCGACCGGCAGCAGCGCCACCAGCGCGGTGTTGATGGACCGCATGAAGGTCTGGTTCAGGGCCAGGTTGGCCGCCTCGGCGTACGTCGTGGTGCTGCTGCCCGTGATGCCGCGGGTGTTCTCCTGCACCTTGTCGAACACCACGACGACGTCGTAGAGCGCGAAACCGAGGATCGTCAGGAAGCCGATCACCGTCGACGGGGTCACCTCGAAGCCGACCAGCGCGTACACGGCGGCCGTGGCGACCAGGTCGAACGCCAGCGACGCGACCGCCGCCGCGGCCATCTGCCACTCGAAGCGGATCACCAGGTAGATGGTGACGACCACGACGAACAGCGCCAGGCCGATCAGCGCCTGCTCGGTGACCTGGGCACCCCAGGCCTGGCTGACCCGGTTGCCGGTGACGTTGTCGGCGTCCAGCTTCAGGTCCGCGGCGATCTTCGCCCGGACCGTGTCGGTCTGCTCGTCGGACAGCGACGAGCTGCGCACCGTGATCGCGGCGTTGCCGACCTGCTGCGCGGGGACCAGCGTGGCGTCGGGCTGGACCGACAGGATCGCGTCGTCGATCACCTTCTCGACGTCGGCGAGCTGCCCGGCCGAGGCCGGCACCGTGAACTCGTTGCCGCCCTCGAACTCGATGCCCGGCTTGAAGCCGATCAGCGACATGGCCAGGATCGCGACGAGCAGCACACCTCCGGCGACGCCGAACCACAGCTTGCGCTTGCCGACGATCTGGAACCCGGCCTCACCGCTGTAAAGACGGGATGCGAGACCACTCATCACTTAGCCTCCTTGGCTTCGTGCAGCACGCGGCCCAGGCCGCTGACGCGCGGGGAGAGGAACGCGTCGGTACGCGCGAACATCGTCATGATCGGGTGACGGAAGAGGAACACCACGATCAGGTCGAGCAGGGTCGCCAGACCCAGCGCGAAGGCGAAGCCCGCGACCGCGCCGGAGGAGACGAGGTAGAGCACCAGCGCGGCCATCAGCGAGATCGCGTTGGCGGTCAGGATCGTCTTGCGGGCACGCACCCAGGCGCGGGGCACCGCGCTGCGCGGGCTGCGGCCCTCGCGGATCTCGTCCTTCAGACGTTCGAAGTAGATGACGAAGGAGTCCGCGGCGACACCGAGCGAGACGATGAATCCGGCGATGCCGGCCAGCGTCAGGGTGAAGCCCATCTCCCGGCCCAGGAACACCAGCGCCAGGAAGGTCAGCGCCGCCGACAGGATCAGCGACAGCACGATGACCGTGCCCAGCAGGCGGTAGTAGAAGAACGAGTAGATGACCACCAGCAGCATGCCGATGCCGGCCGCCAGCAGACCCGCCTTCAGGTGCTCGCCGCCCAGGGTCGGGGTGATCGACTGCGCCTCCTGCTGTTCGAAGGTCATCGACAGCGAGCCGTAGTTCAGGTTGTTCGCCAGGTCGGTAGCCGACTTCTGGTCGAAGTCGCCGCTGATGACGGAGTCGTCACCGAGCACGCCCTGGATCTCCGGCGAGGAGATGATCTTGTTGTCCAGCACCACCGCGACGCGGCAGTGGTTCTCCGGGCCGATCGCGGTCTGGTCGCACTTCTGGCCCTCGTTGTTGAAGGACTCCTTGGTCAGCTTGGTCCACTTGTCCAGACCGTCGCTGGAGAAGTCCAGCGAGACCACCCGGCGGTTGGTGTTCTGCTCGACCTGCGGCGACGCCTTGTCGACATCGGTGCCCTTGACCTTCGACACGTCGAGCAGGTACTTGGCACCGTTCTCGCAGGCGACAGCCTCGGCGTCCGGGTTGTTGATCGAGCCCGGGGGGCGCTTGTCGAGCTGCTCGCAGCTCACGAACGGCACATAGAACTGCACCTTCGGGGCCAGCAGCGCGGCCTCGTAACCGTCGAGCGTGCCGAACGGAGCGAGCACCTCGAGCTGCGCGGGGTCGGTCGGCACCGCGGTCAGCTTGGCGGCGGCGTCCCAGGCGGCCTTGCCGACCTTCGCCTGCACCTGCTCCACGGTCACGTTCTTGTTGGCCGGGGCGGCGGAGGCGGAGGGCTTGGGAGCCGCTGCGGCCTTCGGGCTGGCCGAGGGAGAAGCGGCGGGGCTCTTGCTGGCCGGGGTCGGCGTCGGCGTCGGGGCCATCGCGACACCGCCACCGGTGCCACCGGCCGACGGGCTCACCGACGCCTTCGGGCTGGCCGCGGTGCTCGGCTTCGGGCTCGCGGCCGCGCTCGGGCTCGCGCTCGGCGACGGCTGGGGGGCCGCGGTCAGGCCGCTGCCGTCGGTCTGGCTCAGCACCTTGCGGAAGAAGAGCTGCGAGGCCTGGCCGACATCGTCGATCGCGTTGTCGCCCTTCTTGGCCACCGAGATCACGATGTTCCGGTCGCCCTCGATGACGACCTGCGCCTCGGAGACACCGCGAGCGTCGACACGCTCGGCGATGATGCGGCGGGCCTGCTCGAGATCCTGCGCGGTCGCCGGCTTGCCATCGGCGCCGGTCTGCGCCAGGAGGGTGACCCGCGAGCCGCCGACGAGGTCAAGGCCGAGGTTGGGGGCGAGGCGATCCTGCCAGCCGCCCTTGCCGCCGAACCAGACCGCGCTGGCGAGGATGACGAAGATGGCGCCGAGAAGGGCAAGTTGCCTCCCGGGGCGCATCTGTCCCTGAGGTGGTGCCACGGCTGTCGAGTCTCCCTGGGATGAATGACGGATGGGGATACGCCACGGCTCGACGCAGGGGAGCGGCCGGCCGTGGCGTGGGGTCAGCGATTTACTTGTCTTCCTTGACGGGGTTGTCCACCACGTGCTCGGTCGGCACGGTGACCTGCTCGGTCACCCGGCCCACGGCCTGACGCGCGTAGCGGGCGGTCACGCCGGGCGAGATCTCGAGGGTGACGCTCTCGTCGTCGGTGGAGACGACCGTGCCGTACAGGCCGCCGATGGTGATCACCTTGTCGCCGGCGCCGAGCGACTTCTGCATCGACTCGGCCTCCTTGCGGCGCTTGGCCTGCGGCCGGATGAACATGAAGTACATCAAGCCGAAGAGCAGGGCGAACATGATGATCGTCGGCAACGCGCTGCCGGAATTACCGCCCACTTTGTGACCTTTCCACAAGGCCCCGCAGCGCGAACCCGCGCGCCTGCGGTGGCATCTGTCGTCCGTTCGGACCGCGCGAAGTCTAGTCGGTACGCGAGCGATCGCACACTTGCGGTGTAGGTCACGTTAAGATCACGAACGCGAGGTCCGCTTATGTGTCCGGCTGGGCATCGACGGTGAACAGGTCGGGCGCCGTGGTGGCACCAGCACCAAAAGTACCATTTGGCGGTTTTTTACCGAGATGCCGCCACGCGGCAGCGGTCGCCACCCGGCCCCGGGGCGTACGCGCCAGCAGGCCCGCCCGCACCAGGAACGGCTCCACGACCTCCTCGACCGTGTCCGGCTGCTCCCCCACCGCCACGGCCAGCGTGGACAGGCCCACCGGTCCCCCGCCGAACAGCTCGACCAGCGACACCAGCACGGCCTTGTCCAGCCGGTCCAGCCCCATGTCGTCGACGTCGTACACCTTCAGCGCGGCGCGCGCCGAGGAGACGTTGACGACCCCGTCCGAGCGCAGCTCGGCGTAGTCGCGCACGCGGCGCAGCAGGCGGTTGGCGATACGCGGCGTGCCCCGGGAGCGCCCGGCGATCTCCGCGATGCCCTCTTTCGTCGCCGCCACCCCGAGGATGCGGGCCGAGCGCTGCAGCAGCGCCGCCAGCTCCGGTGCGCTGTAGAACTCCAGATGCCCGACGAACCCGAACCGGTCGCGCATCGGCCCGGTCAGCAGACCCGCCCGCGTGGTCGCGCCGACCAGCGTGAACGGCTCCACGTCCAGCGGGATCGCGGTCGCGCCCGGGCCCTTGCCGACCATCACGTCGACCCGGAAGTCCTCCATGGCGCTGTACAGCAGTTCCTCGGCCGGCTTCGCGATGCGGTGGATCTCGTCGATGAACAGCACGTCGCCCTGCTGCAGGCTGGTCAGCACCGCGGCCAGGTCGCCCGAGCGCTCGATGGCCGGGCCCGAGGTCATCCGCAGCGCCCCGCCCAGTTCGGCGGCGACGATCATCGCCAGGGTGGTCTTGCCCAGCCCCGGCGAGCCGGAGAACAGGATGTGGTCGGGCGGCGAGCCGCGCCGCAGCGCGCTGTGCAGCAGCACCTCCAGCTGCTCGCGCACCCGCTCCTGGGCGACGAACTCCGACAGCCGCTTCGGGCGCACCGACGCCTCGGCGTCGCGCTCCTCCGGCGAGGCCAGCGCGCTGACCAGAGAATCGGTCATCGCTTCGCCTCCCCGCGCTCGTCGTCACGATGAGTGGAAAGGTGCCGGATGCGCTCGCGGTGCTCACTCATCGCTTCTCCTCGCTGCGCTCGTCGCCACGATGAGTAGAAAGCTGCCGAATTCGCTCGCGGTGCTCACTCATCGCGTCTTACCCAGCAGCCGGATCGCCTGCTTGAGCAGCACGGGCACGGGCGGGGTCGGGCCGTCGATCGTCTCGGCGACCGCGGTCACCGCCTGGTCGGCCTGGGCCTGGCTCCAGCCGAGCCCGACCAGGCCCTGGCGCACCTGCTCGGTCCACGCCTGCGGGCGGCCGCCCTGGGCCGGGACCGCGGCCACCGGGCCGACCTTGTCACGCAACTCCAGGACCATGCGCTCGGCGCCCTTCTTGCCGATACCGGGCACCTGGGTCAGCGTCGAGACGTCCCCGTGCGAGAGGGCTGCGCGCAGCACGTCCGGGGTGTGCACGGACAGCGCGGCCTGGGCCAGCTTCGGGCCCACCCCGCTGGCCGTCAGCAGCAGCTCGAACAGCTGCTTCTCGTCGTCGTCGGCGAAGCCGAACAGGGTCAGCGAGTCCTCGCGCACGATCAGCGTCGCCGACAGCCGGGCCTGCTGCCCGACCCGTAGCGCCGCCAGCGTGCCCGGCGCGCAGAGCAGCCGCAGGCCCACCCCGCCGACCTCGACCACCGCCGCGTCCGCGCCGATCGAGGCGACGGTCCCCGCCACACTCGCGATCATCACTGCCTGCCCTTCGCCGCTCGGATGGCATCGCTCAGCCGGTCGCGCGTGCCACCGCGCCAGATGTGGCAGATGGCCAGCGCCAGCGCGTCGGCCGCGTCCGCCGGGCGGGGCGGCGCGTCCAGCCGCAGCAACCGGGTGACCATCGTGGTGACCTGCTTCTTGTCGGCCTGACCGGAGCCGGTCACGGCGGCCTTCACCTCGGACGGAGTGTAGGTGCGCACCGGCAGCCCGGCGCGCGCGGCCGCCAGCACCGCCACCGCCGCCGCCTGCGCGGTGCCCATCACCGTGCGCACGTTGTGCTGGCTGAACACCCGCTCCACGGCGACGCTCTCCGGCTGGTGCTTGGCGATCAGCTCGGCCAGGTTGCGGTCCAGGTGCAGCAGCCGGTCGGCCAGGTCGGCGTCGGGATCGGAGCCGATGACGGTGTAGTCCACCATCACGCAGGGCCGGCCGGGCACGCCCTCCACCACACCGACGCCGCACCGGGTGAGCCCCGGGTCGACGCCGAGCACCCGCCGCTGCCGTTGCTGCACCCGCCGCTCCGTCCACTTCGCCGTACGTGTGTACGACACCCTAGCGGACACCACCGTCAGCGGGCCCGAGCCACGTCCCGCCACACCCGTTCCCGGCACACTGTGTGGCCCGGACCCATGTGCCCGCTCCCACGGTGCTCGTAGTTTGACGAGCCATGACGACCGCGACGCCGCCACTGGTACGACTCGACCTCACCGGCCGCACCGCGCTGGTGACCGGCGCCGGCAGCGGCATCGGCCGGGCCTGCGCGGCCCGGCTGGCGCAGGCCGGGGCCAAGGTGCTCGTGGTCGACCGGGACGAAGCGTCCGCCCGGCTGGTCGCCGACGAGATCGGCGGCGCCGCTGTCGTCGCCGACCTGGCCGAACCGGACGCCCTCGACGACCTCGACCCGGCCGTCGACGTGATCGTCAACAACGCCGGCCTGCAGCACGTCGCGCCGCTGCAGGACTTCGCCCCCGACCGCTTCACCTACCTGCACCAGGTCATGCTGGTCGCCCCGTTCCGGCTGGTGCGCCGGGCGCTGCCGCACATGTACGCGCGGGGCTGGGGCCGGATCGTGAACATCTCCTCGGTGCACGGGCTGCGCGCGTCGGCGTTCAAGTCGGCGTACGTGTCGGCCAAGCACGGCCTGGAGGGCCTGTCGAAGGTCATCGCTGTCGAGGCCGCTCCGTTCGGCGTCACCGCGAACTGCATCAACCCCGCCTACGTGCGCACCCCGCTGGTCGAGGGGCAGATCGCCGACCAGGCCCGCTCGCACGGCATCGACGAGACCGAGGTCATCGAGCGGATCATGCTGGCCAAGGCGGCGATCAAGCGCCTGATCGAGCCCGCGGAGGTCGCCGAGCTGGCCGCGTACCTGTGCACCGACGCCGCCTCGTTCATCACCGGCACGTCCATCGCCATGGACGGCGGCTGGACAGCCCAGTGATCGGCGGGGTAGGAATGCGAGCCATGCCCTCCTCGACCATCCGGTTCCTCGAACTGCTCGAGCGCGAGGCGGCCCCGGTCGAATTCGAGGGGCCGCTGGTCCAGGCGCGCTCGCGGGGCGCCGGGCCGGACGAGATCGCCGAGCTGGAGGAGGCCAAACTCGCCGCGCTGCGGGTGCGGGCGCTGCTGGAGCGCCGCCGCCGCCGCGAGGCGGAACTGTCCGGCCTGTACGACACCGCCGGCGACCTGGCCGGCCTGCGCGACCTCGACGCGGTGCTGCACGCGATCGTGCACCGGGCCCGCAACCTGCTCGGCACCGACATCGCCTACCTGACCATGAGCGACGACGCCGCGGGCGACGTGTACATGCGGGTCACCGACGGCTCGGTCTCGGCGCGGTTCCAGCGGCTGCGGCTGCCCTTGGGCGCGGGCCTGGGCGGCCTGGTCGCACAGACCGGCACCCCCTACGCCACCGCGAACTACCCCGAGGACCGCCGCTTCCACCACACTGGCGAGATCGACGCGGGCGTGGGCGAGGAGGGGCTCGTCGCCATCCTGGGCGTGCCGCTGCGGCTGGGCTCGCGCGTCATCGGCGTGCTGTACGCCGCGAACCGCTCCGAGCGCCCGTTCGCCCGTGAGGAGGTGTCGCTGCTGGTGTCGCTGGCCGCGCACGCCGCCGTCGCCATCGACACCGCCCGGCTGCTCGGGGAGACCCAGACCGCGCTGAGCGAGCTGTCGGCGGCGCACACCAAGATCTCGGCGCACAGCGCGTCGGTGGAGCGCGCCGCGGCGGCCCACGACCGGATGACGGCGCTGGTGCTGCGCGGCGGCGGGGTCGAGGAGGTCGCCGCCGCAGTCACCGACGTGCTCGGCGGGCGGCTCATGGTGCTCGACGCCGACGGCCGCACCCTGGCCGTGGTCGGCACGGACACCTCCGGCAGCCTGGCCCAGGGCGCGCCGCTGCCCGGCCCGGGGCAACCGGGCGTCCGGCCTGCCGACGCGGCCGGCTTGTTCGGCCCGGACGGGCCGGTCCTGCCCGACGCCGCGATCGTGGCAGAGGCGCTGGCGACCTCCCGCGCCGACGGCCGGGCCGTGCGCCGGGGCGGGCTGTGGTTCGCCGCCGTCGTCGCCGGGGCGGAGAACCTCGGCGCGCTCGTCTGGCAGCCCAAGCACGACACCGGCCACGCCGACCAGCAGATCCTGGAGCGCGCCGCGCTGGTCACCGCGCTGCTGCTGCTGTTCCGGCGCACTGTGGCCGAAGCCGAGGGCCGGGTGCGCGGCGAGCTGCTCGACGACCTGATCGCCCGCCCGGTGCGCGACCCCGAGTCGCTGCGGGCGCGGGCCCGCCGGCTGAACGTGGACCTGGATCGCCCGCACGTGCTGGTCTGCGTCGACGACGCGGCGGCGACCTCCGGCCCTGCCCGGCAGCGCGCGGTGTCGTGGGCGCACACCTTCGCCGGTACGCATGCCGGGCTGGCCGCCACCCGCGACGGCCGGGTGGTGCTGATGGTGCCCGGCACCGACGCGGGCGCGCTGGCCCGCTCCGTGGCCCGGGAACTGGGCCGGGTGCTGGGCAGGCCGGTGACCGCGGGCGCGGCCGGACCGGCGACCGACCCGGCCGGGCTGGCCGCGGCGTTCAAGGAGGCCGACCACTGCGCCTCCGCGCTGGCCGCACTGGGCCGCACCGGCGACGGCGCCTCGACGGCCGAGCTCGGTTTCGTCGGACTGCTGCTGGGCGCGGTCCGGGAAGGCGGCGACCCGGACGTGACCCGGTTCCTGCGCGACACCATCGGCTCGGTCGTCGACTACGACATGCGTCGTGGCACGGCGCTGGTCAAGACGATGGAATGCTACTTCGGCACCGGCGGCAGCCTCGCCCGCGCCGCCGAGCAGCTGCACGTGCACGTCAACACGGTCACCCAGCGGCTGGACCGGGTGGCCCAGCTGCTCGGCGCGGACTGGCAGCGCCCCGACCGGGCGCTGGAGGTGCAGCTGGCGCTGCGCCTGCATCACCTGCGCACCGACGTGAGCTGAGGAGCGGCCGCGCGACCCGACGCCGCGACCGCCGCCGGGCGGTGGAGCGGAACAGGTCGGCCGCCTACCCCACCCTCGCCCGCATCTCGGCGGTATGGACAGACGACAGGGCTGGTCCGTCCACTGAGGAGATCTGATGCGAAGACTCGCTTTGCTCGCGGCTGCCACGGCCGTGGCCCTGGCCGGGTGCTCGGGCGGTGATCCGGTGCCCACCCCGAGCCCGACCGGCCTGAACGCGGGCGCGGCCTGCGAGCTGCCGCCCGGCGCGCGGCAGACCCGGTTCGGCGAGCACGGCGCCGACCTGGGCGGGGTCATCCTCGGCAGCGGCAAGACGGGGATCGTGCTGGCCCACCAGAACGGCGGGGACGTCTGCCAGTGGGCACCGTACGCGGCGGAGCTGGCAGGGCAGGGATACCGGGTGCTCGCCTTCGACTTCGGCGGGTTCGGGGTGTCCACGGCCGGTGACGCCGACAATCCGCAGCAGGTCGCGGCCGCTGCGGCGACCCTGCGTGCGGACGGCGCGACGAGCATCGTGCTGATCGGCGCGTCGATGGGCGGCACCGCCGTGCTCGCCGCCGCGCCGACCGTGACCCCGGCCCCGCTGGCCGTGGTGGCCCTGTCGGCTCCGTCGGTGTTCAGCGCGAACGCCCTGGACGCCGCGCCGAAGCTGACCATGCCGGTGTTCTACGCCGCGGGCGAGTTCGAGAGCAGCTTCGCCGACAGCGCCCGCGAGCTGCACGGCCTGACCCCGAAGACGACCACCAAGGAACTGCTGATCGTGCCGACCGACTGGCACGGGGTGTTCCTGCTGACCCCCGGCGGCCCGGCCGCGACGGAGACCGTACGGGCGAAGCTCGCCGAGTTCCTCAAGGCGAACGCGCCCACGTGACGGCGGCGCGGCCACGGCGTACGGCCGTCCGGCGTCGTTGCGGAGCATGGTGCCGCAACGCCGCAAGACCGCCCACGCCGCGCCGCGACCGCTTCGCGGTAAGGAAGGGCACCTTCCACAACGCATAGCGATAAGAAGGTGCCCTTCCTTGTTGCAGGGGCGAGGGGGTCAGGCGGCGACGCCTCGTAGGACCACGTCGACGATCTGCTCGGTCAGGTCGTCGACCTCGTCGAGGCGGGGATTCCAGCGCACCATGCGGTGCAGCAGCAGCGGGCTGATCAGCACCGACACGGTGACCTCGATGTCGAGATCGGCGCGCAGCTCCCCGGTGGTGACGCCGCGGCGGAGCACCTCGCGCATCACCTCACGGCGCGGCTCGGTGATCGCCTCCTGCCAGATCCGGTAGGCCTCCGGGCTGCGCGACACCTCCGGCATCAGGCAGGGCATCACGCGGACGGCGCGCTGGTCCTTCTGCCCCACCACGCTGAGCAGGCGGATCAGGTCGGCGCGCACCGAGTCGCCCACCGGCTGGGTCGGCGGGCCCTTGAGCTTGACCAGCGTCTCCAGCAGGAGTTCGTCTTTGCCCGCCCAGCGGCGGTAGATGGTGGCCTTGCCGACCCCGGCGCGGGCGGCGATCGCCTCCATGCTCAGCGCCTCGACGGTGGTGCCCTCCTCGATCAGGTCGAGAACGGCTTCCAGGATCGCCTCATGCGCACGGGAGCTGCGCGGACGCCCTTGCGTCCGCGCAGCTCCCGGCGTCGCCGGCAGTTCAGCGAGCTCAGTCATGGTGAACGGAACCTTACCCGACCGCGGACAACCGGGACGGCCGCTGGACGTCGCCCTCGTCACCGTCGGCGGGCACGGAGCGGTTCACCGGGATGTCGGTCCGGGTCGTCGCACCGCCCGGAGCCTGCGCAGTGCCGGGACCGGCCGGACCCGCCAGCTGCTTGGGCATCCATCGCAGCACCACCGCGACCGCGATCAGCGCCACGAGCGTGGAGCCGAGCGCCGCCCAGTGCATGGCGTGCACGAAGGCGTCGTTGGCGGCGCTGACCAGCGGGCCGCCGGCCGGGCCGAGGTTGGCGGCCACGCCGTACGCCCCGGCGATGGACTCGTTGGCGACGTCGCGGATCGGGCCGGGCAGCGCCGCGGTCGCGGTGTCGATCTCGCCCCGGTAGACCCCGGCCACGACCGAGCCGAGCACGGCCACGCCCATGGCCACGGCGACCTGCCGGACCGTGTTCGACACGGCCGAGCCGACGCCGGCCTTCTCCCGCGGCAGCACCGACATGATCGTGTTGGTGGCGGGCGGCATCACGTTGGCCATGCCGGCGCCCATGAAGAAGAAGTTCACCACCACGATCCAGATCGGGGTGTCCACCTGCAGGGTGGCCAGCACCGCGAAGGTGATGCCCGCCAGCAGGATGCCCACGGCCGACACGGTGCGCACGCCGAAGCGCTTGACCAGGTTCGTGCTCAGCGGCGCGAACACCATCTGCCCGACCGCGAACGGCACCAGCAGCGCGCCGCTCTGCATCGGCGAGTAGTCCCGCACCAGCTGCAGGTAGAAGCCGACGAAGAAGAACGAGCCCATCGAGGCGAAGAACAGCAGGCCGATGCTGGCCACCGAGGCCGAGAAGCGGGCGTCTCGGAACAGCTTCACGTCCAGCGACGGGTGCGTGGTGCGCGCCTCCCACCAGACGAAGGCCGCCAGCACCAGCGCGCCGCCGACCAGCGAGGCCCACACCTCGGGCCGGCCGAAGCCGTGCTCGCCGCCGTCGACGATGCCGTACACCAGCGCGACCAGGCCGACCACGGACAGCACCACGCCGACCAGGTCGATGCGGCCCGGCTGCGGGTCACGCGACTCGGGCACCAGGAACGCGACCGCGGCCAGGCCGAACAGGATGATCGGCACGTTGATCATGAAGACGGAGCCCCACCAGAAGTGCTCCAGCAGGAAGCCGCCCAGCAGCGGCCCGATCGCGACCGCGAGGCCGACCGAGCCGGCCCAGATGCCGATCGCCTTGCCGCGCTCGCGCGGGTCGAAGACGTTCGAGATGATCGAGAGCGTCACCGGCATGATCGCCGCGCCGCCGACGCCCATGAAGGCACGGGCCGCGATGAGCTGGCCCGGGTCCTGCGCGTACGCCGAGAGGACCGAGGCGATGCCGAACAGCACCAGGCCGATGAGCAGGAAGCGCTTGCGGCCCCAGCGGTCGCCGAGCACGCCGAAGCTGAACAGCAGGCCGGCGAAGACCAGGGTGTACGAGTTGATGGCCCACTCCAGCTGGCTCTGGGTCGCGCCCAGGCCGTGGACGGGGTCGGCGAGCGTACGCATCGCCACGTTGAGCACGGTGTTGTCGAGCACGACCACGAGCAGGCTGATCACCAGCACGCCGAGAATCGCCCAGCGCCTCGGGTGCCCGGTGTTGGCAGCAGAGTCCACGTGTGTTTCCATCCCCCAGGATTCCGATACGGTTCCGTTCCGTATCGGAAGCGACGCTACGCCCGCCCCCACAAATACGAAACCGTCCCGTATCGAAAGTGACCCACCCCACTCCAGGGAATAACGTCACGCGCCCCGGCATCATGCCGGGGCGCGTGCCCTCGATCATCCGACCTGCCAGGCAGTCGTGCGTATCTTGACCGGCTGTTCGCCCAGGTGCCTGGCAAGTCGGGCGATCTTGGCGAGGCGGGCCGGCGCGGGTCAGCCGCGGCGGCGGAGCCAGTGGGTGAGAGTGCCCCAGAGGCCGCGGCGGAAGATGAGGACGGTGAGGGCGAAGATGGCGCCGGTGACGAGGCCGATCTGTTCGAAGCCGGCGAAGGAGAGCCAGTCCTCCAGGCGGGTCACCGCGGCCGAGCCGACGACCGGGCCCCACAGGGTGCCGATGCCGCCGAGCACGACGATGATCACGGCCTTGCCCGAGGTGGTCCAGTGCAGCACGTCGAGGGAGACGAAGCGGTGGCCGATCGCGAACAGGCCGCCGCCGAGCCCGGCGGTGAACGCCGACAGCAGGAACGCGGCCAGCTTGTACCGGTGCACCGGGTAACCGAGGGCGCGGGCGCGGGCCGGGTTGTCCCGGATCGCCACCAGCACCCGGCCGAACGGCGAGTGCACCGTGCGCCAGACCAGCCACAATCCGCCCGCCACGATCGGCAGCGCCGCGTAGTAGAAGTAGAACTCGTCGCTCAGGTCCAGCCCGAACAGCTCGCGCGGCACCCGCTGCAGGCCATTCTCGCCCTGGGTGACCGAGCGCCACTGGTTGGCGATGTAGTACACCATCTGCGCGAAGGCGAGGGTGACCATCGCGAAGTAGATGCCGACCCGCTTGACGGCGAGGTAGCCGACCGGCACCGCCAGCACCGTCGAGGCGAGCGCGCCGAGCAGCACCGCCAGCGGGAACGGCAGACCCCAGTGGATCGCGGCCAGGCCGGTGGCGTAGGCCGCGGTGCCCCAGAAGGCCGCGTGCCCGAAGGACATCAGGCCGGTGTACCCGAGCAGCAGGTCCACCGCCACCGCGAACAGCGCCCAGCAGGCGATGTCCACCGCGACGGCCGGGTAGAGGTTGAACGGCAGCAGCAGCGCGACGAGCACGGCCGCCCCGGTCAGTGTCCAGCGCAGCCAGCGCGGCACGATCGTCGCGCCCCTGCGGTGGGAGTCCGGCGTCGGGGCGGGCTCCACCCGTACCCCCTGGGTGTCGGTTGTCATGCCGGGGCCTCCTCTCGTCCGAACAGGCCGGCCGGGCGCCACAGCAGCACGCCGGCCATCACCAGGAAGACCAGGACCTGCGACAGCAGCGCCCAGTCCTCGCCCAGGGCCTGCACCCAGGCCTGCACCAGGCCGATCGCGAACCCGGCGGCGACCGAGCCGAAGATCGAGCCGAGGCCGCCGATCACCACCACCGCGAAGACCACGATGATCAGATCGGCGCCCATCAGCGGGTTCACCGCGCGGATCGGCGCGGCGAGCACCCCGGCCAGCCCGGCCAGGCCGATGCCGAAACCGAACACCGGCGTCACCCACCGGCCCACGTCGATGCCGAGCGCGGTGCTCAGCTCGGGGCGCTCGGTGGCGGCGCGCACCACCATGCCGACCCGGGTCCGGCTGAGCAGCCACCACACGCCGACGCACACCGCTACCGCCATGACCAGCACGAACACGCGGTATGCCGGGAAGTCGAACGCGCCGAGGTCGAGGGTGCCGGACAGGATCGCCGGGGCGTCGTACGGGCTGGACTGCACGCCGTAGCGGGACTTCACCGAGTCCTGCAGGATCAGCGTCAGGCCGAAGGTGAGCAGGAAGTTGTACAGCGGATCGAGGCGGGCCAGCCGAGCGACCAGCAGCCGTTCCAGCGCCATGCCGAACAGCGCCAGCGCGAGCGGCATCACCAGCAGCGCCCACCAGAACGACAGGCCGACCTCGGTGAGCAGGACGTACGCCCCGAACGCGCCGAGCATGTAGATCGCGCCGTGGGCGAAGTTGACGACGCGGAGCATGCCGAAGATGACCGCGAGGCCGAGCGCCAGCAGCGCCAGGAAAGCACCGCCGACCAGCCCGTTGAACGTGTGCTGCAGGAAATTGACCATGAGGTACGGCCTTCCGGGGTTAAGAAGGGCACCTTCCACCACGCATGGCGATAAGAAGGTGCCCTTCCTTGGTCAGAGTTTGCAGTCGGGGCTGGGGGTGCGGAAGGCGTCGGCGGCGGGGATGGTGCGCAGGATCTTGACGTAGTCCCATTCCTCGGTGACCTCGGCCGGGGTCTTGACCTGGGCCAGGTAGGCGTCGTGCACGACGCGGTGGTCCTCGGCGCGGATCTTGCCGTTGCGCAGGAAGACGTCCGAGACGTCCTTGCCTTCGAGCTGCTTGACCACGGCGTCGGCGCCGTCGGTGCCCGCGGCTTGCACGGCCTCCAGGTACTGCAGGGCAGCCGAGTAGTTGGCGGCGTGGGCGAAGGTCGGGCGGACCCCGGCGGCGGTCTTGAAGCGGTCGGCGAAGGTCCGGTTCGTCAGGTCGTAGTTCCAGTACCAGGCGTCGGTGTAGGTGGTGCCGGCGAGCGCGGCCGGGGTCAGCGAGTGGATGTCGGTGAGGAACATCAGGCCGACGGCCAGGCCCACGCCCTTGTCCCGCAGCTTGAACTCGTTGTACTGCTTGACCAGCGCGACCAGCTCCGCCCCGGCCTGCATGGTGCCGAGCACGTCCGGCTTCGGGTCCAGCGTCGGGGCCTTGAGCAGGTACGTCGAGAAGTCACCGCTGGTGTTCGGGAACGGGGCGGCGTCCCGGCCCACGATCTTCCCGCCCGCGGCTTCGACGGCCGCGGAGAAGCTCTTCTCCATGTCCTGCCCGAACGCGTAGTCCGGGTAGACGATGTACCAGTTCTTCCTGCCTTCCTCCGTCGTGTTGCGGCCGGTGCCGTTGGCCAGCATGTACGTGTCGTAGGCGTAGTGGAACGTGTACTTGTTGCAGGACTTGCCGGTCAGGTCGGTGGTCGCGGCGGAGATGTTGAAGTAGAGCTTCTTCTTCTCCTTGGCCACGTCGGCGACCTTCAGCGCGGCCGACGAGGTCGGCACGTCGAGGATCACGTCGACGGCCTTGCGGTCGTAGAGCTCGGCGGCCTTGGCGTTGGCGACGTCCGGCTTGTTCTGGTGGTCGGCGGTCTCCACACCGAACTCCTTGACCACGGCCTTGTCGCCGTACTTCTCCTGGTAGTCGGTGATGGCCAGCTCAACAGCCTTGATCGAGTTCTTGCCGGACAGCTGCGAGTACGCGCCCGACTGGTCGTTGAGCACGCCGAACACGACCTTGCCGTCGGACAGCCCGCCACCGGCGGCGTCCGACTTCGGGCCGCCGCCGCCGCAGGCCGAGGCCAGCAGCGCGGTGGAACACAACATCACCAGAACCGCTTTGGTACGCAAGACATCTCCCTGGGGGTGTGGGGTGGTGCGTTTCAGATGCCGAGGTAGGCCAGCAGGTCCTTCTCGCGCGCGGCGACCTCGGAGTTCTCCAGCGATTCCACGACGCGCCCCTCGGCCAGCAGGTGATGGCGGTCGGCGACGGTCGTGGCGAAGTGCAGGTTCTGCTCCACCAGCAGCACGGCCACCCCGTGCTGCTTGGCCTGCCGCAGGATGTCGCCGACCTGCGCGACCAGCAGCGGGCTCAGGCCTTCGGTGGGCTCGTCGCACAGCAGCAGCCGCGCGCCCATGCGCAGCACCCGGGCCAGCGCGAGCATCTGCTGCTCACCGCCGGACAGGGTGGTCGACGGGGCGGTGCGGCGGGCGTGCAGGTGCGGGAAGGCGTCGTACACCTGCTCCATCGACCAGGGTGACGGCCCGACCACGGGCGGCAGCGACAGCGTCTCGGCCACGGTCAGCGTGGCGTAGCAGCCCCGGTCGTCAGGCACCCAGCCCAGCCCGGCTCGCGCCCGCCGGTGCGCGGGCTGCCCGGACAGCGTGCGCCCGGCCAGCTCGACGGTGCCGCGCTGGCCGGAGTGCAGGCCCATCACGCAACGCAGCAGGGTGGTCTTGCCCGCGCCGTTGCGCCCGCACAGGGTGACCACCTCGCCCGCGGCGATCTCCAGGCTCACCCCGCGCAGCACCTGCGCCTCGCCGTACCAGGCCGACAGATCGTCAATGCGCAGCACGGACCGCTCCCTCACCGAGATAGGCGGTGATCACGCGGGCGTCCGCGCGCACCTCGTCGTACGGGCCCTCCACCAGCACTTTTCCCGCCTGCAGCACGGTGACCCGGTCGGCCAGCGCGCCGACCACGGACATGTTGTGCTCCACCATGACCACGGTCCGTCCGGTGCGGATCGCCGCGATCAGGGCGACGGTGCGGTCCACGTCCTCCAGGCCCATGCCGGCCGTCGGCTCGTCCAGCAGCAGCACCGACGGCTCCAGGGCCAGCGCCAGCGCCAGTTCCAGGGCCCGCTTGCGGCCGTACGCGAGCGCGTCGGCGGTGGTGCCGGCCAGATCGGCCAGCCCGACCATGTCCAGCAGCTCCATGGCCCGCGGGGTGTAGCGGCGCATCAGCTTCGCCGAACGCCAGAATTTCCAGCCCAGCGAAGATCCGCTCTGCAGCGCCAGTTCGACGTGCTCCAACGCCGTGAGCTGCCCGAACAGGCTGGTGATCTGGAAGGAACGGGCCACGCCCCGGCGGGCGAAACCCTCCGGCGCCAGTCCGGTGACGTCCGCGCCCGCCACCTCGATCCGCCCCGCCGTCGGCGGCAGAAAGCCGGTGAGCAGGTTGAACAGTGTGGTCTTGCCGGCTCCGTTGGGTCCCACCAGCGCATGCACGCTGCCCGCCGCCACGGCGAGGTCGACGCCGTCGACCGCGCGGAAACCGCGGAACTCCTTGGTCAGCCCGATGGCGCGCAACGCCGGGGGATCTGGGCTCATCTGCTGCTCCTTGGGATGCTTCGTGCCACGTGACCTGGGTCACTGCGAATGCCCCGGAAACGTATGACTCACCGAGCAGCAACAGCCATGTAATCCGCCCACACAATCGACACGTCGACGATGTGCGATTCGCGCGGTTCCGCTCCCCTCGTCTGCCACCATCGGATGAAGCGGACAAACCGGTCCGTGTCACGAAACATCCGTGTCAGGAACAGAGGGGTATCGGCATGGCCAACGCATTCGGCGTTCCCACCTGGGTCGACCTGAGCACCACTGATCTGAAGAGCGCGACCGAGTTCTACACCCAGCTGTTCGGCTGGGACGCCGAGGTCACCCCGGAACCCGAGGCGGGCGGCTACACGACATACCTGATCGACGGCAAGCAGGTCGCCGGCGCGGGCCCCATCCAGGGCGAGAGCCAGCCACCGATGTGGACGACGTACGTCGAGACCGCCGACGCAGCGGCCACCGCCGCCAAGGTCGTCGAGTTCGGCGGCAGCGTCCTGCTGGAGCCGTTCGACGTGCTCGGATACGGCAAGATGGCGGTCTTCCTGGACCAGGCCGGGGCGATGTTCGCGGTCTGGCAGCCCGGCACCCACGGCGGCGGCGAGATCTTCCGCAAGCCCGGCACGCTGGCCTGGAACGAGCTCACCACCCGCGACCCGGAGGGCTCGAAGATCTTCTACGGCGCCGTGTTCGGCTGGAAACCGCAGGACATGCCGCTCGGCCCGGTCATCTACACCGAGTTCCAGCTGGACGGGGCCCGCGTCGCCGGCATGATGCCGATGGAGGGCGACGAGTGGCCCGAGGACCTGCCCCCGCACTGGATGGTGTACTTCCACGTCGCCGACTGCGACGCTGCCGCCGCACACGCTCAGGAACTCGGCGGCACCGTCTCCATCCCGCCCACCGACATCCCACCCGGCCGCTTCGCCGTCCTGTCCGACCCCCAGGGCGCCTTCTTCTCCATCATCACCGTCACCCCCGACCGCCTCACCGCCTGACCCCCCCCGAACAAAGGAAGGGCACCTTCTTAACGCTCCGCGTTATAGAAGGTGCCCTTCCTAACGTCCCATGCCTGGTGAGCTGGGAAGTCCCGACCCGCACGGCCGGACGCCGCCGAGACCGACGACCGCGACGCCGACCGCGGTCGCGGTCCGGGCATGCAGTTTCGAGGGAACTGCACGAAAGACCTCGCCCGATCCTGCGGTTTCCCCGAAACTGCAGGATGCCGGGGCAGATCGTGCGGGGCGGTCAGTGGTTGGCGGGCTGGTCTGCGGTGGCGCCGGCGACGATGTCGTCGATCAGGCGCGCCAGGCGCAGGTCCAGGTCGGTGAGGCCGCCGGCCGCGTGGGTGCAGCACGTGAAGGTGAGATGGCGGTAGCGGATGTCCATGTCCGGATGGTGGTCCATGCTCTCCGCCGCCTCCCCCACCTGGGCCACCACGGCCAGCGCGGCGGGGAAGCTGGGCAGCTTCACGGTGCGGGTGATGCCGTGCACGTCGCCGGTCCAGCCGCGCAGGGCGGCGAGGCCCTGCTCCAGCTCGCCGGGGTTGAGGACTTCGACCATAGAGACCATGATGCCCAGAATTCGCCCTCCGTCACCCGATTAGCGGAAAGAAGACCGACTTCCCCATCCAAGATCGCTCGACTTGCCCGGCACCTGGGGGAATCGGGCTTCAAGATACGCACAGGTGCAGGGCAAGTCGGATGATCTTGGTGTACGGCGGGACCGGGCGGGACGCCGCAGGGCCCCGTCCTGGAGCGGACGGGGCCCTGCGGCGAGGCGGATCAGGCTTCGATCTTCTCGATGATGTCGTCGGAGATGTCGAAGTTCGCGAAGACGTCCTGGACGTCGTCGCAGTCGTCGAGCACGTCGATCAGCTTGAGCACCTTGCGGGCACCCTCCTCGTCCAGCGGCACCTGGACGCTGGGCACGAAGGTCGACTCGGCCGACTCGTACTCGATGCCCGCGGCCTGCAGCGCGTTGCGGACCCCGATCAGGTCGCCCGCCTCGCTGATGACCTCGAACGACTCGCCCAGGTCGTTGCACTCCTCGGCCCCGGCGTCGAGCACCGCGCCGAGCACGTCGTCCTCGGTCAGGCCGTTCTTGGGCACGATGACCTGGCCCTTGCGGGAGAACATGTACGACACCGAACCGGCGTCGGCCAGGTTGCCGCCGTTGCGGGTGAGCGCGGTGCGCACCTCGGTCGCGGCGCGGTTGCGGTTGTCGGTCAGGCACTCGATCAGGATCGCCACGCCGTTGGGGCCGTAGCCCTCGTACATGATGGTCTGCCAGTCGGCGCCGCCGGCCTCCAGGCCGGAGCCCCGCTTGAGCGCCCGGTCGATGTTGTCGTTGGGGACCGAGTTCTTCTTGGCCTTCTGGACCGCGTCGAACAGGGTCGGGTTACCCGCCGGATCAGCCCCGCCGGTGCGCGCCGCCACCTCGATGTTCTTGATGAGGCGGGCGAACAGCTTGCCCCGCTTGGCGTCGATCGCCGCCTTCTTGTGCTTGGTCGTCGCCCACTTTGAGTGGCCGGACATCAGATCCTCCGTCAGCGCGCTGGTGAAGCTTCCTGTCCCGGGTCAGGAGGCCTGGTCACGCACCATGTCGACGAAGAGACGGTGCACCCGCAGATCCCCGGTGAGCTCCGGGTGGAACGAGGTGGCCAGCAGGTTGCCCTGCCGGACCGCGACCATCCTACCGGTGGCGGGGCCTGCGGTGACCCGGCCCAGCACCTCGACATCCGCGGTGACCGACTCGACCCACGGCGCGCGGATGAAGATCGCGTGCACCGGCTCGCCCTCGACGCCCGCGATGTCGACCGGGGCCTCGAACGAGTCGACCTGGCGACCGAAGGCGTTGCGGCGCACCGTCATGGCGATGCCGCCGAACGTCTTCTGGTCCGGCCGCCCGTCGAGCACCTCGTCGGCGAGCATGATCATGCCGGCGCACGATCCGTACGCCGGCATGCCTTCGGCGAGTCGCTTGCGCACGGGCTCGTACACCTCGAACGCGAGCGCCAGCTTGCTCATGGTGGTGGACTCGCCACCCGGGATGACCAGGGCGTCGATCTCGGCGACCTCCTCGGGACGGCGCACCGGCCGGCCGATCACGTCGCACTCGGCCAGCGCGGCCAGGTGCTCGCGCACGTCACCCTGCAGGGCGAGCACACCGATGACGAGGTCTGGCACGGGTCCTCCCAATAAGATCATCCACTGTAGGTCGAGTCTATGCCGGTACGGGCGCGCTCCCGTTCACGGCCTGCGCCGATGTGGCGGACACCGCCTCGGCGGCGAACGCCTCGGGCCCCGGCATCGCGATGACCGGCGCGGCGAGCACGGCCGCGGGCGCCGGGACCGCGATCGGGGCCCGAGTCGCAGCGGTCAGGGCCTGGTCCAGGTCGGCCCACAGGTCCTCGGGGTCCTCCAGGCCGACCGACATGCGCAGCAGGTTCGGGGTGATGCCGCCGGTCTCCTTGCCCTCGGCGTCGACGAGCCGGTGCGTGAGCAGGGCCGGGTGCTCGATCAGCGAGTCGACGGAGCCGAGGCTGACCGCGGGCGTGATCAGGCGCAGCGCGGCGACCACGGCCGCGGCGTCCCCCGTGGTCTCGAACGCGATCATCGCGCCGGGGCCGCGCATCTGCCGGCCGATCAGTCCGCGCGGGTCGTTGCCAGGCAGGCCCGGGTAGTGCACCTTGCTGATCCCCCGGTGCACGGCCAGCCGTACGGCCAGCGTCGCGGCGGTGGCCTGCGCGGCGCGTACCCGCAGCGGCAGCGTGGCCAGCCCGCGGTGCAGCAGGTAGCCGGCCAGCGGGTGCAGCACCGCGCCGGTGAGGATGCGCACCTGGCGCAGCGCCCCGGCCCGCTGCTCGGCGCAGGCGACGACGCCGCCGAGCACGTCGCCGTGCCCGCCGAGGTACTTCGTGCCGGAGTGCACCACGTACGCCGCGCCCAGCCGGGCCGGGCTCTGCAGCACCGGGGTGGCGAACGTGTTGTCGACCAGCACCGGGACGTCGCCGGCCTGGATGACGACGGTGGCGATGTCGACCAGGTTCAGCGTCGGGTTGCCCGGGGTCTCGACGACCACCAGGCCGGTGTCGGGGCGGATCGCGCGGGCGACCTCGTCCTGCTCGACCCAGGTCACGGACAGCCCGAGCAGTCCGATGGACAGCAGGTGGTCGGTGCCGCCGTACAGCGGGCGTACGGCGACCACGTGCCGGCGCTCGGTCATCAGGCAGGCGGCCTGCAGCACCGCGGTGATCGCGGCCATGCCGGAGGCGAACGAGACGGCGGCCTCGGTGCCCTCCAGCTCGGCCAGCGCCTGCTCGAAGCGGGCCGTGGTCGGGTTGTAGAGCCGCTGGTAGACCGGGGTCGCGGCGGTGGCCGCGCCGTCGGCGAACGCACCCAGCGCCGCACCCGCGGCGACCTGGTCGTGCATCGGGTACGTGGTGGAGAAGTCCAGCGGAAGCGCGTGCACACCGAGCTCGGCCAGGTCGGCACGGCCCGCGTGCACCGCGCGGGTGTCGACGGAGTAGGTCATGGGCGTGATCTTCGGGCCTTCTTCGGCCCTGGTAAACAGGGTCCGAATACTCTTCGGGGTATGACCGGAAACACCGTGCTTGATGCGATCGACGCGGCGATCCTGCGCGAGTTGCAGAACGATGCGCGGATCTCGAACAAGGATCTGGCGGCGCGCGTCAATGTCGCCGCCTCGACCTGCCTGGAGCGGGTGCGCGCGCTGCAGCGCCGGGGGGTGCTCGCCGGGTTCCACGCCGACGCCGATCCGGCCGCGCTGGGCCGCCCGCTGCAGGCCTACATCGCGGTACGGGTCCGCCCGCACAACCGCGACGTGGTGGAGCCGTTCATCCGTTTCGTGCTGGACCTGCCCGAGACGCTGGCGCTGAGCCACATCGCGGGCGCGGACGACTTCCTGGTGCACGTCGCCGTCCGCGACGCCGCCCACCTGCAGCGGCTGCTCCTGGACGGCTTCACGTCCCGCCGCGAGGTGGCCCATCTGGAGACCCAACTGATCTTCAGCCACATCCGGAAGTGGGACATCAGCCCTTTGTGACGAGGCGCTCCACGGGGCGGCCGACAACCGGCGGAGGACGGCCCCGTCATCCCGCGACGGCCGGTGACACGGCACGTTCGACAGCGCGCTGCCACGCCGATTTCTCCGCGTAGCCATTCGCTCGCCGCGCCGGTTACCCAAGGCATACGCCCGGCGGACACGGAATCCGCTCACGTGGCATCCACGTGCAATGTCCGTTTTGTACAGATAAGGGAATGTATGCCCCTGTTGCTCAACAGCCGGACGGGCAGGTCATGGCTGCCGTCACGATGACCGCCGTCTCCCTCGCCCTGTTCGCCTTCGCCGTGGTCACGCTCTGGTGGACCATGCACGCCTGGCGCACCCCGGAGACCCTCGCCGCCACCAGGTTCGCCGCTCCCGACGGCGCGCACACCCTCTCCTTCTCGCTGCTCGTCCCGGCCCGCCACGAGGAGGAGGTGCTCGCGCACACCGTGCGCCGGCTGCTCGAATCGAGCCACCCGCACTACGAGGTGATCCTCGTGGTCGGCCACGACGACGAGGGCACCACCGCGGTCGCCCGGCAGCTCGCCGAGCAGACCCCGGACCGGGTGCGCGTGGTCGTCGACACCAACGAGGTCAAGAGCAAACCCAAGGCGCTCAACAGCGCGCTGCCGCACTGCCGCGGCGACGTCGTCGGGGTCTTCGACGCCGAGGACCAGGTGCACCCGGCCCTGCTCACCCACGTCGACCACGCCTTCCGGCGCAGCGGCGCGACCGTGGTGCAGGGCGGCGTCCAGCTGATCAACTTCCATTCCAGCTGGTACAGCCTGCACAACTGCCTGGAGTACTTCTTCTGGTTCCGCAGTCGCCTGCACCTGCACGCCCGCCGAGGATTCATCCCGCTCGGCGGCAACACCGTCTTCGTCCGGACCGACGTGCTGCGCCGCGCCGGCGGCTGGGACGGCACCTGCCTCGCCGAGGACTGCGACCTGGGCGTACGGCTGTCCAGCAGCGGCGAGCGGGTCGTGGTGGCGTACGACTCGGCGATCGTCACCCGGGAGGAGACCCCGGATTCGGTGTCCGGGCTGCTCAAGCAGCGCACCCGGTGGAACCAGGGCTTCCTGCAGGTGCTGCGCAAGGGCGACTGGCGCGGGCTGCCGACGTTCTGGTCGCGCATGCTCGCCCGGTACACCCTGACCGGCCCTTTCGTGCAGGCGTTCTCGGCGATCGCGGTGCCGATCGGCCTGTACGTGGCGCTGTTCGCGCACGTGCCCGTCGCGGTCGCGATGCTGACCTTCCTGCCGGCGCTGCCCACGGCCGCGACGCTGGCGTTCCAGGTGGCCGGGTTGCGCGACTTCGGCAAGCAGTTCGGCCTGCGGGTGCGCCCGGTGCACTACGCGCAGCTCGTGCTCGGCACCTTCCCGTACATGCTGATCCTGTCGGTGGCCGCGGTCCGCGCCATCTGGCGCGAATGGACCGGACGCACCAACTGGGAGCTGACCAGGCACGTCGGCGCTCACCTCACCGAAACCCCGGCCACGGACGGCAGCGCGTCATGACCACCTCGTCGCGCCGGCGCGCCCGCTCCCGTTCCTTCGCGAAACGGCCCACCCCGCCCCGGGACATCGCGGTCACCTTCCACCCGGCCGCTCCACCGGAACCCGCCACCCCTGCGGACGAACCGGTCCTCGACGCCGCCGCGGCCGACGACCCGCCGTCGACGGCCGAGCCCGGCGCACCGATCGACCTGGCAGAGGAGGCCGAAGCCGACGCCGAGACCGAGGTCGAGGTCGAGGTCGAGGTCGAGGTCGAGGTCGAACCAGCGGAAGTCGAGGTCCACGCCGAGGAAGTCCAGGCCGCAGTCCCGGAAACGACGGTCGGGGTCGAGGAGCGGCCCGAGCCGATGCGCGCCCGGCTGCTGCGCCGCCTGCGGTCGCCGGGCGGCCTGCTGGTCACCGGCATCACCGCGATCGTGCTGTTCGTGCACGCCTGGAACATCACCGGGTTCCCGGCCGCCAGCGACGACGAGGGGACCTACCTCGCTCAGGCCTGGGCCGTGCGGCAAGGGCTGGGGCTGGGCCACTACACCTACTGGTACGACCATCCGCCGCTGGCCTGGATCCAGCTCGCCGCGTTCTCCTGGCTGCCCGCCGCGCTGTCCGACGGGCTCGCGGTGCCCACCGGCCGGTACGCGATGCTGGCGGTCACCGCCGCCATCCTGCTGCTCACCTACCTGCTCGGCCGCCGCCTCGGGCTGCCCCGCTGGGCGGCGGCGGTCGCCGTGCTCTGCTACGGGCTCTCGCCGCTGGCGGTGACCACGCAGCGGCAGATCTACCTGGACAGCTTCGCCGTGGCGTGGCTGCTCGGCGCGCTGGTGCTGGCGCTGTCGCCCCGGCGGCACCTGTGGCACCACGTCGCGGCCGGCGCGGCGGCGGCGGTGGCCGCGCTGTGCAAGGAGACCATGATCGTGGCGCTGCCCGCGGTGGTGCTCGCGCTGTGGCAGGGCACCGCCCGCAACGGGGTGCGCGCCTTCTCCTTCGCCGGGTTCGGCAGCGGGCTGCTGCTGGTCGGCGGCTTCTACCCGCTGTTCGCGATGCTCAACGGCGAGCTGCTGCCGGGTCCGGGCCACGTGTCGCTGATCGGGGCCTGGCAGTTCCAACTGCACAGCCGCACCGGCTCGGGCAGCGTGTTCACCGCGGGCAGCCCGGCCAACACGGTGGTCGGCTCGTGGCTGTACTACGACGTGGTGCTGCTGGCCGGCGGTGTGCTGGCCGCCGCGGTGGCGCTGGCGGTCCGGCGGCTGCGGGTGCCCGCCGTCGCGGTCGCGCTGCTGGCGGTGGTGGCGCTGCGGCCCGGCGGCTACCTGCCGACGATGTACGTGATCCAGGCGCTGCCGTTCCTCGCGCTGTGCCTGGCCGGAGTGCTGGCACTGGCGGTCCGGCACGGCCTCACCGGGGCGCCCGGCGAGCAGGTCCCCGGCTGGCGCCGGGCGGTGCTGCTCGGGCTCGCCGTGCTCGCGGTCGGCGTGGTCGGGGTGCGCTGGTCGGGCGGCGTCCACCGGGCGCTGACCGCCCGGGACAACACGCCGTACGAGGCGGCCGCGGCGTGGCTGCGCGAACGGGTGCCCGACCGGGCCCGCACCCGGGTGGTGGTCGACGACGTGATCTGGCTGGACCTGGTGCGCGACGGGTTCCCGCGCGAGAACGTGCTGTGGTTCTACAAGGTCGACCTGGACGCCAAGGTCGCCGCCGAACTGCCCCGCGGCTGGCGCGACGTCGACTACGTGGTCTCCACCCCGGCGATGCGGGGCGACCGGGCCCCGCTGCCGACCGTGGACGCGCTGCTGGAGCACTCCGACGTGCTGGCGACCTTCGGCGCGGGCAGCGACCGCATCGAGATCCGCTGGGTGCCCGACTCCCCCGCCGACCGGCGCTGACCGCGCCGTGACCGGACACGACACCGATCCCAGGGAGGCGACGTGAATCCGATCCCGTGGCTGCGGGCGCGCCGGCGCAGACCGGCCCTGGTCCTGGCCGCGCTGCTGGCCGCGGCGGGACTGGCCGCCGAGGCCGCGTACGCCGATGCGAACCTGGTCGCCAACCCGGGCCTGGAGGCGCTGTCCGGCGACGGCTTCCCGCTCTGCTGGAACGCGGCCGGGTGGGGTGACAACTCGTACACGTTCGCGGTCACCGGGGACGCGCACGGTGGGACGTCCGCCATGGCGATCACGCTGGCGGACCGGGCCTCGGGTGACCGCAAGGCGATGATGGTCGAAGACGCGTCGTGCGCCCCGAACGTCACGCCGGGCCACCAGTACGACCTGTCGGTCTGGTACAAGACGACCACCACCGGCACGGTCATGACGATGTTCCGGCACGACACGGCCGCCGGCTGGCAGTACTGGACGGACCTGGCGTCGCTGCCGGTGACCGCGGAGTTCACCGAGAAGACGGTGCGCACGCCGCCGATCCCGCCGCACACCGACCAGATCACCTGGGGCGTGACCGTCTACGACACCGGCACGCTGGTCACCGATGACTACCGGATGGTCGACGTCACCCAGCCGACGCCGGGTGCGGCGTGCAGCTCGGGTGAGGCCTGCGCCAAGGGGGCGTGGCAGGTGATGCCGTTCACCGCCCCGGCGCGGGCCATGCACGCGGTGGTGCTGCACGACGGGAACGTGCTGCTGGTGGCCGGTTCCGGCAACGACGCGGACGCGTTCGCGGCGGGCAGCTTCGCGACCGCGCTGTACCGGCCGTACTCCGGGACGTTCGTGAGCGTGCCGACCCCGGCGGACCTGTTCTGCTCCGGGCACGTGCAGCTCTCCGACGGGCGGGTCCTGATCATGGGCGGCAACAAGGACTACCCGAGCGCCGACGGCGCGACCGGCTACCGCGGCCTGAAGGAGTCCTATGTCTTCGATCCGGCGGCCGGCGCGTACACCCGGCTCAACGACCTCAACGCCGGGCACTGGTATCCGTCGGCGACCCTGCTGGGCAACGGCGACGTGATCTCGCTGGGCGGGCTCGGCGAGGACTCCGGCGGCACGGTCGCCACCGAGTACTACTCGGCGGCGCAGGGGCGCTGGCTGGGGCTGAACGAGACCAACCAGACCTGGCGCTTCTGGGGGCTGTACCCGTCGATGATCCTGATGCAGGACGGCCGGCTGTTCTACACGGGCAGCCACGTCTTCGGCGACAACCTGCCCGGCACCGGCGCGTCCATCTACGACCACGCCGCCGGCACCGTGACCGACGTGCCCGGCCTGCGCCGCAAGGACGAGCGCGACCAGTCGATGAGCGTGCTGCTGCCGCCCGCGCAGGACCAGCGGGTGCTCACCCTGGGCGGCGGCAACAACGTCGCCAACCCCGACGCCCACCGGCTCACCGACGTGATCGACCTGAAGGCCGCCGCCCCCGCGTACACCCCGGGTCCGCCGATCCCGACCGGGACGCTCACCGGCGGCGTGCCGCAGACCGAAGACCAGGGCAAGATGTACGTCTCCGCGGTGCTGCTGCCCGACGGCCTGGTCTTCGAGACCGGCGGCGGCCTGCACAACCGGGCCGACCCCGTCTACGAGGCGTCGATGTTCGACCCCGCCACGAACACGTTCACCGCGGGCATGGCCACCGACCCGATGCCGCGCACGTACCACTCGTCGGCGTTCCTGCTGCCGGACGGGCGGGTGATGGCCTTCGGCGACAACCCGGGCGACGGCTCGTTCGCCACCCACATCTCGATCTACTCCCCGCCGTACCTGTTCCGGGGGGCACGGCCGCAGATCAGGTCGGTGGCGAGCACGCAGTGGGCGTACGGCTCGACGCAGCGGATCACGGTGGACGGCCCGGTGCTCAAGGCGGCCCTGATCCGCCCGGCCGCGGTGACGCACTCGTCCGACCCCAACCAGCGCTACGTCGACCTGCCGATGACGGTGGACGGCGACGGCATCGGCCTGAACCTGACCAGCAACCCGAACATCGCGCCGCCCGGCTGGTACATGCTCTTCGTCGTCGGCGCCAACGGGGTGCCGTCCGTGGCCAGGTGGGTGCACCTCTCGTGAACACGTCCACGCGTACCGCGCTGCGCCTGCTCGCGGCCGCCGCCGTCCTGCTGACCGTCGCCACCGGCCTCGGCCCGTCCACCGCGACGGCCGGACCCGCGACCTGGGTCACGCTCGGCCCACACCCGGCCCGGCCCGGCACGGTGCGGCCGTTCGTGCAGTCGTTCGCCCGCAAACCTCAGGCCAGGCCGCAGGTGCCGCTGCCGAAGCCGAAGAAGCCACCGGAGCTGCCCGCGAGCATCGACGGCTGCGACCACGGCTACCGCATGCCGCAGCAGCCGGGCCTGTGCGTGCCGTGGCGGTTCCCGCCCGGGGTGCGCGCGCGCTGCGACTGGCTGCGCGGCCACGGCTACTTCGACCCGGCCCCGGACGGCACGGCCGCGCGCCTGCTCGTTCGCGGCAGGGACCGGCACCGCCTGGACCCGGACCGCGACGGCGAGGCCTGCGAGAAGACGGAGCGACCCGCCCGCTGAGGTCAGCGGGCGGGTCGTCAGGAGGCGCTCACGGCCGGTGGTTCACCAGCCGCGCTCGGCCAGGCGGTGCGGCTGCGGGATCTCGTCGACGTTGATGCCGACCATGGCCTCGCCCAGGCCGCGGGAGACCTTCGCGAGCACGTCCGGGTCGTCGTAGAAGGTGGTGGCCTTCACGATCGCCTCGGCGCGCTGCGCCGGGTTGCCGGACTTGAAGATGCCCGAGCCCACGAAGACGCCCTCGGCGCCGAGCTGCATCATCATCGCGGCGTCGGCCGGGGTGGCGATGCCGCCCGCGGTGAACAGCACGACGGGCAGCTTGCCGGTCTCGGCGATCTCCTTGACCAGCTCGTACGGCGCCTGCAGCTCCTTGGCGGCGACGTACAGCTCGTCGGCGGGCAGCGAGGTCAGCTTCTTGATCTCGCCACGGATCTTGCGCATGTGGGTGGTGGCGTTGGACACGTCACCGGTGCCGGCCTCGCCCTTGGAGCGGATCATGGCCGCGCCCTCGGTGATCCGGCGCAGCGCCTCGCCCAGGTTGGTCGCGCCGCAGACGAAGGGCACGGTGAACTGCCACTTGTCGATGTGGTTGGCGTAGTCGGCCGGGGTCAGCACCTCGGACTCGTCGACGTAGTCGACGCCGAGCGACTGCAGCACCTGGGCCTCGACGAAGTGGCCGATGCGGGCCTTGGCCATGACCGGGATGGAGACGGCGTTGATGATGCCGTCGATCATGTCGGGGTCGCTCATGCGGGACACGCCGCCCTGGGCCCGGATGTCGGCGGGCACACGCTCCAGCGCCATGACCGCGACGGCGCCGGCGTCTTCGGCGATCTTCGCCTGCTCCGCGTTGACGACGTCCATGATCACGCCGCCCTTGAGCATCTCGGCCATGCCGCGCTTCACGCGGGCGGTGCCGGTCACCGGTACGTTCACAGACTCGGTTGCAGACATGATGTCGCGCTTCTCCTGACACACGGGATCGAGGACCGCGGAGGAGGCCGCCCGGCGTCATACGATCACCGCAGGGCGGGCGGCAGGCTCCGCTGGGGTGAATTCTACGCGGGGGCGAGCAGGCCACCCGACGGCCAATCAGCACCCTGTGGCCCGGCCTGTGACCCGAGTCACAGGTGTGACCTGCGACAACTCAGCGGAAGCCGCAAATGTACCCGAGCGCTCAGACCGCGCTCAAGGTCGGGTCGTCGATGTCGAAGTAAGACGGGCGGGTGTGCTTGCGGTTGAGCCGCAGCAGGCGCACCAGCGGCCGTTCGCGGGACGCCAGCGCGCCGCGGACCAGGTCGGTGTGCATCTGCCGGGCCAGCGCGACCCGGCGGCTGGCCGCGATCACGGCCGCCCCGTTCGGCTCCTGCGGGTCGAGGGCCTGCTTGCGCAGCATCCGGGTGAGGTCGTTCTCCGACGCCTCCCGATCGTCCTCGCGGGCGTCCAGCGCGGCCCGCGCGGCCGCGTACAGGTCCGCGCCCGCCGGATCGCCGGCCAGCTCGTGCTCGGCCAGCACCGCGGCGGCCGCCGCGCGGCGCACCAACTGCGAGTCCAGCGCCCGGCCCGCCGAGGCGGCCCGCAGGTGCAGGCGGTCCACCCGCCCGGCGGTCCAGGTGACATACGACGCGATCACGACCACCAAGGCCACGACGCCGATCACCCAACCCATGCCGGGCATCGTAGTGGTGCGCCGTTACGGGCTCACCACTGCGCGGGGGTCTCCTCCCCGCTGACCGTCTCCCCGAGAGCCTCGATGGCGCTGTTGTAGACCTCCAGCACCCGCGCCGCGACCACCGGCCAGTCGTACGCGGCGACCACCCGGCCCGCGTGTTCGGCCAGCTCACGGCGGCGTGCACCGTCGTCGAGCAGGGCGCTGACGGCCTCGCCCAGGGCCGCGGCGTCGCCGTTGGGGAACAGGGCGCCGGCCCGGCCGCCGTCCAGCACCCGGCGGAACGCGTCCAGGTCGGTGGCGACCACGGGCGCGCCCGCCGCCATCGCCTCGGTGAGGATCATGCCGAACGACTCCCCGCCGGTGTTCGGCGCGATGTACAGGTCGACGCTGCGCAGCATGCGCGCCTTGTCCTCCTCCGACACCTTGCCCAGGAACGTCGTGCGCTCGGCGACCACCGGCGGCAGGTCCACCTCGGCGAGGTCGCCGGGCCCGGCCAGCAGCAGCCGCATGCCGGGCCGCTGCGGCATCACCTCGGCCAGCGCGCGGGCGAGGATGTCGAAGCCCTTGCGGGGCTCGGTGAAGCGGCCCAGGAAACCGACCGTGCCGCCGTACCCGGGCCGGCACTCCCCCGGCCAGCCCGGCAGCGGCTCGGCGTCGGCGAAGTGCGCCACCGACACCCCGTTCGGGATCTCCACCGCGCCGCCGTCCAGGTGCTCCACCTGCACCCGGCGGGCCAGCTCGCTGACCGCGATGCGGCCGGTGATGCGCTCCAGCACCACCCGTGCCACGGGCGCGCCCGCCGCCAGCGCCCGCGAGCGGGTGATCGCGGTGTGGAACGTGGCCACCACCGGGCCGCGCGCCGACATCACCGCAAGCAGCGACAGGCTCGGCGTCAGCGGCTCGTGCACGTGCAGCACGTCGAAGTCGCCTTGGTGCAGCCAGCGCCGGGTGCGCGCGGCCGAGATCGGGCCGAAGTTGAGCCGGGCCACCGAGCCGTTGTACGGCACCGGCACGGCCCGCCCGGCGGCCACCACGTAAGGCGGCAGGGGCTGGTCGTCGTCGGCGGGCGCGAGGACGCTGACCTCGTGCCCCATCGCGATCAGCGTCTCGGCGAGGTCGCGTACGTGGAACTGCACCCCGCCCGGCACGTCCAGCGAGTACGGGCAGACGATTCCGATCCGCACGTCACTCCTCGGGGTCGGGGACGCCCGCGGCCGTCGCGGCGCGGGCAGCGGCCACGCCCGCGGGCGGTTCCGTCAGCCACAGCTTCTGCAGCATGTGCCAGTCGGCCGGGTGCGCGGCGATGCCCCGGGCCAGGCCGTCGGCGACCTGCTGGGTGAGCAGCCGGACCCGCACGTCCAGCGGGCCGGCGGACGCGTCGGGCACCGGCAGCGGGCCGATCACCCGGCCGCAGGCCAGGTCCGGCTCGTACCACATGTCCACCACGAACAGCGGCGCGCCGGTGCGCAGCGCGAGCATCGCCGGACCGGCCGGCATCCGGGTGCGCCCGCCGAAGAACTCCACCTCGACACCCCGCGCGGACAGGTCCCGGTCGGCCAGCAGCGGCACGACGTGCGCCTGCCCCAGCGCCTTGACCAGCGCGTCGATCGGCGAGCCCTGCCCGCCGACGGTCGGCACGATGGTCATGCCGAGGTTCTCGCGGTACTGCAGGAACCGCCGGTACAGCCCCTCCGGCTTGAGCCGCTCGGCGACGGTGGTCAGCGGCACCCCGTGCGCGGTGACCAGCGCCCCGGCCGCGTCCCAGTTGCCCGCGTGCGGCAGCGCGACGATCGCGCCGGTGCCGGCCTCGTGCGCGCCGATCAGCTTCTCGACGCCGTGCAGCCGGAAGCCGTCGCGCAGCTGCGCCTTCGACTTCGACGGCAGCCGGAACGCCTCCAGCCAGTAGCGGGCATACGAGCGCATCGCGTCGCGGACCAGCTCGTCGGACGGGTCGTGGCCGAGCACGTTGCGCAGGTTGCGGGCCAGCCGCTGCACACTCGGTCCCCGCTTCGCGGCGGCCCGGTCCGCCCCGGCTCGGAACAGCGCCGACGCGGCCGACTCGGGCAGCGCCCGCACCAGCCGCCATCCGGCCGCGTAGCCGAACTCGACCAGCCGTTCGCGCCCGCTCACGCCGTCTCCTCGCTGTGCTCGTCGGCGGCGCGAGTCCTCGCCGACATGGTTCGCTCGCTCACACCGACTCCCCGGCCGACTCCTGCTTGTGCACGTGCCACATGCGCTGCCAGACGGTGAACACCGAACCGGCCGCGAGCAGCCAGAGCGAGGCGGGCAGGCCCCAGGACAGGCCGAAGCCGGCCAGCAGCGCGCCGACGCCGACGATGATCAGGCGCTCGGCGCGCTCGACCAGGCCGACGTGGCAGGACATGCCCAGGCCTTCGGCGCGGGCCTTGACGTACGAGACGACCTGCCCGGTGACCAGGCAGATCAGGGCGGCGGCCAGCGAGGCGCGGTCGCCGGTGCCCGCATACCACCAGGCGATGGCCGCGAAGATGGCACCGTCGGCGATGCGGTCCATGGTCGAGTCCAGCAGCGCGCCGTAGCGGTTGGCGCTGCCGCGGGCGCGGGCCATCGCCCCGTCCATCACGTCGGTGAGGCCGCACACTAAGATGATCACCACGGCGGCGACCCAGTGGCCGCGTGCCGCGAAACCGAACGCGCCCACCAGCACGCCCAGGGTGCCGACCACGGTCACCGCGTTCGGGCTCACCCCCGCGCGCAGCAGGGCCCGGCTGAGGGGATCGAGCAGGCGGGCCGTGCCGGCCTTGCCCACCACGCTGAGGATCTTCGCCATGATGGCGCTAACGATAGCGGGGCGTGTTGGCACGCTCGACAGCGGCGACACGCTGACGCCGGGGTTGTATCCGTACGCCCGATGGGTGTGGGATCGGAAACAATGCAGTAACCGACACGGCAACAGGAGGCGGACAGATGGCGCGCGGCGACAAGGAGAAGGTCTCACAGGCTCCGGCGCAGGTCGCCGAGCAGCCGTCAGACGTGCGCAACGTGGTGGTGGTCGGGCACGCCGGCAGCGGTAAGACGACGCTGGTCGAGGCGCTGCTCGCCGCCACGGGAACCATCGGCCGGGCGGGCTCGGTCACCGAGGGCACCACGGTCACCGACCACGACCCGGCCGCGGTCAAGCAGCAGCGCTCCGTCGCCCTGGCCTGCGCGCCGCTGTCCCACCAGGGCGTGAAGGTGAACCTGCTGGACACCCCCGGCTACGCCGACTTCGTGGGCGAGCTGCGGGCCGGCCTGCGCGCCGCCGACGCGGCCCTGTTCGTGGTCAGCGCCTGGGACGGCATGGACGCCGCCACCGCCACCCTCTGGGAGGAGTGCGCCGCGGTCGGCATGCCGCGGGCCGTGGCGATCACCCGGCTGGACCACCCGAGGGCCGACTTCGACGAGGCCCTCGCCCTGTGCCAGCGGGTCTTCGGCGAGGAGGTGCAGCCGCTGTACCTGCCGATGCACGGCGACGACGGCCACTCCGTCGAGGGCCTGATCGGACTCATCTCGCAGCAGGTCTACGACTACTCCAACGGCTACCCGCCCCAGGTCCGCCAGCCCGACCCGGAGCACCTGCCCGCCATCGAGGAGTCCCGCGGCGAGCTGATCGAGGGCATCATCGCCGAGAGCGAGGACGAGACCCTGATGGACCGGTACCTCGCGGGCGAGGTCATCGACTCCCAGGTGCTCATCGACGACCTGGAGAAGGCCGTCGCGCGCGGCCACTTCCACCCGGCGGTGCCGGTGTGCGCGGAGACCGGCGTCGGCCTGGACGCGCTGCTGGAGCTGCTCACCCGGGCGTTCCCGACCCCGCTGGAGCACCCGCTGCCCGCGGTCACCGGCGTCGACGGCTCGCCGCGCGACGCGCTGGACTGCGACCCGAACGGCCCGCTGGTCGCGGAGGTCGTCAAGACCACCATCGACCCGTACGTCGGCCGGGTCAGCCTGGTCCGGGTCTTCTCCGGCACGCTGCGCCCGGACACCCCGGTGCACATCAGCGGCCACGGCCTGGCCGAGCGCGGCCACCCCGACCACGACGCCGACGAGCGCGTCACCCACATCTACTCCCCGCTCGGCGCGAACCTGCGCGAGGTGGCCAAGTGCGTGGCCGGCGACATCTGCGCCGTCACCAAGTCGACCGCCGCGGAGACCGGCGACACCATCTCCGGCAAGGACAGGCCGCTGCTGGTGGCCCCGTGGCTGATGCCCGAGCCGCTGCTGCCGGTCGCGGTGGTGCCCAAGACCCGCTCCGACGAGGACGCCCTGGCCAAGAACCTGGCCAAGCTGGTCGCCGGCGACCCGACGCTGCGTCTGGAGCGCAACCCGGAGACCCACCAGCTCGTGCTGTGGTGCATGGGCGAGGCGCACGCCGACGTGGTGCTCGACCGGCTGCGCGCGGGCGGCGTCGAACTGTCCACCGAGCCGGCGAAGGTGGCGCTGCGGGAGGCGTTCGCGGCCCCGGCCAGCGGGCAGGGCCGCCACGTCAAGCAGTCCGGTGGGCACGGCCAGTACGCCGTCTGCGCGATCCAGCTGGAGCCGCTGCCCCGCGGCACCGGCATCGAGTTCGTCGACAAGATCGTGGGCGGGGCCATCCCGCACAACTACATCCCCAGCGTCGAGAAGGGCGTACGCGCCCAGGCCGAGAAGGGCATCGTGGCCGGTTACCCCGTGGTCGACTTCCGGGTGACCCTGGTCGACGGCAAGGCGCACAGCGTCGACTCCTCCGACGCGGCGTTCCAGACCGCGGGCAGCATGGCCCTCAAGGACGCCGCCGAGAAGGCGCAGATCACGCTGCTGGAGCCGGTCGACCAGGTGGTCATCACGGTGCCCGACTCCGCGGTCGGCGCGGTGATGAGCGACCTGTCCGGCCGCCGGGGCCGGGTGCTGGGCTCGGAGTCCGACCCGGGCGGCGGCGAGCGCACCCAGGTGCGGGCCGAGGTGCCCGCCGTGGAACTGCTGCGCTACCTGGTGGACCTGCGCTCGATGACGGCCGGCGCGGGCACCTTCACCCGCGAGTTCGCCCGCTACGAGCCCATGCCCGGCCACCTCGCCGACCAGGCCCGCAAGGAGCACACCCCCACCCGCTGACCCGCCCTGTCATCGACGTTGGCCTATCTCATCGAAATCCGTGCCCAGGATTCGACGAGATAGGCCAACGTCGAACAAAAGCGAGGACGGCGACCGGGTGAGCACGGCTCGTGGACGGTGGTCGTGGGGAGTCAGGCGGTGGTGACGGGCTGGCCGGCGGCCATCAGTTCGGAGACGGTGACCAGTTCGAAGCCGCGGTCGCGCAACCCGGTCACGATGCCCTTGAGGTTGTCGATGCAGACCAGCCGGTCGTCGGGGCCGGTGTCGTGGGCGAGGATCACCGCACCGGGGCGGGCCTGCTCAGCGGTGTCGGCGACGATGCCGCCGGGATTCTTCACGAACAGGTTCTCGCGCATCCGCTGCGACCACATGACCACGTCGTAGCCGAACTCCTCGGCCACGGTCAGCGTGCTGCCGCCCAGGTGGCCCCACGGCGGGCGGAGCAGCGTCGGCGGCCGTCCGACGTGCTCGGCGATGGCGTCGTGGCAGCGGCGCAGCTGGTCGCGCACCTTCTTCTCGTCGCGCTGGGCCAGGTCCTTGTGCGCCCAGGTGTGGTTGCCGACCTCGTGGCGGGCGTAGCGCCCCCGGACGAGCGCCGCGTTGCGTTCCAGCCGCTCGCCGACGACGAAGAACGTCGCCTTGGCGTCGAGGGCGTCGAGGGCGTCGAGCACCCGGGGCGTCCAGTCGGGCTCGGGGCCGTCGTCGAAGGTCAGCGCGATCAGCGGCCGCTCGGTGGTGACGTGCCAGAGCACCCGCACCGAGCCCTTGTGCCAGCCCAGCTCGTTGCCGGCCGGGGCGTACCCGCCGTCGAGGGGCAGCCGGTCCGGGCCGAACAGGCCGCGCACCTTCGGCACCGCCACCGCGGCGGCCGCGCCGACGCCGCCCGCGGCGAGCAGGCGCACCAGCTCGCGCCGAGAAACCATGCTGGACCCCCGTCCCCCGTCCCACCGCGCCGAGGGGCCGGGCGGTGCAGACGTGCCGTCTACGCCGATGGTGACGTGCGAAGGCCCCTCCGCGGTTCCCTTTGCACGATCACGTCACACCGAGTGACGGCGCGGCGAGCCCGCGCACCGTGCACGCGGGCTCGCCGGCAGGTCACCAGACCAGGCAGAACGGGTGCCCGGCGGGGTCGGCGTACACCCGCCAGTTGTCGCCCGCACCGGCCAGCCGGGTCGCACCGAGGGCGAGCACCTTCGGCTCGGCCTGCTCGATGTCGGACACCTCGACGTCCAGGTGGTACTGCTGCGGGTGGGCCGGGTCGGGCCACTGCGGGGCGCGGTGCTCGGCGATCTCCTGGAAGATCACCGGCAGCCGGCCCTCGGCGGAGATCATCGCGCCGCCCTCGCCCTCCCAGGTGACCGGCAGGCCGAGCAGCTCGCTGTAGAAGCGGGCAAGCGGACCGGCGGACGTGCAGTCGATCGCGACGTCGGCGAGCGCGGCGCTGTCCACCTCGCCCTGGCAGAGGCAGAACGGGTGCCCCGCGGGGTCGGCGAGCACGGTGAAGGTCTCGCCGCCGCCGGGCAGCCGGGTCGCGCCGAGCTTGACCGCGTGCTCGACCGCCGCGGCCATGTCCGGCACGCGCAGGTCGAGGTGCATCTGCTGCGGGTGCGCCGGGTCGGGCCAGCGCGGCGGCACGTGGTCGGGGGCGTGCTGGAAGCCGAGGCGGGTGCCGTCGGCCGCCTTGAGCGTGATCCATTCGTCGTCGGCGTAGTGCTCGGTCAGGCCGGCCAGCTCGCTGTAGAAAGCGGCCAGGCCCTTGATGTCGGGCGCGTCGAGCACGACGGTGCGCAGGTTGCCAATCATGGCAGCCATCCTTCCGCGAAGGTGTGACACCGGCCGGTTACCCACTCGGCGCGCCGCCGTACCGCCGCCACCGCCACCGCCACCGCCACCGCCATGATCGCCGTTTGTGGCCGGAATCCGGCGTTGGACCTCACCTTTCGACCGGAAACGGCGATCATGGCCGGAACCGAGGCTGCCGCGCGCGACGGCCGCCCCGGATCAGGCCGGCCAGGCCTCGCGGAGCAGGTCGCGGGTGTCGGTGAGCAGCTGCGGCAGGGCCTTGGTGCGGGCGACCACGGGCAGGAAGTTGTTGTCCCCGCCCCACCGCGGAACGACGTGCTGGTGCAGGTGCGCGGCGATCCCCGCGCCCGCCGCGTGGCCCTGGTTGAGCCCGATGTTGAACCCGTGCGCGTTGGAGACCTTGCGGACCACCCGCATCGCCGTCTTGGTGAACTCGGCCAGTTCCGCGGTCTCGGCGTCGTCGAGCTCCGGGTAGTCGTCGATGTGCCGGTACGGGCAGATCAGCAGGTGGCCCGGGTTGTACGGGAACCGGTTGAGCACCGCGTACACGGCCTGCCCGCGGGCGACCACCAGCCCGTCGGGGTCGGACACCGGCGCGACGCAGAACGGGCAGTCGGTGGACTTCGGGCCGCCGCTGACGTACGCCATGCGCCACGGGGTCCAGAGCCGTTCGAGGCCGTCCGGGTCCGGGGAACTCATGCCGACGCCGCCGCGGTGAAGGGCACGTCGGGGCGGCCGATGACCCGGGTGGTCAGCTGCATCCAGCGGTCCGGCTCGGCCAGCGGGGTGAACCCGGCCTCGGCGTAGACGCCGTGCGCGTCGGCGGTCGCCAGGATGATCCGGTACACGCCGAGCGCGAGCACGTCGTCGCGGACCGCCGCCACCGCCCACCGGGCCAGACCCTGTCCCCGGTACGCGGCCTCGATGAACACGTCGCACAGCCATGCGAAGGTGGCCCCGTCGGTGACCACGCGCAGCAGGCCGACCTGCGTCCCGTCCGGGGCGTAGACGCCGTACACGGTGGAGCCGGCCAGGGAGCGCTCGATGACCGCGCGCTCGCGCCCGTTGGCCCAGTAGCTCTCCGTGGCCAGCCACCGCTCGACGGTGTCGAGGTCGAGCCGGGCCGGGTCCGTGTCCAGCACGAACCCGGCCTCGTTCACGCGCTCGCTCACGCCGCCTCGGCGTTCTCCGCCACGGCGGCGGACGGGCCGGTGTTGACGCGCGAGCGCACGATCTCGGTCACGTGGGCGACGGCCTCGTCCAGGCTGACGCCGTTGCGCTGCGAGCCGTCGCGGTAGCGGAAGGACACCGTGCCGTCGGCCAGGTCCTGGTCACCGACGATGGCCATGAACGGGATCTTCTGCTGCTGCGCGGTGCGGATCTTCTTCTGCATGCGCTCGTCGGAGCTGTCGACCTCGGCCCGGATGCCCGCCTTGCGCAGCTTGGCCACGAAGTCGTACAGGTAGGCGGTGTGCCCGGCCTCGTCGTCGCTGCGGATCGGGATGCCGACCACCTGGACCGGGGCCAGCCAGGCCGGGAACGCGCCCGCGTAGTGCTCGGTGAGCACGCCGATGAAGCGCTCGATCGAGCCGAACTTCGCACAGTGGATCATGACCGGCTGCTGGCGGGTGCCGTCGGCGGCCTGGTATTCCAGCTCGAAGCCCTTCGGCTGGTTGAAGTCGTACTGGATGGTCGACATCTGCCAGGTCCGGCCGATGGCGTCCTTGGCCTGCACGGAGATCTTCGGGCCGTAGAACGCCGCGCCGCCCGGGTCCGGCACCAGGGTCAGCCCGGTCTCCAGCGCGCACTGCTCCAGCACCGCGGTGGCCGTGGCCCAGTCCTCCTCCGAGCCGACGAACTTCTCCGGCTTGCTGTCGTCGCGGGTCGACAGCTCCAGGTAGAAGTCCGTGATGCCGAAGTCCTTCAGCAGCCCGAGCACGAAGTCGAGCAGGTGCTTGATCTCGGCGGCCGCCTGCTCCTTGGTGACGTAGGAGTGCGAGTCGTCCTGGGTGAAACCGCGCACCCGGGTCAGGCCGTGGATCACGCCCGACTTCTCGAACCGGTACACCGAGCCGAACTCGAACAGCCGGATCGGCAGCTCACGGTAGGAACGCCCGCGCGACCGGTAGATCAGGTTGTGCATCGGGCAGTTCATGGCCTTGAGGTAGTAGTCGCTGCCCTCCATGTCCATCGGCGGGAACATGGTCTCCTTGTAGTAAGGCAGGTGACCCGAGGTGTGGAAGAGGCCTTCCTTGGTGATGTGCGGCGTGCCGACGTACTGGAAGCCCTCCTCGATGTGGCGCAGGCGGACGTAGTCCTCCATCTCGCGCTTGATCACACCGCCCTTGGGGTGGAAGACCGCCAGGCCCGAGCCGATCTCGTCGGGGAAGCTGAACAGGTCGAGGTCGGTGCCCAGCTTGCGGTGGTCGCGGCGGGCCGCCTCCTCCAGCAGCTTCAGGTAGTCCTTGAGCTGGTCACGGGTCGGCCACGCGGTGCCGTACACCCGCTGCAGCTGGGGGTTCTTCTCCGAACCGCGCCAGTACGCCGCCGCGGAGCGCATCAGCTTGAACGCGCCGATCAGCCGGGTCGACGGCAGGTGCGGGCCCCGGCACAGGTCGCCCCAGCAGCGCTCGCCGGTCTTGGCGTCGAGGTTGTCGTAGATGGTCAGCTCGCCGCCGCCCACCTCCATGACGTCGTCGCCCGCGTCACCCTTGATGTCGACCAGTTCGAGCTTGAACGGCTCGTCCTTCAGCTCGGCCTTGGCCTCGTCGAGCGTCTCGAAGCGGCGCCGGGAGAAACGCTGCCCCGACTTGACGATCTCCTGCATCCGCTTCTCGATCTTGTCGAGGTCGTCCGGGTGGAACGGCTTGGCCACCGAGAAGTCGTAGTAGAAGCCGTTGTCGATCGGCGGCCCGATGCCCAGCTTCGCCTCGGGGAAGATGTCCTGCACCGCCTGGGCGAGCACGTGCGCCGTGGAGTGGCGCAGCACGTCGAGGCCGTCCTTGCTGTCGATGGCGACCGGCTCGACCGCGGTGTCGACCGCGGGAGACCAGTCCAGGTCGCGCAGGCGGCCCTCGGGGTCGCGGACCACCACGATCGCCTTGGGGCCGTGCACCGGCAGGCCGGCCTCGGCGATCGCCTCCGCGCCCGTCGTCCCGGCCCGGACGACGACGGGGTCGGCCTGCGGCGGGCTGATCGAAACGCTCACGGTGATCTCCTCAAGTCCTCTGCTGCGGTTTGTCCGGCTCCGGCCATGCTATCGGGCGCGCCGATCATGCCGGTTACCGGTTCCGGCCGCCTGCGGTTCATCCGCATGCTCCTTTCACCGAGGCTTCGACGGCGTTAGATTGGCGCCATGGCGAGCGCTGACCTGGCAAGGACCCTCGATCGTCGCTATCAGACCTACTTCGCCGACCGCCCGGCGGTGCCGTTCGCGGTCCACGCCGGCGACGGCACGCCGCCCAGCGTCCTGGGCTCCGGCGACCCCGCCTTCACCGTCGTGATCAGCGACCCGCGCGGCGCGAAGGCGCTGGCCGGGCTCGACCAGTTCCAGATCGGCGTGGCCTACCTGCGGGGCTGGCTGGACATCGAGGGCGACCTGATGGCCGCACTCAAGGTGCGCGGCATGTTCCACGACCGGCACCCGATCGCCTGGCTGGCCCGGTTCGCCCCGGCGCTGCGGCTCGGCGGGGCCGAGCACGACCGCCGCGCGATCTCGTCGCACTACGACAACGAGTCCGAGTTCTTCCTGACCTTCATGGATTCCCGGCACCGGTGCTACACCCAGGGCGTGTTCGCCCGCGACGACGAGCCGCTCGAAGACGCGATGACCCGCAAGATGGAGCTGGCCCTCGACGCGCTGCGGGTCTCCCCCGGCGACCACGTCCTGGAGGTCGGCGGCGGCTGGGGCGCGTTCGCCGAGTTCGCCGCCCGGCGCGGGGTGCACGTGACCACGCTGACGCTGGCCGAGGAGTCCGAGCGCTACCTGTCCGACCTGTTCGCCCGCGAGCAGCTGCCCGCCACCGTGGTGCGCCGGCACCTGCTGCGCTACGAGGCCCCACGCCGCTACGACGCGATCGTCAACATGGGCGTGACCGAGCACCTGCCCAACTACGGCGCGACCCTGCGCAAGTACGCCGAGCTGGTCAAGCCGGGCGGGCACGTCTACCTGGACGCGCTGGCGATGCGGGCCAAGCACCGGGTGTCGACGTTCATGAGCCGCTACATCTACCCGGGCAAGTCCTCGCCGCTGGTGCTGCACTCCTACCTGCGCCAGGTGGCGCGCTCGCCGTTCGAGCTGGTCAGCGTCGACGACGACCGGCACAACTACCACCTGACCTGCGCGGAGTGGGCGCGGCGGCTCGACGCGGCCCGCGAGGACGTGGTCCGGCGCTGGGGCGACCCGCTGTACCGGCGGTTCCGGCTGTTCCTGTGGGGCTCGGCGGCCAGCTTCGACACCGGGCTGGTGCAGGCGTACCGCTGGGTGCTGCGGCTGCCCTGAGCAACTCTCGGGGCCACTCTCGGCGACCGTTTCGCCCGGTGCAGACCGTTCTGCGCGGTACCGTCTGAAGGTGACACCAGACCTCACGCTCGGGGTCCTGTCGCCGTTTCTCGGGGGCTGGTACTACGGCGGCGTACTGGCCGGGATCGCGCGCGCCGCGGCGGAGGCGGGCGTGGGGGTCATCGCGATCCAGACCCTCGACGCGGGCACCGAGCACATCGAGGTCACCGAGCCGCCGGAGCTGTCGTACCCGGTGGCCTGGCAGCACGTGTCCGGTTTCGTGATGGTGCTGCAGGCGGTCTCGCCCCGCTACCGCCACTCGATCGAGGAGAGCGGGCGGCCGTTCGTGTCGGTGAGCCACGAACTGCCCGGCCTGACGCATCCGCTGGTGATGCCCGACAACCGGACCGGCGTCACCGAGGCCGTCGACCACCTGGTCGCCCACGGGCACCGCCGGATCGCCTTCGCCGGGCGGCTGGAGACCGACGACATCCGCGAGCGCTACGAGGCGTACCGCGAAGCGCTGGCCGTGCACGGCATCGAGGCCGATCCGGGGCTGCTGTTCACCGCGCCCACCAATCAGATCGACGGTGGCGAGCACGCCGCCGAGCGTATGCTCGCCGCCGGGCTGCCCTCGACCGCGGTGATCGCGGGCACCGACGAGAACGCCACCGGCATCATGCACACGCTGGCCGCGGCGGGGCTGCGGCTGCCCGCCGAGCAGGCCGTGGTGGGCTTCGACGACCTGCGCTCCAGCGCCTACCTCATCCCCCGGCTGACGACCGTGCGCCAGCCGACCGAGATGATCGGGCGAGCCGCCGTCACGACCCTGCTCGGCCTGATCCGCGGCGATCCCGAGCCCCCGGCGCGCATCCTCGTACCCACCTCGCTCATCGTGCGCGAGTCCTGCGGGTGCAGCGGCGACATCGCGTTCCACGCCGACGTCGAGCCGCCCGTGCCGCACCGCCGCCTGGCCGACCTGATCGCCACGACCGTCGCGCCGGTGCACGGCTCACTGTCCCCGGCCGACGCGGCCGATCTCGTGCACGCCGCCGAGACGGTGGCGCGCGCCGTCGAGCCCGTCCCGGCCGACGCGCCCGCGCGGCGGCCCGCCTGCGAGGAGGTCCGCCTGGCGCTGGAGCTGCTGCTGCGGCTGTCCGGGGGGCGTCCGGAGGCGCTGTACGAGATCGCGCAGTTGATCCGCGACTACGGCCGGCCGGCCAACGGGGTGCTGCTCATCCTCATGGAGATGCGCGGCCGGACCCTGTTTCGGGACAGCTCCCTGCTGCGCGAGACGCTGAGCGCGCAGTACGAGGTCGGCATGGAGCTGCTGCGCGGGCACCGGGAGCCGGCCCGGCTGGAGTGGATGCGCCGCACCTGGGTCCGGGGCGGCTGCCTCGGGCTGTGGGCCGGCGGGCTGCCGCCCTCGCTGGCCGACGCCACCCTGGAGATCACCGGCCGGTTCCTGCCCGGCGAACCGCCCTCGTCCGAGCCGTCGGTGGCGGTCAGCGCGTTCCCGCCGCTGCGGCTGCGGGAGCTGGCCGACCCCGCGGCCAACCTGATCGTCTTCGTGGTGCCCGTCAAGGGAGGGGCCAGCGACTGGGGCTTCCTGGCCGTGGTGGACTCGGTGTCCACCGGCGGCGCGACCGGGCGGGAGCCGTTCAACCAGTGGGCCGCACTGCTGGCGGTGGCACTGGACCGGCAGGCGCTGCTGAAGGAGTCGCTGCGGCAGAAGGAGCAGCTGCGCATCGCGGCCCTGTATGACGAGCTGACCGGCCTGCCCAACCGCTCGCTGTTCCTGGACCGGCTGCGCCAGGCGATCCGGCAGTCGCGGCGACGCACCGGCCGGCCGTTCGGCGTGCTGTTCCTGGACCTGGACGGGTTCAAGGTGGTCAACGACAGCCTCGGCCACTCGGCCGGGGACCGGCTGCTCAAGCAGGTCGCCAAACGCATCAAGTCGACCCTGCGCGAGTCGGACACGGTCGCCCGGTTCGGCGGTGACGAGTTCCTGGTGCTGCTCGACGACGTGACCGCACCGCACACCCCCGCCCAGGTCGCCGAGCGCCTGCACGGGGTGCTCACCCAGCCGTTCCAGCTGCACGGCCAGGACGTGGTGGTGACCGCCAGCATCGGCATCACGATGAGCAGCCGCCGCTACAGCAACGCCGAGGACCTGCTGCGCGACGCCGACATCGCGATGTACTCGGCCAAGTCCCGGCACAAGGGCCGCCACGCCGTCTTCGACGTGGCCATGCACGCCAAGGCGGTGACCCGGCTGCAGATCGAGACCGAGCTGCGCCAGGCCCTCGACAACGGCGAGTTCGAGGTGCACTACCAGCCGATCGTGGCGCTGCGCTCGGGCCGCACCAAGGGCTTCGAGGCGCTCATCCGCTGGCGTCACCCGCTGCGCGGGCTGCTGGCGCCGGCCGCGTTCATGCCGGTCGCCGAGGAGACCGGCCTGGTCATCCCCATCGGTAGGTGGGTCGTCGACGAATGCTGCCGCCAGCTCGCCACCTGGTACGCCGCCGGGGTCGCCACGCCCGGCTTGTCCGTCGCCGTCAACGTGTCCAACCGCCAGTTCTGGAGCGGTAACGTCATCGACGACATCACCGGTTCGTTGGACCGGCACCAGCCCCCGGCGGGCAGCCTCGCCGTGGAGATCACCGAGGGCGTGGTGATGGAGAACGTCGGCCCGGCCCGCGACATCCTGGACACCCTGCACGATCTGGGCTGCCAGCTGCACATCGACGACTTCGGCACCGGATACTCCTCATTGGAGGCGCTGCACCGGCTGCCCATCGACGCGCTGAAGATCGACCGGTCGTTCGTCTGGCAGATCGACACCGACCGGCGCAGCGGCGAGCTGGTGCGCACCATCGTCCTGATGGGACGCAACCTGTCGCTCGACCTCATCGCCGAGGGCATCGAGACACCCGAGCAGCGCGACTTCCTGATCCGCCTGGGCTGCGGGTACGGGCAGGGCTTCCTGTTCTCCCGGCCGGTGCCCGCCGACGTGGCCTGCACCCTGCTCGGCGAGCCCGCCTAGACTGCCGATCATGTGGCTGTTCCTGACCCTGTTCTCGGTCACCGTACTGGCGCTCGCGATCTGGTGGCGGTGGCGCAAGACGTCGCGCCCGGCGGCCGGTCCCACCCGCCCGGCGGGCAAGCGCCCCACCGGCAAGCGGCCACCGGGGCGGCCCACCGCGCCGAAGAAGACGCCGGTGCCCGCCGGCGGGCCGCAGCCCGGGGAGATCTGGTGGGCCGACGTGCCCTACGAGGACGGCACCGGGTCGAAGGTGCGGCCGTGCGTGGTGCTGCGGGTCAAGCGCGGGGCGTTCGAGATCCTGAAGATCACCAGCCAGGACCAGAGCCACCGCAGCGACCACATCGAGATCCCCACCAAGGGCTGGGACGCCGACGCGGACCACAACAGCTTCCTGGATCTCAGCGACCCGATCACGGTCATGACGGATGCCTTCTCCAACCGCGCGGGCACCCTCGACCCCGCCACCTGGCGCAAGGTCAGAGCCCTGCACCAGGTGTGACGCACCCGCCTTTACATTGACGTTGGCCTATTACATCGACTTTGATCTCGTCTCAGTCGATGTAATAGGCCAACGTCCATTAAAAGACGGGGCGGGGCAGGGCTGGATCAGGCCGTGTAGGCGTCGATCTCGGCGAGCAGGGTGGACTTGACCTGGTCGGACGCGAAGGAGTGGCGCACGCCCTGGCGGGCCAGTTCGGCCACGCCCGCGGCGTCGAGGTCGAGCAGCCGGGCGGCGACCAGGTACTCGTTGTTCAGCGTGGTGCCGAACATCGGCGGGTCGTCGGAGTTGATGCTGACCGGCACGCCCGCGGCCACGATCGCGGCGAGCGGGTGCTCGGCCAGGTCCGCCACCGCCCGGGTGCGCAGGTTCGAGGTCGGGCACACCTCCAGCGGGATGCCGTGCTCGCCGAGGTACGCCAGCAGCTCGGGGTCCTGCGCGGCGTGGATGCCGTGGCCGATGCGCTCCGCGCCGAGTTCGCGGATCGCGTCCCAGACGGTCTGCGCGCCGGTGGTCTCCCCCGCGTGCGGGACGCTGCGCAGCCCGGCCGCGCGGGCCTGGTCGAAGTACGGCTTGAACTGCGGCCGGGGCACGCCGATCTCGGGGCCGCCGAGGCCGAAGCTGATCAGGCCGTCCGGACGCCGGTCGAGCGCGATGCGCAGGGTCTGCTCGGCCGAGGCCAGGCCGGCCTCGCCGGGGATGTCGAAGCACCACCGCAGCACCAGGCCGAGTTCCTTCTCGGCCGCGATCCGCGCGTCCTCGATGGCCTCGCAGAACGCCTCGGCCGGGATGCCCCGGTTGACGCTGGAGTACGGCGTCACGGTCAGCTCGGCGTAGCGCACCTGCTGCGCGGCCAGGTCCTGGGCGACGCCGTAGGTCAGCGTGCGCACGTCCTCGGCGTCGCGGATCAGGTCCACCACACTCAGGTAGACCTCGATGAAGTGCGCGAAGTCGGTGAAGGTGAAGTACTCGGCGAGCAGGGCGGGATCGGCCGGGACCGGACTGCGGCCCTCGTGCCGGGCGGCCAGCTCGGCCACGATGCGCGGGGAGGCCGAACCCACGTGGTGCACGTGCAGCTCGGCCTTGGGCAGCCCCGCCACGAAACTCGCAAGATCGTCCTTAGCCATGCCGGAACCATACCTTCCTGCGCCCGCCCGACAGCCCCGCGGCCGACGCGGCACCCCGGGTCAGCCGGTCGTGGCGACCCGGTGGCCGACCGCGAAGACGCGGCGGAACGGGAAGTCGACCACGCCGCCGTCGGCCGGGTAGGCCGCGGCGAGCAGCGGCTCCAGCTCGGCGTTGTACTCCTCCCATGCGCCGGGTTCGCCGGCCAGCGCGGCCCGCACCGGACGCAGCGCGGTGCCGGTGAGCCAGGTGAGCACCGGATGCGGGCCGCCGGTGACGGGCAGCTGGTGCACGTACGTGGTCTCCCAGGTGTCGGCCGTGCAGCCGGCGGCGCGCAGCAGTCCGGCGTACGCCTGCGGGCCGGGCACCGAGCGCGGCTGCTCGGCGATCTGGCCGAGCAGCGCCGACCAACGTGATGATGCACACAGCCCACGCAGCGCCTGATGGGCGGGGGCGTCGTGGTTGCCGGGGACCTGCAGCGCGAGCCAGCCGCCCGGACGCAGCGCCCGCGCCCACCGGCCGACCAGCTCCTCCTGGCCGGGCACCCACTGCAGGACCGCGTTGGTGACGAGCACGTCCACCTCCGGTCCCGGCAGGTAGTCCCGCACGTCACCGACCCGGTAGGCCACCGGCCCGGGTCCGCCCTGGTCCGCCAGCGCCTTCTCGATCATCTCCGGCGACGAGTCGATGCCGCTGACCTGCGCCTGCGGCCATCGCGCGGCGAGCGTCGCGGTGAGGTTGCCAGGCCCGCAGCCCAGGTCGACGACCTGCGACGGCCGCTCGGCCGCCACCCGGGCCACCAGGTCGTGGAACGGCCGACCGCGATCGTCGGCGAAGCGCAGGTAGGTCTCGGGGTTCCACATGACGGGCCTCCAGCTCGCAAACCGTACGTACGTCTTGGTTTGACGGTAGCGCGCCACCCGGAGATTCCGCAAGCAGGTCCGCCGAACAGCATCGAGCCCCGCATACAGGGCATGATGCGGGGCTCGATGGGCTTTCCGCCGGGCTGACGCCACACGACGGAACGACGAACGGGCCGGTGCAGCACCGGCCCGTTCAGGTCAGACGAGCGCCGCCGGAGCACGTGGCTCCGGTGGCGTCACCTTGGGAAGATCAGAGCGGGCGAACCGCGTCGGCCTGCGGGCCCTTGGCGCCCTGGACGATCTCGAACTCGACGCGCTGGTTCTCCTCGAGGCTGCGGAAGCCGCTGGCCTGGATCGCGGAGAAGTGCACGAAGACGTCAGCGCCACCACCGTCGACGGAGATGAAGCCGAAGCCCTTGTCGGCGTTGAACCACTTAACGGTTCCCTGAGCCATTTTCACCATTTCCTTGCACAAACTGAACCGCGCCGCACACCTCGTGCGGGGGCTGGCCACTGAGTAGCGGCAACCGGCGGTCCTCACTTCTCAGGGAGGGCAACGCGAGCAGACCACTTACACAAAAACCAGGGGCCAGTGTAGCCCACAACACGAAGCCGTGGGGAACCGGATGATCGTCATTACAGGTTCCGGGGTGGTTTCCGAATCGTTACGAACCTTACTGTTGTCAGCGCTGGACAGTTCGAGACCGAAAGCGCTTGCATGGCTTGCGTCACCTTGCGGTAGTCCGGTACCACGGGGCTGCGCTCCGACAAGCTCACGAGGAGGAAACTCCATGGCATCCCACAGACAGCGGCGTCTGCTCGCCTTCTCCGGTGCGGTCGTTCTGGCTCTCACCGTCGCGGCCTGCGGCGGCAAGTCAGAACCCACTTCCGAGGGCAAGCTCGACACCCCCGAATGCGCCGCCTACAAGGACTACACCGGCATCTCCGGTGAGACCGTCACCATCTACGCGTCCATCCGTGACGCCGAAGCGGTCCTGCTGGAGAAGTCCTGGAAGCCGTTCGCCGACTGCACCGGCGTGAAGATCGAGTACGAGGGCAGCGGCGAGTTCGAGGCGCAGCTGAAGGTCCGCGTCGAGGGCGGCGACGCGCCCGACCTGGCCTTCATCCCGCAGCCGGGTCTGCTGGAGTTCTTCGCCAAGGGCGGCAAGCTCAAGGCTGCCGGCGAGAAGACCAAGGCCATGGCCACCCAGAACTTCTCCCCCGACTGGCTCAAGTACGGCACCGTCAACGGCACCCTGTACGGCGCCCCGCTGGGCGCCAACGTGAAGTCGTTCGTGTGGTACTCGCCGGCCCTGTTCAAGGAGAAGGGCTGGACCGTCCCGAAGACGTGGGACGAGATGATCAAGCTGAGCGACACGATGGCCGCCGCCGGCGTCAAGCCGTGGTGCGCGGGCATCGGCTCCGGTGACGCGACCGGCTGGCCGGCCACCGACTGGATCGAGGACGTGCTGCTGCGCGACCAGGGCCCGGACGTGTACGACCAGTGGGTCACCCACGCCATCCCGTTCAACGACCCGAAGATCGTCTCGGCGACCGACCGGGTGGGCTCGATCCTGAAGAACGAGAAGTACGTCAACGGCGGCATCGGCGGCGTGAAGTCCATCGCCACCACCACCTTCCAGGACGGCGGCCTGCCGGTCGTCCAGAAGAAGTGCGGCATGCACCGCCAGGCCTCGTTCTACGCCAACCAGTGGCCGCAGGGCACGAAGGTGGCCGAGGACGGCGACGCGTTCGCCTTCTACCTGCCGCCGATCGACCCGGCCAAGGGCAAGCCGGTGCTGGGCGGCGGCGAGTTCGTCGGCGCGTTCACCGACACCCCGGCCGTGCAGGCGGTGCAGACCTACCTGGCCAGCGCCGACTGGGCCAACAGCCGCGCCAAGCTGAACAACTGGATCTCCGCCAACAAGGGTCTGGACGTGGCGAACGTGGCCAACCCGATCGACAAGGTGGCGGTCGGCATCCTGCAGGACAGCGGCGCGGTCTTCCGTTTCGACGGCTCGGACCTGATGCCCGCCGCCGTCGGCGCGAACTCCTTCTGGAAGGGCATGACCAACTGGATCAACGGCACCGACACCAAGGCCACCCTCGACTTCATCGAGGGCACCTGGCCCAAGTGAGCCGGTAGTTGATCTATCTACGCCGTGTGGGTCCCGGTTCGGGGCTCACACGGCGTAGTCTTCCTCCCGACCGGTCCCCGAGGAGACACGCGTGAACTTCGACTTCACCGCCGAAGCCCCGAAGTTGATGATGCTGCTGTATGGCGTCATCGCCTTCGCCGCTGTGGTGGGCCTGTTGCTGCTGGTGCTGGACGTGCTGCCGGCGCGCAAGGACCGGTGGATCGCGCTGGGGCTGCTCGCCCCGGCCGGGCTGCTGCTGACGGTCGGGCTGGTCGTGCCGGCCGTCCGGACCGTCATCCTGTCCTTCATGAACGCGGGCTCCGACGAGTTCGTGGGCCTGGACAACTTCCTCTGGATCTTCACGGACAAGAACTCGGGGATGCTGCCCGACTTCGGCGCCACCCCCGTGCAGTACGGCGTGCTGCTGAGCACCCTGCTCTGGGTGCTGCTGGTGCCCACCGTCTCCACCGCCGTGGGCCTGGTCTACGCGGTCATGGTGGACCGGTCCCGGTTCGAGTCGCTGGCCAAGTCGCTGGTCTTCATGCCGATGGCCATCTCGTTCGTCGGCGCGGGCATCATCTGGAAGTTCGTCTACGAGTACCGCCAGGAGGGCGCCGACCAGATCGGCCTGCTCAACCAGCTCGTCGTCGCGATGGGCGGCACGCCGCAGCAGTGGCTGCTGGACGGGCCCTGGAACACACTGTTCCTGATCGTGGTGCTGGTCTGGATCCAGGCCGGCTTCGCCATGGTGGTGCTCTCGGCGGCGATCAAGGCGATCCCCGCCGACATCGTCGAGGCCGCCCGCATCGACGGCGTGACGCCGGGGCAGATGTTCTGGCGCGTCACCATCCCGAGCATCCGCCCGGCCCTGGTCGTCGTGCTGGTCACCATCTCCATCGGCACCCTGAAGGTCTTCGACATCGTGCGCACCATGACCGGCGGCCAGTTCGGCACCAGCGTGGTCGCCAACGAGATGTACACGTACTCGTTCCGGGCCGATGAGAAGGGCAAGGGCGCCGCGCTGGCGGTGCTGCTGTTCCTGTTCGTCATCCCCATCGTGATCTACCAGGTGCGCCTGATGCGCCGCCGTCGGCTGGAGGGGGCTCGCTGATGAGCACTGGCACCGAGACCGTTCTCGCCGCACCCGACGCCGAGGTTCCGCCCACCGTGGCGGGGCGGGTGCGCAAGAAGCTGACCAGCCGTACCGCCAGCGCCGTCTCGCTGGTGATCGCGCTGCTGTGGACCGTGCCCACGCTCGGGGTGCTGATCTCGTCGATCCGCCCGGAGAACGAGATCAAGTCCAACGGCTGGTGGAACTTCTTCAGCAATCCCCAGTTCACCCTGGAGAACTACGAGCAGGTGCTGTTCGGCTCCCGGTCCGCCTCCGGCGGGCTGGCCGGCTACTTCGTCAACTCGCTGGTCATCACGATCCCGTCGGTGCTGTTCCCGCTGGCGTTCTGCGCGCTGGCCGCGTACGCCCTGGCGTGGACCCGGTTCCGCGGCCGCGACTGGGTGTACATCGGCATCTTCGCCCTGCAGATCGTGCCGCTGCAGATGGCGCTGATCCCGCTGCTGTCGTTCTTCAACTACGGCGTCTCGCTGGGCGGAGTGCAGCTGCTGCCCGCCTGGGACCTCGACGGCCCGGCCAAGTTCATCACGGTCTGGTTCGCCCACACCTGCTTCGCCCTGCCGCTGGGCATCTTCCTGCTGCACAACTTCATGGCGGAGCTGCCCGGCGACCTGGTCGAGGCGGCCAAGGTGGACGGCGCGACGCACGCCAAGATCTTCCGCTCGATCATCCTGCCGCTGATCGTGCCCGCGCTGGCCTCGTTCGCCATCTTCCAGTTCCTGTGGGTCTGGAACGACCTGCTGGTGGCTCTGATCTTCGCGGGCGGCCCGAAGAACGCCCCGCTCACGGTGCGCCTGGCCGAACTGGCGGGCAACCGCGGCAACGAATGGCAACGCCTCACCGCCGCCGCCTTCGTCTCGATCATCGTTCCGCTGACGGTCTTCCTCTCCCTGCAGCGCTACTTCGTCCGCGGCCTGCTCGCCGGCAGCGTCAAGGGCTGAAACCTCAGGAAGGGCACCTTCACAACGCTCCGCGTTGTAGAAGGTGCCCTTCCTGACATCTGCCGCGCGTGACCAGGCCGGATGCCGGCGAAGCCGGAGCAGGTGCGCGGTCAGCGGCCGAGCACCGAGCCGCCGTTGACGTTGATGATCTGACCGGTCACGTAGCCGCCCGACTCCCCCGCCAGCCAGCACACCGCGTCCGCGATGTCCTGCGGCCGGCCGGGCCGGCCGACCAGGGTCTGCGCCACCCGCGCGGCGTGGCCCTGCGGCGTCATCCGGCCGGCGAAGAACTCCGTCTCGGCGATGTAACCGGGTGAGACCACGTTGGCGGTCACGCCGTCCGGCCCCAACTGCGCCGCGAGGTCCAACACCCAGCCGTGCAGCGCGGCCTTGGCCGCCGAGTACGGCCCGCCGCCGCCGCGCTGGGCCGCGATCGAGCTCAGCAGCACCACCCGGCCGCCGGGGCGGCGCAGCAGCGGCAGCAGCGCCTCGGTGAGCAGCACGGCGGTGAGCACGTTGGCCTCGAAGGTGGCCTGCCACTGATCGGCCACCGCGGTCAGCCCGTCGCCGTCGCGGCCGACGTACCCGCCCGCGTTGTTGACCAGCACGTCCACGGCCTGCCCCGCCAGCGTCTCGGCGACACGTCCGGCCCCCGCCGGCTCGCTGAGATCTGCGGCGACCACCGTCACCGCCGCCCCGGTCGCCGAGCGGATGCCTGCCGCGGCCCGTTCGAGCATGTCCGGTCGCCGTCCGATCGCGACGATGTCGTGTCCCCGCTCCGCCAGCGCCAGCGCGGTCGCCGACCCGATCCCGGTCCCCGCCCCGCTGACCACCGCCAGCGGCCTGTTCTCCCCATGATCAGTCATGCGGCGACCCTACCGGCAGGAACGTCACCGCACCGGGCCCGCGCCTCACCCCTCGCCGCCGACCCACCCCCGCGCGTCGGCCCGCCCGTTTCCGGGAAACCGCACCAATCACCTCCCGGATTCGCCCACTTTCCCGGAAACTGCAGATGATCACACGTGGCAGGCGGGCGGGAGATGCGGCAGGATGCCGGACGTGAAGGACATTCGCGTCGCCGTACCGGCTGATCTGCCGGCCCTGTCCACCACCCTGGCCGAGGCTTTCGGCGACGACCCGGTGTGGTGCTGGATGGTCCCGCCGCGCGGCCGGCGCGCCCGGCTGGAGCGCATCTTCGGGGCCCTGCTGCGGTATGCGATCCCGCGCGGCCACGTATACACCGTCGCCGACCGGCAGGCGGTCACCATGTGGGCCCCGCCGCACGAGTGGAAACTGCCCACACCCGCGGTCGTCCGGGCGGCCCTGCCGCTGCTGCGCGCCACCGGCGCCCGGCTGCCCCGGCTGCTGGGCCGGATGGGTGAGATCGACCGCCTGCACGAGCAGCAGCCCGCCGAGCACTGGTATCTGGAGTTCATCGGCACCACCGTCGCCGCGCGCGGGACCGGCCTGGGCTCGGCGCTGCTGGCGGACGCGCTGACCCGGTTCGACGCCGCCGGGCTGCCGGTCTACCTGGAGTCGTCCAACGAACGCAATCTGAGTTTCTACCGGCGCCACGGCTTCACCGTGACCGGGCAGCCGCCGATGCGCTTGTGTCGTCATCGAGCAGGCCGCCGATCCATGCTTGGTGCATGGCGCAGATCGAGCGGACGAGTTGCCGGTCGACGGCGTCGCGGGTGGCGCCGGC
>NZ_JBEZEB010000047.1:0-72951 GCF_040648615.1 Catellatospora sp. NPDC049111 | reverse complement strand
AAGAACGACACCGCTAGAAAACGGACCGGAGACAGACATGAGCAGCTTCTCGAACGCGATGCAGCGGCTGACGCCGTGCGTTCATGATCCAGCAGCGCTGAGTCATGCACTTGCCTACAGCAGGATCGCAAGGGTACGCGCTTCTACGACTGGGCCTGGGCCCAATCCACACCGACCTGGCCGGGCCGTGCCGGCGTGCTGATCCGGCACGGCAGCGACAGCGTCCGCCTACTACCGCTGCTGGACCCCTACCCGCCGTCACTCTCACCAGACTGATCGTCGTGGTCGAGGGCCAGTCGGTCTTGACGTTTACCGCCGCGGTGCGAGCCATGGGAGCAGCCCCGCGTCAAGCTAGACGACGGGGTCGATTCGTTCCGCGCGCCACACCAGGTGCCGACTCAACGTCAAGCCCGGCATCTGACACCAATCATGATCGCCACTGGCTACATGATCAAACGGCTTGCTTGAACGATCCCCCGTTGTTGTCAACCGGCTGACAAACCCCTGACGTTAGGGGCAATGTTCATTAGCGTTACCGAAAATGTCGTCCTTCGACGCGTCCCCGCTTCGGAAACAGACGCGCGTAAGAGAAGATCCCGCGTTCTTAGCAGGTGGCATACATGGACAAGCCAGTCATATTCGATCTCACTGGATCGATGTTGATTCCCCGCGCCTTCCTGTATCGAATCCGCACCGGCCTAAATCGAGGCGGCCTGTGCATAATGCCATCAGACACATGCTACGCTTTAGTCGGAATTCCAGTGCTTCGCGGCGTTTGTGACGATATAAACTTAATTCTGGATCGCGGTCGCGAGCCAATCTCTGCAACCTTCGGGACGCAAAGATTGGCAGAGAGATTCGTTAACTTCAATACGGCCGCGTTGCACATCATCGATGAGTTCGCGCCGGGACCGATTACTATCGTTGCGCCCTTGAAAGCTGGCCTTCCCCAAGAACTCGCATCAGCACTCAATGGCGCTCTGAACAATCCGAAGCGAGAGATCGCCGTTCGTTTCCCTGACAGTCCGGCCGAGGTTCAGCTGTCTAGCGAACTTGAGCGACCACTCACGACAACAGCGATCTACTATCGCGACAAGACTCCTGTGCGCAGCTTCGGCGACGCAGTCGATATCGTTTACGAGGGGGCGACCGCTGCCGGCATCGAACGAGAGCTTTACGCCGTCAGGAGACGTCGCGGCAAGTTTCTCCTCAACCTGAGTACCGTGTTGGAGATTGACGCACCTACCACAGCCCGCGGCACCCGGTACACCATCTTCCGTGAAGGTGAGGTGACGGAGCATCAGGTTCGCCGCAAGTTAGCAGCGCTAGATCGCTATTTCGTCCGTCGCGGTGATGAGTGGGAGTGATCGGTCGAATGATCCGCTCATCGTTGCAAGAGCACACCGTACGCGCATATATGCGAATTGACGAGAGCCTTTTTGCCTCGGAGTCTGAGCGCATACAGGCAAGGCAAGCGTTAGAGGCGGTGCAGACCGTTCCCGAAGAGGAGGCCGCGCTCGAACAAGCCGCCATCGTGGACGGCATTCTTCGTGACGTATTAGCAAGGGAGTCTGGCGGATCGGTGCTCAGGGCCGAGGACCGACGTGAAATCGAGGACAGCCTGAGGACTCTCGAAGAACGCCTGATAGAAGAGATCAAGGCCCGAAAAGCAGGCCAACAACGTGATGTTAACGTTCTATTAGCCGTGCTTGTACTATGTGTTGTAGGAACTTTTTCAGTAGGCGTACTCGCGGCCATACGCGGTGTCGGATCACCAGCAGCAGCTGGTGGCGCAGGGCTTGGCCTCGCGAGTGGCATTGTGTGCAGTATCCTGACGGCTCGGATCTTGCAGAACTGTCGGGAGGCTCTTGAAAGGATGGACGAGAAGATTGTCGCGGTCCGATTCCTTCGGATGGCGCTGCATACCAGCTGGACGACTGATGTCGGCGGTCGTCTGATCGATCCCGCATTGGCCATGTTCGCGAAACACTTTGCGCCCTCGTCTACCCCGCTGGGTGTCGAAGACACCAGGGCTCTTCTCGATACATTCAAACAGCAACCGTCGGCCTGAAAGGGCGGATGCCATGGATCTGTCGTCGGATCCATGTCTGTGGAGACGAACTCAGGGGTCGCGTGCTCGTGCCCTCCGGTCGGATACATGATGAGGCATTCCACGGCCGCACGGCGACCAGGCCGTGGTGACGTGCGGACCTGCCGCCGACTGACGATCGCCGCAGGGTCGCGACTCTCCCGTGCGGGCCCGCTTAAGGCATGTAGGCATAGGGCGCTATTGACGACACGCCCGGCAACCCCGGCTACGAGTTCGAGCCAACGAGCACGCACGTCCACCCAGGGTTCCTCGCCGGCGCATCGTCGACGCGATGATGCTTAAGTCCCCCCTGCTGCGGCGGGCGTCCCGGAGCGGGGTAGCGGCGTCACAGCGCGTCGTGTCATCCTGACCGGGTGCGCATGACATCGATATACACCTATCCCGTGAAGGGATGCCGCCGGATGGACCGGGACACGGCCGTGGTCGAGCCCTGGGGCCTGGACGGCGACCGGCGCTGGCTGATCGTGGACGAAGACGGACTCGGACTGTCCCAACACCAGCACCGGGAACTGGTCACGATGAGGGCTGTGTCCCGGTCCGGCAGGCTTACCCTGGACGCGCCGGGGCTGCCCACGCTCGAGCTGGCCGAACCGACCGACGGCGAGGCGACCGAGGTCCAGGTGTACCGGCAGCGCCCGCCCGCACCGGTACGCGCCGCCGACCCCGAAGCGGGCGCCTGACTCAAGCAACTACTGGGCCGCACCGCCCGGCTGGTCTGGCTCGACGACCCCGCCGCCAGCCTCGTACCCTGGCCAGTACCGGCCGGCTCCAGTGCTGAGGTGAGCTTCGCCGACGGCCGTGTTCCACGGCGTCGGCGAGTGCGCTCGCTGCGCGGTCGCGACGATCGACCAGGACACCGGGCAGCAGGGGCGGGAGCCACTGCGCACTCTCGCCGCACGACGCAACGTCGACCAGAAGCTCCTTTTCGGTCTCCAGCTCACGGTGCAGTCCGAACCAGGCGAGCATTCCCCGGAAGATCGCACGATCAGCGTCGGTGACATCGTGGAGGTGCTGGATTGACTCTCCCGGTCAGTCCAGCAACACCGGCCTGACCCGGAGACGCACTGCAGGCATGCACGGGATGACCGTCAGCTTCCGTTCGGCCGCGGATCCGGAAGCATCGCGGTGTGGCCGTCATGGTGCGCAGGCGCACGGTCCGGCGACGCCTGCAGCGCGCTGCGCCGGACTTGCGCTCAAGTGCGGTTGAGCTTCTAGCCTTGCGCAGCATGACCTACGTGATCGCGCTGCCATGCGTGGATGTGATGGACAAAGCCTGCGTCGACGAGTGCCCGATCGACTGCATCTACGAGGGCGACCGGATGCTGTACATCCAGCCCGACGAGTGCATCGACTGCGGTGCCTGCGAGCCGGCCTGCCCCGTCGACGCCATCTTCTTCGAAGACGACCTACCCGCCGAGTTCACCGGGTACACCGCTGTCAACGCCGAGTTCTTCACCTCGATCGGCTCACTCGGAGGAGCCCCGCGCAAAGCAGGACCCGCGGCGGCCGACCACCCGCTCGTGGCGGCCCTGCCGCCGCAGCTCGACAACGGCGCCTTCGCTTGAGGTCACGCCGGATCGTCGCGCTCGCTCGCGTCGTGCAGACGGACCGGACCCTGGCCGCGCGCCCGAAGCCGGTCGTCCGGGTTGAGCAGGTCGCACAGTTTCATGGACAGGCAGCCGCAGCCGATGCAGGCGGTGAGCTGGCGCTCAAGATTGACGAGGTAGCGTCGCTGCGCCGCGAGCTGGCGCTTCCATATCCGCGAGACCCGCACCCAGTCCTGGTGGCTCGGCGGTCCGTCCGCCGGCAGCGTGAGGAAGATCTCCGCGACGTCGGCGAGCGGGATGCCCAGACGCCGGGCTGCGAGGACGAGCGCGATGCGGCGCAGCATGTGCCGCCGGTACAACCGCTGATTGCCGCGGTTGCGCTCGGCCGTGATGAGCCCCCGCGCCTCGTAGAACCGCAGCGCAGACGGCACCACCCCGGTACGGGCGACGACCTCCCGGACAGTGAGGAGGTCGTTGGGATGCGAGAACGGTTCCGGTGGCACGGCCGCAGCGTAGAACCTCAACCCCGGTTGAGATCAAATCGAATCATCCGACGCCGCGCCCGGCACCTTGGCAGCGCCACGTTGACAATCGGTGCCCATTGATGTTCGTGCTGGTCAGGTGCACGGCACCGGCTCTGATGCCCATGGACCCCGCACAGGTTCACGATGACCGGGCGGGCCGCTCGTTCCAGCGCCGTCGAGGACCAAGCTCGGCAACCGCACCTCATGAGCCCGCACCCCTCCGACCTGTCCGACGCCCGGTGGACCCTACGTGGCCGTCAGCCGGTGAGGGCGACGACTCCGTCGAAGCGCCAGCGGTGACCTTCCGGATCCACCACCGTGAAGGTGTAGACGCCGTCGACCTCGTCTCCGTCGTCGTAGCTGCCCTTCCCGACGTCGACGACCTCGGCGCCGGCCGCCCTCGCCCGGTCGACCAGCCGGTCCATCGCGTACATATGGGCACCCATCGTGAACCGGCCCTGGTAGTGCTCCGACGGCGGCTCCACCCGGCCGGGCTCGGCCCGGGTGGCGGTCAGCCGGTGGAAGCTGCCGAAGACCAACTCGACCCGGTCGGGTTGCACCGACCTCTCGACGAAGCCGAGAGCCTCGGTGAAGAACCGGCGGATCGCATCGAGATCCTGGTAGGCGCAAGAGGCGTCGCGGAAGTGTTCCACCACCCGATTATGCGCCGGAGCCGCAACCGGCAGCGGCCGGTCAACGTGAGGTGACCTGCCGTGAGATGGGCCGAGACTTGGCACTGACCTGACCAGATGACCGACTCCGTGTCGGACGAATCAGCACTGCGCTGCCCGGAAGTCCAGACCGGACGCAGCCAGTCTGCGAGCCGCGGCCGGCCGGCCACCACCAGGCAACTCCCGACCTCGTAGAGGCCCTGGACCGGCTACGCGCCGTACCCGACCGACATGATCCGCGAGACAGGATCTATACGTGCCACAGGGCGGCGACGTGGCGGGCGTCGGTCCCGCAGCAGCCGCCGACGATGCGCAGCCCGGGCAGGTGCGGTCGAATCTCGTCCAGCGTGGCGCGCAGATCGGCCAGGTCTCCCTCGTCGAGTGCCTCGGCGGCGTCGAGTTCGGCGTGGCTCAGCCGGGACGCGTTGGGCCGCAGCGCGGTGATCACCTGCGTGGCGGGGGCATCGAGCAGGCCTTGGGCGATGTGGTCGGGGTGGGCGCAGTTCACTCCGAAGTAGGCCACCTGGCCTGCGGCGGCCACCTCGGTGAGGGCGGCGCCGAGCGTCGTCCCGTCGGGCAGGCGGCCGTCGGTCTCGACCGTGAACGAGATCGCGACCGGAAGTCCGACCTCGTGGGCGGCGTGCACGATCCCGGCGGCCTCGGCCGGGGTGGTCATGGTCATCGCGTGGGCGAGGTCGGCGCCGGCGGCGGCAAAGGCCTCCAGCTGCGGTCGGTGGTAGCGGGCCGCTTCGGCGGTCTCGGGCCGCTCACCGGCGATGTAGCCGTCGCCGCGCGGGCCTATCGCTCCCGACAGCACCACCTGGTCGATCCCGGTCCAGCGGGGCCGCAGGTGCTGGAGGAACTCGATCGCCGTGCGGTTGATCCGGTCCAGGGCAGCGGCGTCGTAGCCGAGGGTGGCGCCCCAGTCGGGGTTGGCCCGCCAGGTCGGGGCCTCCAGCAGCAGGCCGCTGCCGACACGGTCGGCGATCGCGGCGTAGCCGTCGTAGTAGGCGGTCAGGTGCTCGCGGCCGGAGCCGTCTTCCAGAAGCGGGAACGAGGCGAATCCGGGCAGGTCGAGCCCGTAATGGTAGATGAGATCGGTCTCCAGGCCGCCGTCGGTGACATAGCGGTTCCCGTCGGAGGGATCGAAGGCCATTGCAGCTCCCGAGGTTCAGACTGTTTAGTCTGATAGGACCAGACCAAACAGTCTGGTACAAGGATGTGTATGCCACGCGACAGCACCATCACCCGGGAGCGCATTCTTCAGGCCGCCGAACGCCTGGTCCTCGAATACGGCTTCGGATCGACCACGGTGGACGGCGTGGTAGCCGCGTCGGGCACATCGAAGGGCGCGTTCTTCCATCACTTCACGGGCAAGGACGACCTGGCCCGGGCCCTGGTCGCCCGGATCGCCGCCGCCGACCACCGCGTGCTCGCCGCAGCCCTCGACGCCGTCGCCCACCTCACCGAGCCGAAGCCCCGATTGCTGGCATTCCTGGCCTACTTCGAGGAGCTGGCCGGCACGGTCACCGCGGAGGAATCCGGCTGCCTCTACATCAGCGTCCTGACCGAACGCCAGCTCATCGACACCGGAACGGCGGACCAGATCGTGGCGGTGGTCCACGCCTGGCGCCACGCCGTCACCGAGCTGATCCAGGCGGCGTTCCACGGCCGCCCCGCCACCGGGATCGACGCCGAACGGCTCGCCGACCACTTCTTCGTCACCTTCGAAGGCGCCTACCTGCTCAGCCGCGCCACCGGCAAGCCCCACCTCGCCGCCCAGCTGCGGGTCATGCGGCTCATGCTGACCAGCATGCTCGGCTAGGTCCTGCCTCGCGGATCATGTCCGTCGGGTACGGCGCGCAGCCAGTCCAGGGTCTCGACGAGGTCGAGGGTTGCCTGGTAGTGGCTGGGTTGTGCTCGGCGCAGGCACGCCCGCCCGGATGCGCCGGGCGGACATCCGCCGCTAGTGACCGGATCATCAGGCAACGCTCGGTCGCAGACACCTCGCGGCACCATTGAGGCGAGGTGGACCGAACCGTCGGACGTTGTTGCGAATATCGCCAATCTGTACTGGTTCGCACTCTAGTCTTCGGCATATGGGTGTGGTCTCGCTCAAGGAGATCGTCGACCGGGCGATGCAGGACCGCTACGGGGTGCCCGCGATCAACATCGTCAACGACCTGACGCTGGAGAGCGTGCTGGCCGCAGCCGTCGAACGCCGGTCGCCGATGATCGTCCAGACGTCGGTGAAGACGGTGAAGTCGATCGGCTCGGACGTGCTGTTCGCGATGTGGCGGGCGATGACCGCCGGCATCGAGGTGCCGGTCAGCCTGCACCTCGACCACTGCCCCGAGCGGGCCGTGATCACCGAGTGCCTGGCCAAGGGCTGGAACTCGGTGCTGTTCGACGCCTCCACCCTGCCGGTGGAGGAGAACCTGCGCCAGACCATCGAGGTCGTCGCCGAGGCAAGGGCCCACGGCGCCCACGTCGAAGGCGAGATCGAGGCGATCACCGGGGTCGAGGACGGCGTCGGCAGCGACGAGGCGGCCCACCGGCAGACCCTGGACGTCTCGGTCCACTTCATCGAGACGTCCGGCGTCGACGTGTTCGCCCCGTCGATCGGCAACGCCCACGGCGTCTACTCGGCCGAGCCGCACCTGGACGGCCGGCGCGTCAGCGACCTGGTCGCCGCGACCGGTGTGCCGATCGCGCTGCACGGCGGTACAGGCCTGACCGACGCGCAGTTCAGCGACCTGATCGCCCGCGGCTGCGCGAAGGTCAACGTCTCCACCGCCCTGAAGATCACCTACATGCAGTCGAACCTGGCGTTCCTGCGCGAGCCCGAGACCAAGAACAAGTGGGACCCGCCGTCGCTGTTCCGGCACGTCGCCGCCGACGTCACCGCGATGGCCGCCGGGTACGCCGACCGCTTCGGCAGCACAGGGCGCGCGTGGTGAAGGCACTGATCTTCGACTGCGACGGCGTCCTGGCCGACACCGAACGCTACGGCCACCTGCCCGCGTTCAACCAGACGTTCGCCGAGTTCGGCCTGCCCGTGCGCTGGGACGAGCAGGAGTACGGCCGAAGGCTGGCCATCGGCGGCGGCAAAGAACGCATGGCCAGCCTCCTGACACCCGAATTCGTCGCAGCCGCCGCGCTGCCGACCGACCCCGCCGGTCAGGCCGAGGCCGTGGCCGCCTGGCACAAGCGCAAGACCGCCATCTACACCGCCATGGTCGCCGCAGGCGACCTGCCACCACGGCCCGGCATCGCCAGGATCACCGAGCAGGCGTACGCCGCCGGATGGCTGCTGGCCGTCGCCTCGACCTCGGCCGAACCGTCCGTACGGGCGGTACTGGAACACGCCGTCGGCCCGGACCGGGCCCACGACTTCACCGTGCTCGCCGGCGACGTCGTGCCCCACAAGAAACCCGCACCCGACATCTACCTGCTCGCCCTCGACCGGCTCAGCCTGACCCCGCACGACGCGGTCGTCATCGAGGACTCCCACAACGGCCTGGCCGCCGCCACCGCCGCCGGGATCGCCTGCGTCGTCACCGTCAACGACTACACCGCCGACGAGGACTTCACCGGCGCCGCGTTCGTCGTCGACTCCCTCGGCGAACCCGACGCCGGCCCGATCACCGTGCTCGAGAACCACAGCCCTGCCGCACCCGGGGGGTACGTGACGCTGGCCGACCTCGAAGCCGTCTTAGCCGGAAGGGACGGGCGATGACCGACAACCCGATGCCGCAGGTCGAGTTCGTGGTCCGCACGATCGCCCAGACCGCCGTCGCCAACGAGAAGTACTTCGGCGACCTCGACGCCGTCGTCGGCGACGGCGACTTCGGCTACTCCCTGGCCCGCGGCTTCGAAGTCGTCCTCGCCGACTGGGACACCTTCGACCGCACCGACGTGGCCACGTTCCTGCGCAAGATCGCAGTCGTCATCACCAGCAAGATCGGTGGCACCTCCGGGCCGCTGTGGGGCACCGCCTTCCTGCGCGCCGCCGCCACCTCCACCGCCACGCCGCAACTGGACGGCAACGCCGTCGTCGCGATGCTGCACGCGGCGATCGAAGGCATCCAGGCCCGTGGCAACGCCGCGCTCGGCGACAAGACCCTGCTCGACGCGCTCGCTCCGGCCACCGATGAGATAGCCCGCCAGGTCGCGCTCGGCAGCGACGCGAAGACCACCGTCCGGGCCGCCGCGACCGTCGCCCGCACCAGCGCCGACGCCACCGCCACGCTCGAAGCACGCCGCGGCCGGGCCAGCTACACCGGCGAGCGCAGCATCGGCAGCGTCGACCCCGGCGCCACCGCCGTCGCGGTGATCTTCGAAGCCCTCGCCGACGCCTGGCCCACCACCTTCTGACAAACGGGGAGCGCCGCCATGAAGAAGTTCGTCAACGACCCGCGCCAGTTCGTGCCCGAGATGCTCAAGGGCATCGCGCTGGCCAACCCGGACACGCTGCGCTACGTGCCCGAATACAACCTGATCATGCGAGCCGACGCCCCGCGCGACGACAAGGTCTCGGTCATCCAGGGATCCGGCTCCGGCCACGAACCAGCCCACGTGATGATCGTCGGCAAGGGCATGCTCGACGCCGCCTGCCCCGGCGACGTGTTCGCCGCCCCGCCGATGGACTACGTCCTCGAAACCAGCAAACTGCTCGCCACCCCCAAGGGCGTGCTGCACCTGATCAACAACTACACCGGTGACCGGATGGCCTTCGACATGGGCAAGGAGATGGCCGAGGCCGAAGGCGTCCAGATCAAGACGGTGCTCATCGACGACGACGTCGCCGTCGCCGACTCCACCTTCACCATCGGCCGGCGCGGCGTGGCCGGCAACTTCTTCGTCATCAAGGTGGTCGGTGCGGCCGCCGAAGCCGGTGCCGACATCGACGAGCTGGTACGCCTCGGCAACAAGGTCAACTCGGTGACCCGGACCATGGGCATGGCCCTGACCTCGTGCACACCGCCCGCCAAGGGCACTCCCCTGTTCGAACTCGGCGACGACGAGATGGAGATCGGCGTCGGCATCCACGGCGAACCGGGCCGCCGCCGCGAAAAGCTCGCCAACGCCGACACCATCATCGACGAACTGCTCGAAGCCGTCGTGAGCGACCTGCCCTACCAGCGCGGCGACGACGTCGCCCTGATGATCAACGGGCTGGGCGGCACTCCGCTCGGCGAGCTGTACCTGCTCTACGGCCGCGCCCATGAACAACTCGCCGCCCGCGGGATCCAGGTGCGGCGCAACTACGTCGGCGAGTATTGCACCTCCCTGGACATGGCAGGCGCTTCGCTGACCCTGGTCAAGCTCGATGACGAGATCGTCCAGGGCCTGGCCGCGCCGGCCGAGATCGCGATCCGCACGTTTTGACGACCGGCCGCCGGTCTGGCGCAATTATTGCTTGGCGCGCAGGTATCGGCTCACCCCGGGCCGTCAGCGAAAAGGCCGGCACCCGCTGCGCCCCCACGCTGCGGGTGCCGGCTGCGGTTGCCGACTCGGCGGCGTCGGTCTGGGCCCTGTGCTCCGGCAGCCACGTGACGGTCATCAGCACCGTCGTCTGCCTCCCTGCCTCTACCTCCGCTTCTTCTGACGAGGATCGGTGTCCGTGGCCGGAACACGTGGTGTGCCACGACGTTCCGGCCACGGACACCGATCGCCTCAAGCGTCGCGAGGCCGCTGGACGGTCACGGGCGCCGGGGGGACGGGGATGGTTTGGGGCTGGTCGACGGGCTGGGTTTCGGGCTGGGCTCGGGGCTGGGCTCGGGGGACGGGTCGCCGCCGCAGGGCTGGTCCGGGCCGCAGGAGGATGAGGGCTCGGGGGCCGCGCTGGAGGGGGCTGGCGACGGGGCGGGGGACGCGCCGTCGCCGCGGTCGGGATCGCCGAGGTTGCCGCCGCTGCCGTCGGCCAGCGGCTGGGCCTTGAGGTTCATCGCCTTGTGCGCGTCGTTCATGAACTGCTCCCAGATCTGCCCAGGCAGCGCCGATCCGCCGATCTTGTCCTTGTCGCGGTCGCGCAGCGGCAGCTCCTCGCGGACGTTGCCGACCCAGACCGCGGTGGCGATCTGAGGGGTGTATCCGATGAACCACGCGTGCGCGTTCTCGCCGGGGAACATCTTCTGGCCGTTGGGCTTGAGGCGGCCGTTCTCCCAAGTGCCGGTCTTGGCGGCGGACTGGCGGCCGGACAGCGCGTGCGCGCCGGGGATCTGCCGGAGCACCGAGGTGACCTCGTCGGCGATCTCGGCGCGCATCGCCTGCCGGGACTCGACCTTCTCGCCGAGGCCATCGACCGGCTTCCACTCGCCGGTGTCCTTGTCCTTCTTCTCGACCTTCACGACGAAGTGCGGCTTGCGCCAGACGCCGTGCGCGGCGAAGGTGGCCGCGCCGGAGGCGTGGTCGAGCACGGTGATCGGGTACTGCCCGAAGCCGACCTGGTAGCCGAACGTGCTCTTGATGCGGCCGGCATCGGCCCCGGCCAGGCGCATCGGCTTGCCGTCGGTGCCCCAGACGGTGGTGACCCCGGCGCGGCGGGCCATGTCGACGACCTTGTCCTGACCGATGTCCCGCGTGATCTTGTAGAACGGCACGTTGTACGACTTCACCGTCATCTGCTCCAGCGTGCAGAACTTGCCGCAGCTGGCGTCGTTGTCCCGGCCCGCGTTCTGCACGTTGTCCGGGTCGCCGTTCGCCTTGGACAGCGGCGTCGGGTCGAAGTGGCTCTTGATGGAGTAGCCGTCCTCCAGCGCCGCCGCCAAGGTGTAGATCTTGAACGAGGACGCGGGCGGGTGGCCGCCGTACTCCTTCTCGGTGCCGATGGCGTTGCGCCCCGCGTAGTCGACGCCGGTGCCGCTGTTGCCGCCGTAGTACGCGATCACCCGGCCGTTGTTCGGGTCGATCGCGACCGCCGCGGCCATCAGATTCTTCGGCTGGCCCTGCAGCAGGGTGCCCTTGCCGTCGACCGCCGCCTTCACGGTCTCGGTGCAGGTCTGCTTGCCGTCCTTGGTCTGGCAGGCGCGTTCGAACTGGTGCGCGCGGTAGACCTGGCTCTCCAGCGCCTTCTGCGCGCGGCTGTCGATCGAGGTGGTGATGCGGTAGCCGCCGCTGCGCCAGTCCGGCACGTTCCAGGCGCGCATCTCCGCGCCCACGTAGTTGATCACGTTACCGGTGCCGCTGTCCTGGTAGCCCCACTCCCCCGCGTTCTGGCCCGCCTTGTATGCCTTCAGCGTCTGGTCCGGATAGGCCGCGGCCGCCCGGTCGGCGGCGCTCAGCCAGCCCATCTCGACCATGTTGTCCAGCACATACCCCCAGCGGGCCTTGGCCGCCTCGGGATTGTTCTGCGGATCGTAGCCGCCGTGGTCGTCGCTGGGCTCGGGCTGGCGCAGGACCGCGCCCAGCACCGCCGCCTCGGCCACGGTGAGCTTCGCCGCGTCCTTGCCGAAGAACGCCTGCGCGGCCGCGCCGACGCCGTAGGAGCCGCGGCCGAAGTAGACGGTGTTCAGGTAGAACCCGGCGATCTCCAGCTTGTCGTACTCGTCCTCCAGCTTGCGGGCCATCACCGCCTCGCGCATCTTGCGCGCGTACGTGATCTCCAGGTCGTCGGCAGCGGCGCGGGCGTACTGCTGGGTGATGGTCGACGCGCCCTGGGTCTCGCCGCCGGTCAGGTTGTTCCAGGCGGCGCGGGCGATGCCCGCCAGGTCGATGCCGTCGTGGCTGTAGAAGTTCTTGTCCTCGCCCGCGATCAGCGCGTTGCGCACCGGCTCCGGCAGCGTGCCGATCTGGATCAGGGTCCGGTTCTCCGCGCCCAGCTTGGCGATCGCCTTGCCGTCGACGGACAGCACCTCGGTGTTCTCCTTCAGCGGTAGCTGCTCCGGACGGGGCACACTGCTGTAGAACCAGGTGCCCGCGATCAGCCCGACGCCGGACAGCATGACGGCGACGCCGATCATGCCCGCGATCAGCGCCCGCCGACGCCGCGGGCTGCGCTTCTTCTTGGCCACGGGCTGCGCGTCCCCGCCGGCCCGGCCCGCCGGGGACGCGACGCCGGCTCGGGACGCCTGCTCCCGACCCGCGACCGGGGCGCCGGCTTTGGGGACCTCGGCCCGGCCGGTCGCCGGCGGTGCGGGCGGCCGCGCCCGGCCGATGACCGGCTCATCATCACCATAGGTAGTCAAGTTTCACACCGTCCCATCCGGATACACGAATGCTGCCAGGAACTACGCTTGCCGCAGACTAGCCACACCCCGCATGCCCACGGGGACCGCATGACAATCAGTGATCTACGGGTGACTACGTCACCACGCTGACAGCAACGCCGCCGGGGGCGGCGCGAACCCGCGCCACGCCCGGTGCGAGCTGCCGACTCCGTCCGCGCCGCGAGGCCGGGAGGGAGTCGGTCGGCCGGACGGCCCACGTCGAAAATGACCGTCGGGACCACCCGCCGACGGGCCGAACGGTCAGGGTCAGCCGACCCGGAGGTCGTCGATGACCCAGTACCAGTTGTCGGCCGCTGCTGTCGGCGGGCGCACATCCCGGCCAAACCCGAACCAACCTGATGACCTCGGACCCCAACCTCGGCGGCCAGGGTCCCCGCCTCCTCGAGAAGGCGCCCTACAAGATCGTGCCCTCGCAGGGGCCGGAACAGGGCACCGAGCCGCTTCTCTACGCGGCGACCAGCCCGGACGCCGCACACCGTGCCGGATCCAGCCCGCCTGGCCGCGCTCACCGATCAGCTCGCTCCACCCACGCCGGAGCCGCGATCCCGGTGCGCCACGACCTCAAAGTCGCCGGACGTGACGGCAGGCCGGCCCTGCTCGTCACAGGCATCCCGACAAGAACGGCGGGTGCCCTCAGGTAAAGGGCACCCGCCGTCCGGCCACTCGTCGTTACGGACTGGAGCACGTGAGACTTGGCGGGGAATTGCTTCCCGACCAGTTCCCGAGGAATCCGAGCGATCTCGTGCCGCCGGGATCGATAGTCCCGTTGTGGGCTGCGTTGCGGAAGGTCACCACGCTGCCGCTCTGGCTATAGGTGCTGTCCCACGACTGCGTGACCGTCTGCCCATTGGCGAATGTCGCTCTGACGGTCCAACCGCTGACGCTAGCGCTGGAGCTGTTGTTTCGCACCGTGATCGCGCCTTGGAATCCGGTGTTCCACTGACCGACCTGGGAGTACGTCGCCGAACATGCTCCGCCGGGCGAAGGGGACGACGGCGGTGGGCTCGAAGGCGGTGGGGACGACGGCGGTGGGGACGACGGCGGTGGGCTCGATGGAGGCGGGCTCGATGGAGGCGGCGAGCTCGGTGGCGGCTGCGTCTGGTTGGGACCGACGCCGGTCACCTGGCCGTTGCCCCCATCGAAAGTGATGTCGGAGCAGCTGAAGAAGTTCTCGTTGCTGTCCGAGCGCACCCACCGGATGTACAGCATCGCCCGGCCGCTGCGGCCGGACGGCAACTGTGCGTTCCAGTAGTAGTAATTCAGCGCGCCGGGCCCGCCGTTCGACGGCGGGTTGGTGACACTCGCGAATTCTTGAAGATCACTCCAGGCCAGTGGCGAACTGGGGCTCCAGCCTTGGCGGGTGATGGCCAAGTGGAACGTACCCGGGTGGTGTGCCCAGTTACTGTGCCGGAACTGGATGTTGGCCCCAGAGGTGAGGTGGGTCAACGGCCAGTCCGTGCGAGTCGCGTTGTATGCGGTGAAGTTGTACGGCCCGCCGGTTCCGCCGCTGCACAGCTGTCCATCCGGGATGAAGCCGCTGGTGCGACCACCGGCATCGGAGCGGAGCACAGCGAACCAGTTGTACAACGGTGTGGTGCCGCTCGGATCGGAGGAGCTCTTGCTTGCCTCGATCGCGGCAGCACATGCCGGGTTGTAGGCGGCGATCGACCCGTTGCCGCGAAGCCCGTCCTGGTAGCACAGCCAGGTGCGGCTGCCCGGGAACATCGTCACGCCGTGGGCCTGCGCCGCAGAAGTATTGATCACCGCGAAGCCGATGCTCGCCGTGATCGCTGCTGCGGCCAAGCTTGCCAAGAGTTGGCGTCTGCGATTCACCCTGTCGTCCTTTCCTTTTTGGGCGGATAGGTCGACGCCTGTCAGAGGATGGAGCGCACAGGGACGTCGGCCTTCAGGGAGTTGCCGACGCATGCCATGCAAACCGGCGCGCACGAAATCGACCTCTGTGCGCCCGTTGCTCGGCTCCCGACCGGTCTGACAGAATCAGACATCGACAGCCTGACATGAGAACGCTCCCATGGCAATGCCGCGAACTCAATTTCCAGAGTTCAGCGGCAACACGGCCGCCTGTTCATAGCGTGCACGCAGTCCGGCCAGCCTGCCCCATTCACGGAGGCTGGCGGACGCTTTCTGCTCCAGACCGTCGGGGATCATCGCCCATACCCGATCCGGATCCGGACCAGACCTCGCAGTCTGGACGACCAGCGGGTCGGTCAGCGTGATGACCACTGGACCCGAGCTACGGCTCGCATAGTCCCACGCGGTGCCGGGCTGAACGATCGCACAGAAGTAGACGGCATAGATGACCCGAACGTCCTCGATGCGCCTGGCGGCCGGCGGCTCCGTTCCGAAGGACTCGGCGGCGCACAGGACCTTGCCCCCGTGGACCGCGGCATGCCCGCTGGGCTCGTAGAGCTCAAGCTCGGCTGGTGAGAGCTGTTCCAGCGCCGTTTGCGCCCGGGCGGCAAGTTGATCCTCAAAGCGGTTGGGCTGCTCGATCAGCAGAGCGGCAGCGAGGATCACGACAACGACCAGTTCGGGTAGGAGCCACCAACCTTGGCGTCGCAAAAAGAGCACGAGGCACATGCTTGCATTGATGGACGGCACTGTGCAATGGAGCGGCACGCGGCACCGAATCGCAGTGCGCGCCGAACGTGAACGCGAAATGGTGGCCCTGGCCGCCTCCAGTGTGAACAACGACGAGCCGGCCGAGATTCACTCCCGCAGGGCCGTCAGCCCGGCCGCCGCGCCGGCGCCCAGGTCCAGAACGGCGTCCCGGTCGTGCTCGCGCAGGCCGCCGCAGCGTGCGTAGCAATGCCTATGCTGCGGGAATGATCAAGCCCATTGAACTCGTCATCTTCGACTGCGACGGTGTACTGGTCGACATCGAGCCCATCGCCGCCCGTGTCCAGGTCGCCCTCGAGCCGAGCTGGCGTGGCCGCTGACGGAGGACGAGGTCGTGGACCGGTTCATGGGGCGCTCACCGGCCGCCATCCACGAGCAGATCGCCGCCCGACTCGGCCCGGACACGGCCCTCGTCAACTCCGCGTGAATCTCATGTTCGGCCAGCGCCGGCGTGCGCCTCAGGATTCAGCGGTATCGGTCCACGATGCTCTGGCATGGCACGCAGTGGGTAGCCCACGGCATCACCTGCAGCCGGGTCAGCGGGACCTGCTCACCACATCGCCCGCACACCCCGAGGGTGCCGGCGTCGAGGCGGTCCAGAGCTGCCTGCAGCCGAACCAGCTGCTCCTGCAACGCAGTGGTCACCATCGCCTGCTCAGCGGTCTCCAGCGCCATCGTGCCGGCGTCGGCGGCGTCACCGGAGCCGGCGTCATGCGCTCCCAGCACGGACGCGGTCTGCGCCCGCAGGCGACCCACCTGCCCGGCGGTGTCGGCGTAGCGCTGGCGAAGCAGCCGACCGATCGCGGCCATGTCCAAGCCCTCGGCGACAGCAGTCATCGTCGTCCTCCCATACATAACGTCTGGACTCGACTTCCCAGCCTTGGACGTCTTAAACCGATGCGGCGCAGCCCGGCCGGACGAGCCGCCGCGACGGTGCAGCTGTCCGATGAGCAGTCCAGACCCGCCTGCGCGCTGACGGCCACGACGCCACGGGCCGCACCGACACCCGACGGGCTCCCGCCGTCCGCGCGACCCGCGCGACCGGTTGTGCACGACGCCTACGCTGCGGGCGTGAGCGAGCAGCCCCCGCGCACACGTGTCCCTTGGCCGGCCGTGGTGATGATCGTCGCCGTCTGCCTGGGTGTTCCCGCACACTTCACGTACGCGTTCTTCGCCGACCGGCAGACGGTGAAGGAACTGCCCGGACCGGCGGCCGCGTATCTCGACGCCCTGATCGCCGGAGACCGCGTCACCGGCTACGAGCTGCTGTGCCAGCGTCGCCGTGACCGGGTGTCGTTCCAGAACTGGCGAGCCGACCGGGGCATGGAGCCGCACCTGACCGGATACCGCATCCTCGAAGGGCACGTCTACCGCAGCACCGAGGGCGGCGTCGCGTACGGCGTCGACGTCGAGCTACGCTACTCCGACTGCCACGGCGAGCAGATCACGCTGCCCATGACCGACGAGAAGGCGGGCTGGCGGGTCTGCACCGACCACGCTTACTGAGGTCGGGGCCGCTCGCCCTCGTGGCCCTGGCGACCCCCGGCAGAATGCCACGTCAGAAGGTGTCCGACTCAGGAGGTCGCCCCAGCCGGGACCCGCTTCCCGGCTCCGTTGCCGCGTCAGGCCGGGTGGACGTGGCAGGCGACGCCTTCATCGGCGTAGCCGTGGGTGGCGATCGCGTTGTCCCGGTCGGCCGCCGAGGTGGTGTAGAAGTGATCCCCGGTGGCCGGCTTGTACGTCCGCAGCAGCGGTGTCGTGCCCGTGCCGGCACTTGGAAGCACGTGGCAGGCGACGCCTTCGTCGACGTAGCCGTGCGTGGCGACCGCACGGTCCCGTTCGGCCACCGAGGTGGTGTAGAAGTGATCCCCGGTGCCCGGCTTGTACATCCGCAGCAGCGGCACGGTGCCCGTGCCTGCGGTCGCGAACACCCGGCAGGCGACGCCCTCGTCGACGTAGCCGAAGTCTGCGACCGCGTCGTCGCGTTCAGCGGCCGAGGTGGTGTAGAGGTGATCCCGGCTGACGGGGTTGTACATCCGCAGCAGTGCCGTGGTGCTACCGGACGGCGCCTGGGGCGCGCTGGTCTGCGCCGAACTTGCGCGTGACTGCACCGGGTACCCCGATGAGGGCATGACGCTCTCCTCCACCTCGGATGGAACTAATCGTCATTCATACGCGACTCGCCGAGCCCCGGCATCGGTCCTCCGGCTCGGATGTGCGGCCTTGCAGGTTCACAGCTATCGGCAGGTGGACGTCGCGGTCGTAGTCGTCGAATGCTTGTGCCTGCGGGAGGCCGTCGAGCGCCTGACGTTCGCACCCGCCACCCATGATTTCGGGAGTTCCAGGCAACATGACCGTTCATGCACGCCGAGCACACAATTCGATTGAGCCGACACGACAGCGGATGTCATCCTCGTCATCGTGAATACCGCTGCCAAGGATGGCCCCGATGATTCACCCGCCCCAGCGGTGCCGGAACCGGATCCTGCGCTGGAAGAGGTCGCGCAAAGGGCGGTCGACGCCGGCCACGCAGCCTGGTGGACACGCTTCAAAGACCCCCGGAGCGGCGCGCTCGAAGGACCGTTGAATCTGCGACTGGAATTGAAGTCGGGTCGCGGTGTCCGCTCGATTCACCTCAATGCCTCGGAGGCGGCGGCGCTCGCCAGGTTCAACTTCGAACGCTGGACACCTCTGGGTCCTTACCAGGCGATACTCGACCCGGATGCAGGGCAGATCATGGCCGAGGTGGAACTGAGCGGCACCGGGCTGTACCGACTGTCGAGTGCCACACTGCTACCGCCTGACGAAACCCAAGACAGCACGACGACGGACATACCGAATCTTCTCGGCTTTCCGGCGGCCCTCGGTGATCCGCTGGCCCCACGCAGCCTGACGGTGACCGATCGTCAGGGCATTCTCTCGGTGGAGCTACGCTCGATGTTGCTGCCGCAATTGGCTGCCTTCAGGACAGTGCCGTCGACATATGGCAACAGCCTCATCATTCGAGGAGTCAAGACCACGCGCCACGACGAGGCATTGGCACTGCTGCGCGACCTGTCGACCTCGATCTTCATCGACCTCGACATCAGTTACGGCCTGACCGGCGAACTGAAACCAGCGCTGGACGTGAAGCTGCTCGCATCAGAGGAATACGACAAGGAGCTGCCCAGCTCGGCTACCCCGCAGTTTCCCACCACCCGCTACAGCTGGGACGCCGCAGCCCTGTACCTGTACGCGCGGCGCCTGATCAACACCCCCCTGCTGGAGTACCTCGCGTACTACCAGGTACTCGAATCGTACTTCGCGGCATACTCTCGTGAAACAACGCTCATGCGACTGCGCAACCTGCTCAAGGACCCGAGCTTCCGTCACGATGACGATGTCGCCCTGGGGCGACTGCTCGACGCGGTCAGCCCCGACGGCCGCACCAGGCTCAGTGAACGCGAACAGCTCGCCGCGACCATCGCATCCTGCGTCGAGGATCACTCCGTCACGTCCTTTCTCGAGGACAGACCCGCGACCGCGAAAGCCCTCGGGGACAGGACCAGAATCAGCGGTGTCCGTTTGATCAACCCAGCCGACCAGAAGTTCCGGCTGGTGAGCCAGGTCGCCGAACGCGTATACGACATACGCTGCCGCATCGTGCACAACAAGGAAGGTTTCGACGCCGCCACGCGTGCGATACGGCCTTTCGACCGCGAAAGCAAGCTGCTGCGACACGACCTGCACCTGCTCCGTTTCATTACCCAGCGCGTCCTGATCGCGTCGAGCCGCGCCACGGACTGGAGCGGTGGCATGTCGGCCGCCGACGGCTGACGAACGACATTCCTGGAGATGCCAGACGGCACCTTCGACTACGCGCCTCTCGCGCCTACGGTTTCTGCCCGCTGGAACGGCGGTCCCTTTGGCTGCCGTCCTCGCCTTTCCGAACTCGTCGGAGCGTGGACGCTCGTTTCGGTGAGCACACATAACTCGCACCGCGGGAATACTTCGCATGCTCAGTGTCGAAGCGCAGCCAGTTTACTCTGAACGATCGCCGCGTCAGGGTGTCGCAACTCGTCGAAGATCGCCAGCGCGTCCAGATATGTGCGCCGAGCCGTTGCCGGATCTCCCGCGGCCACCTGCGAGTCGGCGAGGTTGACCAGCGTGGTCGCTTCGTCGAACCGGTCGCCGAGGTCCCGGAAGATGTCGATGGCTTGTCGGTAGCTCGCGTACGCGTCCTCGTATCGCCCCAGGCTGCGCTGGATGTAACCGAGGCTGTCCCACACGTCCGCCTGCCCGTGCCGGTGATCGAGCTGCAGATGGACGTCGAGCGACTGCCGGCAGTACGTCAACGCCTGCTCGAAGTCACCCAACTGCGCATGGTCCCATCCGACGGCGTTGAGCGCGTCGGCCTGTCCGGCCAGATGCCCCTCCGCGCGATACAGGCTCAGCGCCGCGAGACTGTGCGTGAGCCCCTGCGCGTGCTCGCGCTGCCGGTCCAGGACGATGCCGATGTTGAGGTGGGTGCGGGCCTGCCCGACCTGGTCGCCGCGCCGGCGGAACAGTTCCAGCGCCTGGCTGAGATGACGGTGCGCGTCGGCGAAGCGCCCCATCCGGACGTACGCGTGTCCCAGCGAGCGGTGCCCGATCGCCTGCCACGGCCAGTCGGTGTCCTGGGGCGAGATGTGCAGCGTCGCGTGGATCGCCGCGGCCCGCTCATCCCAGTAGCCGGCCATGTCCAGGAAACCCGAGACGGCCCACGCGATCCGCCACGCGAAGTCATCGGCACGCGCGTCCACGGCGCGTGGGATCGCGGCGACGAGCGCGGGCCGTTCCGTGGTGAACCACCTGACCGCCTCGCGATGGTCCCCGATCGGCTCGACGGTCACTCCGTCGCGGGGCCGGCCGATCGGGATCGGCACCCGGTACGGGTCCAGCGCGACCGATGCCGCGTTCGCCGTCTGGAGGTAGTGGTCGAGCACTCGCAGCAGCGCCTCGTGCCGCTGCTGCTCGGTGTCGATCTGCTGCGCCTGCTCGGCGCTGTAGGCCCGCAGGAGGTCGTGGAAGGCGAAGCGGTCGCCGGCCGACTCGGTGATCATGTGGGTGGTGTGCAGTTCGCTGAGCAGCCGGCGAGTGTGCGGGATCGGCAGGCCCCCGGCTGCGGCCGCCGCCGCCACCGACACCTCCGGACCGGGGTGGACGCTCAGCAGCCGGAACAGCCGGGCAGCCGCGTCGGTGAGGGTGCGGTAGCTCCACGAGAACACCGCCCGCACATCGGTCATCGGATCGTTGAGGGCGAACGCGTCCAGCTCGGACCGGGTGTTGGCCAGCTCCAGCGCGAGCGCCCGCATCGGTGTGTCCGGGCGCCGCGCCGCGCGGGCCGCCATGACGGACAGCGCCAGCGGGAGCCGGGCGCACCGCTCGATCACCTCGTCGGTCGCGGACGGGTCGCTGTGCACCCGTTGCGCCCCGAGCCGCTGTTCGAGGAGCTGCCAGCCTTCCTGGGGGGTGAGCACGTCGAGAGGGAGCGGGCGGGCACCCTCGGCGACGATCAAGCCGGTCAGGTCGTCGCGGCTGGTCACCACGACGTGGCTGCCGGGTGAGCTGGGCAGCAGCGGGCGCACCTGCTCGGCGTCGCGGGCGTTGTCGAGCACGATCAGCATGCGCCGTGTGGACAGCAGGCTGCGGTAGAGCCCGACCTGGGCGTCGAGCCCGTGCGGCACCTGTTGCCCGTTCGCTTGCAGCGCCGTGAGGAACCCGCGCAGCACCTCCTGTGGTGTGCGGGGTGTGCCGGAGGGGTCGAATCCGCGCAGGTTGGCGTGCAGCTGTCCGTCCGGGAACCACGGTGCGACGCGATGCGCCCAGCGGATGGCCAGGGCTGTCTTGCCCACTCCGGCGGCACCGCCGATCAACGTGATCACGGTCGGTGAGGTCGCGTCGCCGAGCCGGCTGTCCATGGCGGCCAGGGCCTTGTCCCGGCCGACGAATCCGGCGTGGTCCATCGGCAGTTGACGGGGCACGATCACCTGCGGCGCGGGTGCCGCCGCCGGAGCCGTGGACGGTGCTGCGCCCAGCAGCTTCACATGAATCTCGCGCAGTTGCGGGCCGGGATCGGTGCCCAGCTCCTCGGAAAGGCGCCGCCGGATCGTCTCGTACTGTTCCAGCGCCTCCGCGCGGCGGCCGGCTGCGTCGAGTGTGCCCAGGAGCCTGGCCCACAGCGATTCCCGCAGCGGGTGCCGGACGATCAGGTCACGCAGCTCGCTGACGAGCCCGTCGTATCGGCCGGCGGCCAGGTCCAGGTCGATGCGGCGTTCGGTGGCGTCGAGGTAGCGCTCGACCAGGCGCGGGGTCTCCGCCTCGGCGAGCCAGACCGAGCGCATGCCTTCGAACGGGTCGCCGCGCCACAGCGCGAGTGCGTCGGTGAGCGTGCGTGACTCGGTGCCGGGGTCCGGGGCGGCTGCGGCAAGGTCGATCAGTTCCAGGAAACGCAGCGCGTCGACCTGCTCGGGCGGGACCCGCAGCAGGTAGCCGACGGCCGTCGTCTCGACGAACTGCGCCCCGATCAGCTGCCGCAGCCGGGTCATGTTCGTCTGCACGCTCGCCCGTGGGTTGCCGGGCAGATCGTCGCCCCACACCGCCGTGGCAAGACGTTCGGCGGACACGACGGATCCGGCTGACATCGCCAGCACCGCGAACAGGCCGCTCGGCCTGCCGGTCAGGCGGACGGGCATCCCGTCGACCGAGACCTCCAGCGGACCGAGTAGCCGCGCCTGCAACCGCACGCGGACAGCGTGCCATGTGACGGCGACAAATGCCCCGGACGGTGAGGCAGCCCACGTCACAGGGGCGACGCGGACTGCCTCCGTCCATCATGGAGTGATCGTCATGTCGCCCGACGGGCTGAATGTCACGGTGCCGTTGGGGTGAGCGACGTGGACGGTTTCGTCGATACTCTTGATCCGGGTGGACGTGCCGTAGACGGTGCCGTTGATGACGTTGGTGACGTTGAGGTTGCCGGAGACGCGGCCGATCGCGCCGATCTGCAGAACCGTGCCGTACACGTCGCCGTTGATGATGTTGACGACGTTGAGGTTGCCGCTGTGGTGGCCGACCGAGCCGATCTGCACGACCGTGCCGTAGACGTCGCCGTCGACGAGGTTGACGACGGTGTCGTCGCCGATGCTGGGGGCGCCGAGTCTGGTCGTTGCGCTCAACGATCTCGCTGCGACCATGCCGGCGCCGCCGACGAGCACCCCGGCTGCCCCGACGGCGCACTGCCCCCAGCTCCCGCCGCCGAAGGCGGCGTCACCGCAGGACACGGCGGCCGAGACGGCACTCATCGCCAGTCCGATGACACCGCATACGGGGCAGAAGATTCCGGCGATGCTCAGCGCACCGGCTACGTACCCGAACGCCGAGCTGGTGGCTACCGACTTGGCCACGCGGCCGGCTCGGCACCAGAAGCTGGCGTTGCACGATTGCTCCTGCTGGCGGGCTTGCTCGGCGGCGCGCTGCTCGGCGGCGACGCGTTCGTTGATCTTCTCGCTTTCGGCGAAGACCGTCGGACGCTCGGCCGCGGTGTACTGGCGCTGGTTCCAGGCACTGGCGGTGTTGTTCTTGACCGAGTAGTACTCGCAACTGTCGCAGAACGACGTCCGCTGGACCTCTGGGCTCCAGACGCTGGACTCGCCGTTCTTGTGGTGGTAGTAGTCGCAGCTGTCGCAGTACAGGCCGGTCGGGTCGCTGAACGTGACCGGGCTGTTGTTGCTGTACGCGTAGGCGTTCATCAACTGGGGCTCGTTGCCCATCACCGGGTCCACGGAGATGAACCGGCCGAGGACGGGATCGTACTCGCGTGCGCCCACGTGGACGAGCGCCGTGGTCGCATCCCGGGTGCCGCCCACGAAGTCCTTCTCACCGGGCAGACTCGCGGAGGTGCCGCGGGTCCCGCCGAACGGCGTGCGCCGCTGCTGCCGGACCGCCATCGTGTCCGCGTCGACCGCCAGCTGCGAGGTGCCCTGGTGGTCGCCGAGCAGCCAGTACAGCTTGCCGCCGGTGCGCACGGCGACCGTCTTGCCCGCGTGTGCGTAGTACCGGGTCGGCGTCAAGGTGCCCGCACTCCGGTTGAGCGTGAGCTCCTGCCCGTCGAGGTAGAGCGTGGTGCTCTGCGGTGTGCGCCGGATGAGCCGCGACCCGTTCGCGTCGTATACGAAGGTCGTCGCCCCGGCCGCTGTCGTGATCGCGTTGACCCGGCCCTCGGCGTCCCACTGCAGTTCCTGCCCGGGCCGGACGGTCGTGTTGCCGGTCGCGTCGTATTCGTATGAACCTCCTGGGCTCACCGACTGCACCGCATGGGGGCGGGGTGACCCGGCGGCCGGGTAGGTGTAGGTGGCGGTGCCCGCCTCGGTGGCGGCCGTGAGCCGGTTGCCTGCCTTGTCGTAGGTGAACGCCTGCCGGTAGGCCGCGGGTCCGCCGAGCGCGGTCGTGTCACATCCCTGCGCCGGAGTCCATGCCTCGGTCAGGCGTCGCAGGTAGTCGTAGCGGAAACACTGCGTGTCGGGGGTGCGGTTGAGTGGCGCGTCCACGATCGAGGTGATGTTGCCGGCCGGGTCGTAGGCGTAGCGCTGATCGGCCTGCATCGGCGCGGGCGCCTCCACGTCGGCGATCGTCCGGTCCAGTCTGCGGGTGTGCGCGTCGTAGTAGTAAGACTGCCAGGCCCGCTTGGTGCCCTCGCCGAACTGCACGCGCGCCGTCTCGCCGAGCCGCGTGTAGAGGGTGTCGGTCACGTAGTGCAACGTCTGGCCGTCGAATCCGCCCCGGGTGATGGTCGGCATACCCAGCTCGGAGCGCTCATGGACCACCCCCTCAGCAGGCAGCGAGCCGATGGCGGGCATGATCTGCGAGGCGAGCACGCCGTCGTAGTCGTAACGCAGCTCGGTGGTGTAGGTGCCCGCCAGGGTCTGCTCCTGCTCGGGGATCGTCACCGTCATCGACAGGGGTTTGCTGAGCTGGTTGTAGGAGCCGATCGAGGTCTTGTACGCCGCGGACCCGACGTGGCGGGTGGAGGTGGCGGCCAGGCCCTTGCCCCCGGGCGCGGTGTCGTAGGACCACGACGCGAGCAGGCTGCCGGCCTGCGACATGCTCGTCCGGCGGCCCAGCGCGTCGTAGCCGGTGTGCAGGGTGACCGCGCGGGCGTCGGTCGTGGCGACCATACGCCGGGCTTCGTCGTAGGCCATGGTGACCACGCCCTTGTCCGGGTCCTCCGACCGCACCAGGTTGCCCCGCTGGTCGTAGGCGTAGCGCCACGTGTTGCCCATCGCGTCGACGATGGAGGCCAGTTGACCGCTGTTGGTGTAGGTGTATCGCGTAATGTCGGGCGTGCTGCCCTGCCGGAGCTCGACGGTGCGGCCACGGGCGTCGCTGACCTTGACGAACGGTGTGCCGCCCGGCGGCGGGGTGACCCGGACCCGGTCGCCGTCGTGCACCTGGGTGGTGCGCCACTTCTCGACGCCGCCGCCCCGGAACGCCGACGCGACGACCCGGCCCGCGCCGTCGAACGTCGTCATCGTCGCGCCGAGTTTGTCGACCTCGGATGCCACCCACAGCCTGTCGTCGAGCGCCGAGTTGTGGAAGTACGGTGAGCTGGCGAAGTACGCCCGGCCGTGCGAGTCGTAGCGGGTGTCGGTCAGCAGTCGGCCGCCGCCCGGGGCGGGTGTCTGCACCTGGCGCAGCCGCATCAGCGGGTCGTAGATCTCCTTCTTGGACGTGTAGCCGCCGCGGGCGTTGATGGTGTCGGTGGTGATGACGGTCGTGCCGTTGTCGCGGATCAGGTAGCCGAACGTCATGCTCGCCGATTCGAGCTGCGAGCGTTTGCGGTTGGGCAGCCAGATCGCGGTGGCCCGGCCGAGCGCGTCGTAGGTCGTCTCGGTGCGGCGCAGGTTCGCGTCGATCAGCAGTGTGGCCTGGCCCCAGGCGGGAGCGAACGTGGTGCGGGTGACGTGGCCCAGCGCGTTGGTCACCGCGGTGTTGGTCATCGGCCCGCCGACCGCCGGGGTGTATGCCGTGCGGGTCTCGTTGCCCAGCGCGTCCTTGCTGCTGGTGACACGGCCGTGCACGTCGAAGGCAGCGGTCGCCGTCACGAGGTACCCCGACTCGGTGAGCTCCTCGGTGCGCGTGAGGTCACCGGCCGCCGGCGCGGTGCCGACCGGCAGCCCGTCGTAGCCCCGGCGGGTGTCGGCGATCGTGTCGGTCGGCTCCTCCGAGCAGCGCACACCGACCGTCCAGACGCGGTACGGCACCGAGATGATCCACTTATCGTCGTTGCGGGCATACGATGTGCGGGTGCACTGGTCGTCGTCGGACCTGCCCACGTCTCCGGCGTCGTCGACCTCGATCTCCTGGCCGCGGTCGTCGTACTTCGTGGCGACCCGGGTGGTGCGCCACTGGTCGCCGGTCAACGCCACGTGCTCGGTGACCGTCCCGGGGCGCACCAGGTAGGACTTCACCGCGCCACGTGTCGCGTTGGGTCCCTGCACGACCGGCACGGTGATCGCGGTCCGGACCGTCGCCCCGCCGACGCCGTCGAACGTCGCCGTCTCGAACTCGGTGCCCGCCAGCCAGTCGGAGTCGGCGTACTCGCCGCCGCGCGAATCGGTCACCTTGATCGAGCGTTGCCGGTCGCCCGGCAGGCGGTCGCCGTCCATGCCCCGGTAGAACCGCTGCTCGACCTCGCTGATCGGGCCCGCCGGATCACTCTGGGCACCCTTGCGCAACCGCACCCGGCCGAAGCCGCGGAACTCGCCGTACGTCTTGCGGTCCTCGTCGCTGAACTCCGACGTCTCCCAGTGCCAGGCGGCGCCGTCGAGATAGTCGTAGGCGGTGCGCTGCTCGCTCGTGCCGTCGTAACGGTCGGACTCGACGATCTCGGCGACGACGTACTTGTGGAAGTACTCGGTGCGCTCGTTGCCGCCCGGGGGCGTCCATTTCACCGGGTAGCACCGCTTGGTGTTCGTCTCGGGGCTGCCGGGCATCGACACGCCCTCCACGCAGTCGGGGGCCGCGTAGACGACGGCGATGGTCCCGCCGGTCTCCGAGACGATGCCGGTGATGCGGTAGCGGTTCAGCGGACCGACGCCGGTGGTGACGGCGACCCGGTTCGGTTTGGCGGTGCCCTCGAACGTCACGGCGGGCAGCGCCGCATTCCCGTCGACATGCCCGGCGTGGACGATCGACTTCAGCCAGAGCCCGGCCTTCTCCCGGTCGCCCGGGTCGGGGAACGAGTGCTGCAGCGTCCACGAGTCCACGTCTGTCAGACCGCCGGCACCACGCACCCGGGTGACGATCTTGCTCAGGCGCTTGGTGTTCCAGAACGTCGGGGCGTAGTTGCCGACGCACGTGGCACCGTCGCAGTTGCTCGTCCACGGCACGTCCGGCCAGTTGTCCGGCTTGCCGGGAGTGCAGTCACTGCCGGGCACACACCGGCCCGCGGTGGTGAACTCGACCTGCCCGCTCGCGGCCACCGAGCCGTCGGCCCGCAGACCATAGTCGATGGTGCGCAGGTAACCGCCCCGGACGTAGCCGACCGCGTCGTCCTTGAGGTTCAGCCCGTACTTGTTGGTCTCGATGTCATAGCTGTAGATCATCATGTTGCCGTGGGCGTCCACGACCTTGTCGAGGTTCCACCGCCACGCCTGCGTACACCGCGAGCTGTCGTACGTGCCGCCGTGGCACGGCTCCCCCACGTCGTCACCGAAGACCGGCACGGTCCAGGTCGACTTCGACTCCGGACGCGAGCCGTAGAAGTACTGCGTGCCGTCGGGGGTGATGATCCGCCAGTGCTCGCCGTCGTCGTCGCCGTTGGCCACGCCGGTCAGCCGGTCGATCCGGGAGCCGTCGTCGCTCTTGGCCCGCCAGCGCTGCCCCGATTCGTTGATCAGCAGACCGGCGCGGCTCGCCGTCGCGTTGTCGTTGCGCCAGCACAGGTCACCGGTTTTCGGCGGCACCGTGCCACCGGCGTCGTCGTCGGCGCATCCGCCGTAGGTCCGCTCGATGTAACCGGGCTGAAGATCCCAGCCGTCGCCGATCCAGGACGACTGGTTGTTGGTCGTGCTCGTGCGGCCATCGACCGTGGAGGAGGAATAGGACAGGCTCAGGGATGGCTCCAGGCCGCCCGCCGCCGGCGGCACCCGCAGTGGGTACGACCAGGTGAAGTCGCCGGTATGCGGTGACACGTCCCAACTGGCCGACGGCGACAGCGACGTGGCCGTGGCCGTGCCGCCTCCGCTCGGCGGCGCGGTGCCTGCGGGCTGGTCGCCGTGCAGCTCCGACGCGGATGCCTGATCGGGTGGGCGTGGCGCGTCGACGGTCGGCGTGGTGATCGCGGTGGACGGGGTGTCGGGCAGGTCGACCGACGGGCCACCCGCCACAGCGGCCCGTGGCGCAACGACGGTGACGAGGGTCAGGGCCATCAGACCCGACAGCGCCGCCGCAATGAGGCGGTGAGCTCGTGGCAATCGCACGTTGCCAGCCCTTTCAGGAGAGGATGGGGGTCGGGTTGGGGGCACCGAGGAGCACGAATCCGAGCCGCCCGACGACGGTGTAGCCGGCACAGGTGGAGCTGAAGTCGACGAAGCGCTGCCCGTTGATCCGGCAGGAGAAGACCGGTTTGCTCTCCACCGAGGACGGCGCAGTCGACCAGATCTCGGCGATCGTGCCGACCACGGTCTTGCCACCGCAGGCGGGATCGGTGGACAGGAACTGGTCCGCTCCGTCGTAGCAGCTGATCAGCGGGACCGTGCCCGGTTGGCTGAGCAGCGGCACCCAGCCGGCCCCGCCCTCGAAGCGGTAGCCGTACGGCGCGCCGTCGACGCCCTGCCAGTGGTCGCCGTCAGTGATCGACCGTCCCAGTTGGGCATACGCCAGGGTGTAGCCGAGCAGTTGCTCGTTGGTCGCGCCCGCGCAGTCCGACCTACGGGACTCGAACCGATCACGGCCGTCGTTGCAGCGGTGGATCGCCATCGTGGCCACGTTGGTCGGCTGGCGGGTGTAGACCTTGCCGATCTCGCCGACCACGGTCGAACCTTCGCAGGCGGGGTCGGTCGAGGTGAAAGCGTCGTTGCCCGTCGTGCAGGCATACAGCGAGCGGGTGTCCGGCCGGTCGCCGCTGACGAGCGTGCCGAGGGTGGCCTCGAAGTGGTAACCCGGCCGGGCCGTCGCGCTGGTCGACCCGCTGTAGTGGTCGCCGGCGGCGTTCAGGTATCGGCCCAACTGCCCACCCGCGGCGTCCGCCCAGCCCATGCGGGTGATGTCGGTCCCGTTCTGGATCCCCAGGTAGGTGGTGACCTCATCGATCGTGCCGGGGAAGAACTCCGCCGCCTGCCCGTTCACCTGAGAACGGCCGATCGTGAACCTGCCGTTGCCGACCCACAGCGCCACGTTCTGCTTGGTGCCCGCGAGCTGGCCGTCCACGTACAGGCGCAGTTGCCGGGCAGCGTAGTCGTAGACCCCGGTCACGTAGGTCCACCGACCTACGACCGGCGGCTGCACCGACTGCGCGTACTCGACCCCCGACGCGTCGGCGTCCTGCAGGTGGTGGCCGAACACCCAGCGGTCGGGCCCCGGGCGGTACTGCAGGAAGAACGACGAGTTGCGGCTGCCGTCCTGACCGACGACGGTCGCGATCTGATCCTTGCGGGCCAGGTTGACCCAGGCGTTGACCGTGAAGCTGTCACGGGTGGAGATACCGAGCCAGGTGGTGGCCACCCGGCCCGACTGGCCGTCCAGGACCAGCCCCCGGCCCGAGAAACCCTGGCCGTACGACACTCCTGAGGTGTGCGCCGTCGCGTGGTTGCCCCGCCACGACGAATCGTTGGGTGTGTCGCCGTTGAACGTGTATCGGCCCATGGCGCCGGCGTTCGCGTCGTCGTGGACGGCACGGACCTCGCCCGCGCTCAGCACCCGGCCGAACACCTGGACATCGTCGATGGCGTGGCTGTAGTAGTCGCCTAGGCCTCCGTTCCATTTCGCGCGGCCGATCGTCAGCGGACCGGTCGACGCGATCGTGCTCACCTCGGCCCGCATCGCCGACAGCACCCCGTTGACGTATAGCCTGAGCTGCTTGAGCCCGCTGTAGTAGGTGACGGCGAGGTGGGTCCAGTCGCCGGCCGGTGCCGCCTCGGCGGAGGTGAGCACCACCGCCGGCGGGTCGTCGGCGTCCGACGACGGCACGATCACCGCCCACTTGCCCGCCTGCTTGTTGTATTGCAGCAAGAACGCGCTCACCCGGTTGCCGTCCTGTGCCACGAGCGTGCGGTTGCCGTAGTCGGTGCCCTCCAGGTAGGCCCAGGCCGACACCGAGAAACTGCCCGTGGTGTCGACGACCTTGCTCGCCGTCTGGGCGTAGGCCGAGGTGCCGTCCAGCTTGAAGCCGCCGTTCCTACGCCCACCGATCCAACCGGCCCCGCCTGCCATCGTCACCGGGCGGTTGTTCCCGCTGGTGTCGGCCGAGGTGGTGCCGGTCATCTCGTCGAACGTCCAGTGGCCGAGCCGGTCGGTCGGCACCGCGGCCGTGGCGGCCTCGCTCGGGTAGGACGCCTTGAGCGCCGCGACGCGGGTCTTGTCGAGCACACCTGTGTACAGCCGCACGTCGTCGACGAGTCCGGGGAAGTGGTTGGCGGATTGTCCCGCCGTCCTGCCCCGCCCGACCGCCAGGCCGCCGGTGGCCTGCCACGAGGTGTCCAGCGCGCCGTCCTTCTGCCGTACGGCGTTGACGTAGAGCCAGATCGTCTTGGACGGCGCGTCGTAGACGCCGACCAGGTGGACCCAGGCGTTGATCTCGCCGGGCGCGACCGAGACCGCGGCCCGCGCGACGGCCGGGGTCGTGTCGCTCTCCGGCATCTCGAAGATCCACGATCCGGACAGGTTGTCGCCGTCGTCGACCAGGTGGCCCAACCGGAACTTGCTGGTCTGCGCACCGTCGACGGTCACGGCGTCGCGCCGGCAGCCGGCGTACGGGTCTTCGCAGTCCACCGGGTCCATGTGCACCCACGCCGACACCGTGAAGCTGCGGTCGGTGCGCAGGTCGACCTTGGCGGTGGTCGCGGTGGCGTTCGAGCCGTTGAGGCGCAGCGCGTTTCCGGATCGCCCGACCGCACGCTGGTAGCCGCCGGACAGCGAGGCCGTGCGGCTGCCAACAGCGTCGGCGGCGTTCGCGCCGCCGGGCTCGTCGAACGTCCACTGGTGTGCCAGGCTCAGGTCCCGTCCGGCCTGGGTGCGGACCTCGTCGGCGAACAGCACGCGGTTGTAGACCGCGACGTCGTCGATCGCCCCCGGGAACCGGTCGACGCGGGTGCCGTTCCACTTCGCGGCACCGATCTGCAACTGGCCGGTCGCGTGGTTCCACATGGCCGGGGCGGTGCCGGTGCCCGCGAGCACCCCATTGACGTACAGGTGCTCCTGACGGGTCGCCGCGTCGTACACGGCGGCCAGATGGGTCCACGCGCCCACCTGCACGGACGGGCCCACGAGCCGGTGATGCACGTCGCCGCCGTCGGCCCGGTCATGGCTGAACATCGTGAAGGCCCAGTGGCCGTCCGGCGTGGCCTGCAACTGAAACGCGCTCACATGGGTTCCGTCCTGCGACACGACCGCGGGGTGGCCGCCGACGCGGTCCAGCCGCGCCCAGGCGGAGACCGAGAAACTGCGGCTGGTGTCCAGCGCCTTCGGGGCGGAGACGTGACCGTTGCCGTCCAACGCCAAGGCCAGGTCGGCCGGGTCGGGGCTGGTGGTCTGCCCGCCGGCGAAGCCGATCGTGTCGGCCTTGCCGGCATCGCGGCCCTTGCCCGACGTGTCGGCCAGGCCCCCGTCCAGCCGCCACAGGCCCTCGGTGACGTTGTTCTGGCTCACCAGGCCCTGGATCTCGGCCTGACCGAGCGGGCGGCTGTAGGCGCGCACCTCGTCGATGCGCCCCGGGAAGAAGTCGGTGCTGGCGTCGTTCCATCGTCCCCGCCCGACGGTGAACGCCCCGGCGGCGCGGAAGCCGCCGACACGGGTCGTCTCTCCGGCCGACTGCCCGTCCACGTAGAGCCGAACCAACTTGGTGCTCGCGTCGTAGACCGCGGCGACGTGGGCCCGCTGGCCCACCTTGGCCGGGACCGAGCTGCCGACCATGGTGTTCGCGGTCGGCGTCGGCTCGTCGGTGTTCGGCAGCAGCATCCACCAGCGGCCGCTGTCGGCGCTGCCGGGGTCAGGGCGGTAGTGCAGGGCGAAGGCGCTGCAGTGCTGCCCGTCCTGCGACAGCATCGTCACTGCGGTGTTGGCCGGGGCCTGCCTGCTGAGCTCCACCCACGCCGCGACGGTGAAGCTGCGGTCGGTGTCCACGAGCGGCCCGCCCATGCTCACCGCGCCGGTGGAGCCGTCCAGCCGCAGCGAGCCGTCGACCATGCCCGGGGTGGTGAACGACGCCCCACCGGTGAGCACGCCCGCGGCTCCGCCGCTGACGCTGTTCGCGGCCGTCAGACCATTGGGCTCATCGAAGCGCCAGTGGCCGACCTGGACGTTGTCCCGGCTGACGGCGGTGCGCACCTCGGTGTCGGACAGGACCCGATCCCAGATGGCGACCTCGTCGATCGAGCCGGGGAAATGGTCGACGCCGGGGCTGCCGTCCCACATGGTCCGCCCGATCTGGACCTCGCCCGTCGCGTTCCACGCCGGCAGGGTGCGGTCGATCTCGCCGCTCTTCACGCCGTTGACGTAGATGCGCATCTTGCGCGCCTGCGCGTCGTAGACACCGGTGACGTGGGTCCACACGCCGGTCTGGACGGTCTCGGCGGAGACGGCGAACTCGCCGGAGTTCTGGACGCCCGGCATGCCGAAGACCCAGCGGGAGCCGCCGGCCGCCGTGTCGCCGCGGTGCCAGAGGACGAATCCCGGGAATCGGTCACCGCCCTGGCTCACGATCGCCCGGGCACCGACCGCCGTGTCCAGCTTCACCCACGCCGAGACGCTGAAGCCCGCCGTCGTGTTGACCGTGTTGGGTGCCTTGACGTGCGCCGTCGTCGCCGGGTCGAACGTCATGGCGTTGCCCACGGCCCCAGGGGTGTAGGCCGTGCCGCCCGACGGTGTGCCGTCGCGGAAGCCGAGGAACGCGGTGTCCTTGGTGTCCCCCTCGAACGACCACTGGGCGAGCGGGCCGTTGCCGGCACGCACATAGAAGTGGTGGATCGTCACCGGGCTGAGCCGCCCGGCCCGGTCCGCGGCGTAGACGTAGAGGTCCCGCGGCCCGTCCCCCGGTGGCGTGAGCAGGATCGACGCGGACGCGTTCAGCGCACTCGCGTCGAGCTTCTCGACAGCCGAGGCGTCCCAGCCGTACCGGTAATGGTCGATGTCGCGCAGCTCGTCCGCGGCGAAGTCGGGCGTGAACGTGAAGACGCCGGGAACCGTGGTGCCCCCGTGCCAGCGGTTGTCGGCGGGATACACGTCGCCGGTGACCGTCGGCGCTTTGACCGGGCTCCTACGGTCGACCACGAAGGAAGGCCCGACCTCGTACTGGCTCCAGTGCGCGTCGACCGCGTGCACGTCCCAGCCGATGGTGGTCTGATCACCTTGCGTGCGGGCGTCGAAGGTCCTGACCGCCAGGTCGCCGGAGTTGACCGCGCCGCCCCAGACGCCGACGCCGTTGATCTGCCAGTAGGGGCTCATCTGGTCGCCGTCGGGGTCGGTCAGCCGGGCGCGCAGATCGATCAGATCGTCGCCGAGGTAGACCTTGCCGCCGCAGTTCTTGCACGCCGCTCGCGTCGGCGAGACCGACAGCTCGGTGGGCTTGTTCGGCTTGGTGTTGTATTCGACGTACAGCACGGTGCGGCCCGGATCGTACTTGCGCCAGTAGCTGGAGTTGCCCTCGTCGGCCGCGCCGAGAAAGTAGCTGGAGAAGTCGCCGAACCGGATGTGGCCCTTGGTGTCGAAGCCGACATGGTGCTCACCGGGGTCGGCGCAGCCGGAACGCGCGCCGGCGACCGCTTTGGTGTCGATCACCCAGTGGCCGGGCTGGTTGTTCCAGGTCGTGCCCGCGCCGTACTGACCGTCGGCCCAGTAGAGGTGCTGGTTGACGACCCCGCAGTCGGGCCGGTAGACCGCGACGGTGTTGACGAACGCCTTGATGAACTCCTTGCCGCCCAGCCAACGGGTGTCGTACTGGAAGTAGGTGCGAGCGACGCCGACGACCGCGTTGCAGTTGGACCAGTTGCACAGACCCACCTGCGCGGTGCCGGCCGGGTCGGCGGTGCTGTTGTAGTACGCGCGGCCGGCGTTGCCCGAGTAGACCCCGCCCCAGGCGAACTTGCCCAGCTGCGCCGGGGCCGGGTCGATGGTGACCGGGAACGTCGTGTCGGGATCGTCGAGCAGCTTGCGATCCGCCGTGATCACCAGTGACCTGTCCCGGATCGCGACGGCGGCCAGAGCCTCCTTGCGGTGGGGCGCCGAGTCCCACATGAGCGACGGCGGCGACCGGAAGATCGGCTCCCCCTGCAGGTCCCGGCCCTCGATCGACCCGTCGGGTCCGACGCCGACCTTCACCCGCTCGGTCGTCATGCCCAGCCGCACCTGACGCGCGGAAGCGGCCGCCTGACGGGTCTTGACCACGATGTGCTGGGTGTAACCGGCGTTGTCGGCCTTCAACACCAGGTCGATGCCGGGCATCACCTCGTGATAGGTCGCCGTGTCGCCGCTGAGCACCGGCTTGGGCAGCGCCTTCGGCCAGGAGAAGCCGACCCGCGACGCGCCCACGCCGTAGCGCACCATCGCGGCGTCACCCCCGCCCGAGAACGCGACCTCGGTCGCCGCGACACGCGGGCCGACCGAGCCGTCCGGCTTGACCTCAAGCGTGGTGTCGATCGGCAGCCAACCGCCGTTGCGCCGCACCCGCACCGGCACGGTGGTCATCTCCGCCGCCATGCGCCCGTCCGGCTTCGCCTGCACAAGCCGCGTCTCGGTCGTCAGATCCGCCACCCGCACCGACGTCTGCTGCCGCTTCGCCGCCACGAGCGCCGAAGCACTGTCCGGCGCCTCCTGCACGCTCACGCGCGAGATCGGCTCGACTTCCCGCGGTGCCGCCGGCCGCCCGGTGGTCACCAGTCCTGCCCCGCCGACGGTCAACACGAGGCATGCCGCAGCAGCCTGTGGCATCCATCGCGCGCCCCGGAAACCTCTTCTCACAGCACCCTCCGCCCCTATCAGCCAGCACGCAGGCTGATACCGGACGGAGTATGGTCGCGACCCCTTTCAGATCGCTTTCAGTCTTCAAACAGATCGCCCAGGTTGCCGGTCCCGGTATATGAGGATGCTGTGGGAGTCGTGTGACTCCCACAGCATCCTCATGAGATCCGCGGCTGCGGACAGGTCACATGTTCTTGGTGAAGTCGTACAGGTCCAGGGCCGTCTGGTCGAAGTACGGCGACGCCACGATCGTGGGATTGGGCAGCTTGTCGACCCGGCTGTTGATCCCGTTGACCAGGCCCCAGTTGCCGTCCCAGTTCAGCAACCAGCCGCCACCGCTCGCGCCCTTGTTGAAGTTGCAGGGAATCTTGATCGTCTCGGTCCAGACGTTGGCGTTCTCCTGCGAGGAGTAGCCGCTGCAGCGCAGCAGGTTGCCGCCGTCGAACGGGGCCTGGGCGGGGTAGCCGAACGCGTTCTGCAGGTTCTGCGTGCCGGCGAACGTCCACAGTCCCTGGCCGCCGAGGTAGCTGACGATGTGGTTGCCGTTCAGCGTGCCCATGATCGCCACGCCCATGTCCTCGGCCGGGGCCGACGAGTTGATCCAGGCGTTCATGGTCCAGATGCTGACGGCGTACCAGGTGCCGTACGGCCGCGGGTTGGCCAGGTCGTCGTCGTAGGCCGGCACGAACGCCCAGCTGGAGGCGGCCTGGCCGCCGGCGCCGCTGTGAATGCAGTGTCCGGCCGTCCATACCGTGTCGGCGCCGGCGGAGTTCACCACGGTGCCAGAGCACTGGTAGGAGAGCCCGCCGAGCACGAAGAACGCCTTGCCGCTGGTGCGCGCGGTCGGGTGGGACGAGGCGAAGTTCGGGTTGACGGCCAGTGTCGACGCGCCATCGCCCTTGGGGGTGCCCAAGGCCCCTTCATAGGGTGGGATCACCGTGGGCTTGCGGGCGGCGGTGGCCGCCTGTGGTGCCGCGGCCTTCGCCGCCGCACTGCCCGCGGCCATGGCGCGGGCGTACTCGGGCGACTCCTCGATCGGCCGGGCCGCGCGCATGCGCTCCGGCGTCCAGAACGCGTCGACCGCCTGGGCCGCGGTGACGTTTCGCCCGTACTTCGCCCGTCCGGCTGCCCAGGCTTCGGCGTGGACGGCCACCGCGCCTCCGGTCACTCCGGCCTTCGCCGAAAGGCCCGCATCGTCGGGCGCGGCCGCGGCGGACTGGGGCGCGGCCAGGGCCACCCCGGCCGCCAACGCGACGGCCGCGAGGATCCGGGCCGCGGACACCTGTCGCCCGGTCGTTGTGACTGCCATTCATGTTCTCCCAACCTGTGGCGGAGCCCGTGCGGCATCCGCTCAGACGGTTACTGTTGTCGATGGAACGACTGTCCAATGGGGATGTTGGACATGTTGGACACCTGGACCTGTGGCGCAGGCCTCCGCACTGGCGCGGTGGATCGCCACGGGCGGCGGTACGGGCCCGCCGAGCATTGCTGCGGCAGTCCACAAGCGACCCATGGAACGCGACCTCGGCCATGGGTGCCTTCCGCATGTCCGGCAGGGGGAGAGAACATGCACGACCAGCCAGCACGCCCCGTTACAAGCCGGGCGTTCCAGCAGACACCCGACGAACCCCACTTCGCGCTCGCGGTGGACCGCGAACTGCAGACGGTGCGGGACCTGGCCCTGCTGCTGCGCAAGCTGCGGCACCGCCACGCCCGCCGGCATGGCGGCAGCTTGTTGACGTACCGGCAACTGGCGGCGAAGACCGGCTGGTCCCACGGAATCATCGGGGAGTACTTCGCGGGAAACGTCCTGCCCCCCACCGAGCGGTTCGACATCCTGACCCGGCTGCTCGGGGCCACCAGCGCCGAGCAAGGCGCGCTGGCGACCGCGCGCGACCAGGTCGAGGAAGGCCGACGTCGCATGAACCTGGCGGCAGGTGCTCCCGTGCCGCAGCAGCTGCCACCGGCCCTGACCGCATTCGTCGGCCGCGCAGAGCTGCTCGCCCAGCTCGACGGCGCCACCACTACCGGTGGGACAAGCGGCTCAGCCGAACCGGCCGCCACGAGCGTGGTGCTGTCGGGCACCGCCGGGGTCGGCAAGACGACTCTCGCGGTGCACTGGGCCCACCGCGCCGCAGCGCGTTACCCGGACGGCCAGCTCTACGTCAACATGCGCGGGTTCGACCCCAGCGGCCCCATGATGACGCCCGCCGAGGCCCTACGCGGGTTCCTGGAGGCACTCGACGTGCCGCCCGAACGCCTCCCGACACACCTGCCCGCGCAGGTGGGGCTGTACCGAAGCCTGCTCGCCGACCGGCGGATGCTGATCGTGCTGGACAACGCCCGCGACGTCGAGCAGGTGCGCCACCTGCTACCCGGCAGCCCGAGCTGCCTGGTCCTGGCGACCAGCCGCAACCGCCTCGACGGCCTGGTCGCCGCCGAGGGCGCCGTCCCGATCACCGTCGACCTGCTCTCCTTCGACGAGGCGTGGCAGTTCCTGGCACGGCGCCTCGGAGCAGACCGGCTGACCTCAGAACCGCACGCCGTGAACGAGATGATCGAACGGTGCGCGCGGCTGCCACTGGCGCTGGCGGTGGTCGCCGCCCGAGGAGCGGCCCATCCGTCGTTTCCGCTGTCCACGCTCGCCGCCGAGCTGCGCCAGACGAGGCGGCTACCCGACGGGTTCGTCGGCGGCGATGCCGGCACCGACGTACAGAGGGTCTTCTCCTGGTCGTACCAGCATCTGAGCCCACCCGCCGCGCGCCTGTTCCGGCTGCTCGCCTGCCATCCGGGGCCGGACACCGCGATCCCCGCCGCTGCCAGCCTGGCCGGCCTGCCCCGGATCCAGGTGCGCCGGCTACTGGCCGAGCTGGCCCATGCGCACCTGGTCACCGAACACCTGCCAGGCAGGTTCAGCCGCCACGACCTGCTGCGGGCGTACGCGGCCGACCTGGCGGAAAGCATCGACACCCCCGACACCCAGCGCGCGGCGATCCAGCGCGGACTCGACCACTACCTGCACACGGCACACGCGGCCGCACTGCTGTTGCAGCCCGGGTGGGACCCGATCAGCCTGCCCGACGCCGCACCCGGGGTGGCATCCGAGGAGATCGCCGATCACGACCACGCGCTGAGCTGGTTCACCGCCGAGTACCGCGTGCTCCTGGCCGCGGTCGCCCACGCCGCACGCGCCCGGTGCGAAGAGCACGCCTGGCGGCTGGCACGGACCCTGGTGGACTTCCTGCAACGCCAAGGGCACTGGTCGGACCTGGTCGCTGCGCAGCGCACCGCCCTCGCCGCGGCACAGCAGGTCGGCGAGCGGCCCGGGCAGGCCGGCGCACACCGCGATCTCGCCCGTGCGCTTACCCGCGTCGGCGAACGGGAGGAGGCGGAGGGCCACTACCGCGCGGCGCTGAAGCTCTTCGGCGAACTCGGCGACCACACCGGGCAGGCACGGACCCACCGGGCGTTCGGCGCACTACTGGATCGACTCGGCCGCCATGCCGACTCCCTGCACCACGCGCAGCTTGGCCTGGAGCTGTACCGGATCGCCGGGCACCTGTCCGGAGAGGCCAGCGCACACAACGGGGTGGGGTGGGCGTACGCCAGACTCGGCCGGTACGGGCCGGCGCTCGACCACTGCCGGCGAGCGCTGGTGCTGTTGCGCCAGACCGACGACCGACACGGCGAGGCGAACACCTGGGACAGCCTCGGCTTCATCCACGACCGTCTCGGCCGCCACCGCCAGGCGGTCGCGTGCTACCAGCGGGCCCTGATCCTCATCACGCAGCTCGGTGACCGCTATGACGAAGCGGAGACCTTGAACCGGCTCGGTGACAGCCGATGGTCGCTGGGCGACCGAGCCGGCGCCGTACGCACCTGGCAGCGGGCCCTGCGCATCTTCGACGACCTCGGCCATCCCGATGCCGAGGGGGTACGCCACCGACTGGTCCGCGCCACCGCGCCTGCGGGCGGGGCACCGAGCGCTGGACCGGACCCTGGATGACCACGACAGGTCGCGCAGCTCTACGGCGCGGACGCCGCACAGCTGCCGTTCCCGAGAACAGACGGGGTCATCGCGGGCGGCGGGCCCACACGACCGGCATCAGGGCAAGGATGTCCAGGTGGCCGGGCCGCCCGAACCAGGCCCTGCTCGCTTCGACCTGTTCGGCGGTCAGCCGCCCGGTGGCCACCATCGTGTCGAAGGCCTGCTCGAACGTCGCCCGCATGACCCTCTCCCCCGCCCCGCCGTCACCGACCAGCAGCGGATGCACCGCCATCCGGATGTCGGTCATGCCGTACGCCGCGAGCAGCGACGGTAGCCGCCTGCCGAAGGTCGGCTCGGTGCCCATCTGCTCACGGAACACTTCCAGCAGGGCGCCGGTCACCGCCCGCAGCTCCGGATGCGGCGTCATCGCCGACACCGTCAGGTCGACCCCGACCACCACCAGGTGGCCGCCGGGGCGCAGCCACTCGACCAGCCGCCCGACGGCAGCCTCGGGATCACGGAGCGTCTCGAGCAGGAAACGCGCATGGACGAGGTCGAACGGACCACCTGGCACGGGGTCGGCGGTCACATCGTGGGTCAGCACGGTCAGCCGTTCGCCGGGGGTCAGGAAACGGGTGTCCAGATCGGTCGCCACGACGGTGGCTGTCTCGGCAAGCCATCCTGCCACCGAGCCCGCTCCTGCGCCGACGTCCGCGCAGCGCCAGGCGGGTGCCAGACCGAGACTTCCGATGAGTCCTTTGGAGATCGGGTCGCAGAGCTCTTCCAGCGCCCGCAGGCGAGCCAACTCGGTCGGGATGTCCTTGCCCAGCACTCCATCGGCGTACTTCATTGTCTAACGATAGGTCGCGGCCGAACGCGAGGGTCAGTTCATTCGTCGTCCAGCCAGTCGCGCCCCCGGACCTGGTCGCCGGGCGGACAGCGGCGGGGAGGTCCGTCATGGCTGGACGCCGCCGGGCGCGGGCCGATAGGCTGCCGCGCTCGCCGATCATTTCCTGGAGGACGCGGTGTCGGACACCTTCCTGCTGGCAGCCCGCATCCCGATGTCGCGGGAGGGTTTCGAACGCTGGCTCGACACGCCCGCGCCCGGCCGCGACGCCATCACCAACCCGGCGGCGATGTTCTCCGGCCGGTACTGGGACGGCCAAAGCGCCGACGGCGCATGGGACGCCGCGGGAGCGACGCCCCGAGAGTTCTTCGGCGGCCTGGTCGAGCAGGCGTGCGACGGCGGCCCGCAGTCGACGGTGCTGCTGCACCGCGAGGGCGCGCTGGAGGCATATCTGCTCCGATTCGGCTTCGCGGAGGAACACGTGCGCACGGCGCTACTGATGTTCGCCGGGGCCGGACCGGTCATGGCCGGACCGGGCGACGGCACCGTGCTCTTCTGGTCCGAGACCGGAGCGAACATGCTTTCCGCCGACGACGACGGCTGGCTGTCCGTGCTGTCGGTCGGCCCGGCCGAGGGCAGGTTCGTCGCCTCGGCAGACCTGGAAGCCCCGGTCGCCGCGCTACGCCCGGTCGAGGACCTCCTCTTCGCTCTGATCGAGCGCCTCGGCGACGAGGAGGACGAATGGGACGCCGACGCCGGACCGTACCGCACGGACACCCCGTGTGATCCGGCGTTCGTCGACCCTGCCGTGCTGACCCGGAAGTCCTACGGAAGCCTCTGATCGTCTCGGCCGGGCCTACCTCTCGTGGACGCCATGGATCACGGCCCGCGCGATGCCGTGGGTGAACAGCATGAATCCTAGGTATGCGGGCGTCGCGCCGTCAGGAAGGTCGAGTGTGGGCACGTCCACCGCGTGTACCGCGATGAAGTAGCGGTGCGGGCCGTGTCCGGGTGGGGGAGCCGCGCCGACATACCGCGCCAGGCCGTCGTCGTTGCGCAGGGTCACCGCCGTGCCGGGTAGTCTGCGCCCGTCGCCGGCCCCTGCCGCGAGCTCGGTGACCGTGGCGGGCAGATCGGCGACGGCCCAGTGCCAGAAACCCGAGGCCGTCGGCGCGTCCGGATCCAGTACCGTCACCGCGAAGCTGCGGGTCTGCTCAGGAAATCCCAACCAGCTCAACTGCGGCGAGATGTCCGAGCCGCCGGCCCCCATGATGCCGCCGGTCTGGTCCCGGCCCAGGGGTTGCCCGTCGGTCACCGATTCCGATGTCAACGTGAACGTGCCCACCTGGGGAAGGAGGTCGTACGGATCGTAGGGAAGCATGACCGTGTGCCTTCCGGATCAACTGGCTCCTATGGGTGACCATCGGCGCTGTTCAGCGCTGCCGACGGCGGCAGCGCTGAACAGCCCTCCGTGCGCTTCGTGTCGGAAGAACAGGTCACGGCATCCGACGCCGCCGAGGCCGGCCACCGGAAGCTACGGCCGCGGCACCTCTCGGTACGACTGCGCCGATGCCCTCAGGCCTGCCGTGTCGGCAACCCTTCGCCTGCCCAGAGACATCATGGCGATGGTGCACACCAGCCCGACCAGGCCGACGATGACGTTGCTGACGATGGCGCGGGTACTCGGCGTGGGACCGCTGACCAGCCAGGGCGAGACGATCACCCATGCGCTGATGATCGGTGCGACCCACGCGATCCGGTGCGAATGTCCGTACATGGTGGCGAAGCACAGGGCCAGCACGGCCAGTGCGACACCACAGATGATGTTGCTCGCCGTGAGGTTGGAGTTGCCGGTGAAGCCCACTACCCAGGGCGAGATCGCGAGGTAGAGGCCGGACAGAAAGGTCAGACCCTCCGCTACCTGTGCGGTCGGGGTTTCGGCGGCTTCCTCGTAGCGCAGCCGAAGCTCCGCCAGGTCCGGATGATCTTCGATGCGAGGGGTTCGAACAGTCATGCTAAACACCTCCGAACGACACCATCAAACAGCCTTCCTAAGGCCGACCTTAGCTGACTTTACGCTGGTCAGAGCCATCACCGACCCATTAGCGCGAACGAGGGCCCGCCCATCGCCGCGGTCGCGCCCGCACCACCGGGCGGCGGCTACGCCAGCGCCTTGCGATAGGCGTCGACGGCCGATGCGGCACCGGGCTCGGCGGGGTCGCGTATCAGCCGGGCCACGCACTGCCACATCGCCCGCTCATCGGCCAGCGTCGCCGGCATCACCAACCCGAGGGCTTCGGCCAGCCGCCCGCGGCCGAGGTTGACCATCGAGCGGACCGCCCCGTCCCAGCTGTCGACCGCGCGGACGGCCGCCGAATACCAGATCCGCGCGACCACGACCAGCACACCGGCGGCGACCAGCGGCACCGGCCCGGAGAGCGTCCCGGCCAGCCACAGACCGGCCAGCGCACCCGCCAGCAGCACATGCCCGGACAGCATGCACACGAAGAAGTCGACGTTCGTCCGCGCCGTGCTCTCCTCCTTGCGCGCCTGCTCGTCGACCAGGCAGACCAGCTCGCTCCACAGGACCTGCGAGTCGAGCCCGAACCGGCTCCACGCGTACTCCTCGAGCCTGCGGATCGAGTTGCCGAGCCGCGTCGGCGCGATCTGGTCGTCGTCGATCGGGTACCGGCGCAGGCGCTCGGCGGCCAGGCCGATCGCGACGGCCGAACCCTCGATCCTGCGGGTGTATCGCGACAACCGGCGGTGCGCGCGATACGGCGCGATCGCCTCGGCCACGTCCTGGCCCGCAGCCTCGGCGGCGGCCAGCCGCATCGCGTCGTGCCGGTCGGTCAACAGGCGCTTGCGGCGCAGCTGCCGCCGCCGCCCCCAGCCCTGCGCAGCGCCCGGCCACAGCGTGTAACCCTCCAGGACCCGGTAGAGAAAGTTCTGCACCGCCGCCAGGACCAGCCCTGCCACCAGCACTCCCGCGCCGAGCGCAGCCACCGTCGGGGTGGCCGCTCCGCTCAGCAGGTCACCCGCCGACACCCCGGACACCGTCGGCGCGAGCGCGACGAACAGCGCCACGTTGATGAGTGTCGGCAGGATCCAGCCGACGACCAGGCCCCATCCACCGCCCAGGATGCCCTTGGCGATGTCGCTCACGCGCCACTGCGCAGGCGCCGCAGCAGCCGCTCGAACACGCCCGGGGTGTCGGGTGTCAGCGGGCCGGTCGACCGTTCACGCACGAAACCGCCGGCACCGAGATCGGGACCCGGTGGCGGGCCACCCGGGAAGCTGATCGGGGCCGACGGATCCGGTGACGGCTGGACGGCGTACCAGGGGGCCTGATAGAGGTCTGGTCCCGGGGGCGTCGCCGACACCGGACCGGACGTGTTCGGCGGCTCATCTGCCGGACTGCCGGCCCACGGCCATGGCCCGACCGCGGCGGCCGTCGTGTCCGGGCGTTGCTCGTCCTGTTCCACGATCTCTCCTCTGCGGGATGCCGGTGGTACACCGTATCTGCACATCGGACAGTCAGGGCGGCCAGGTTTCCTCACCCTGCACCGGCAGTCACCTCGCGGCACCGCCGCCGACTGAACCCGCACGGATTGGGCATCGGAAGGTACAACAGAGGACACCCCGTGAAAGGATGCCGCCGATGCCCGCCCGCCACCGCACCCGCTGGACCGTCGCGCTCGTCGCCGCCGCCGTGCTGACCCTCGGCTGCGGGGCGCTGCCCGACCCGACCCTGCCCGACGACTCGACCTCCCCGCCCCCCGCCCCCGCGGCCACGCCGACCGCCAAGGTCGACGGCACCAAGACCGTCGAGGAGTTCGAGGAGGACGCGCGGGACGCCGTCAGCCTCGCCGAGACGTACTGGTCAGCCGTCTTCGAGGCCTCCGGGGTGACGTTCGGGCCGGTCCGCGCCGTCCGGACCTACCGCGACACCGGCGACCTGGCCTGCGGCCGCGAGCCCATCCCCGCCGACAACGCCGTCTACTGCCCAGCCGGTGACTTCATCGCCTACGACGCCGGCTGGGCCGTCACCGCGTTCCGCCGGATCGGCGACGCGTTCGTGTTCTACCTGCTCGGCCACGAATACGCTCACGCCGTGCAGGCCCGGCTCGGGGTCGAGCACCGGTACGCGATCGACCACGAACTCCAGGCCGACTGCATGGCGGGCGCGTACCTCGGCGACTCGGTGCGCCGGGACCTGCTCAGCCTCGACGACGGCGACCTCGACGAGTTCCGCCGCGGGCTGCTCGCCGTCGGCGACCCGGAGGACCAGCCCTGGTTCGCGCCCGAGTCGCACGGCACCGTCGCGCAGCGCACCGACGCGTTCTTCTCCGGCTACGACGGCTCCCTGAAGGCCTGCCGGCTCAGCTGAGCGGCCACCGGTCGCGGTCCCGGCCGACCGGCCGGGACCTTGCTCATGGCAGGTGCCGCGGCCGGAAACTCACGCCGTCCAGCACCGGAACCACCCGGCTGCCGGCCACCTCGGCGGCGATCGCCACATCCTGCGGATACCCGTAGCCGATCAGTTCCCGGCCACTGGCGCAGTCCTGCAGCGCCTGCGGCAACCGGCCCGCCACCTGCTGGTACGCCGCCGCGGCGACCTCCGCCTCCGGCGACAGCGGCCCGAACCCGTGGCCGGCCAGGGCGCTGACGAACGCGCCCGCGCCCCACAGGTCCTCGACAGCCGGGCGCAGCGTGTCGTCGGCCCGCCACCGCTCACCCGCGGCGACCACCGCCACCACCGCCTCGTCGGCCCCGGCCAGGTGCGCGACCGCCCAGTCCGCGGCCGCCGCGGCGTTGCGCAGCGACACTCCGACGACCGTCGCGCCCGCCTCGGCCAGCCGCTGGGTGATCGTCGACCCGTTGGGCGACGGCAGCACCAGCCGCCGTACTCCGGCCGCCGACCGGATCGTCGCCGGCGACAGACTCACCGGGTGCGCCGGGCCCACCTCGGAGCGGCCCACCGCCAGCAACGCGTCGTGGCTGCGGGCGAACTCGAACGCCCGAGCGTCTCGCCACCGGTACGGGAACACCTCGATGCCCTGGTCGGCGGCGACGGTCAGCGCGGTGGTGAACGACAGCACGTCCACCACCGCGACCAGGGCGGCTCCGGTGCCCACGGCGTCGGCGCCCTGCGGACCCCAGTCGACGCGCACCCGGTAACCGGCCTGCTGATAGGGAGTGATCATCAGGAGATGATGCGGCACTCGCTCGGGACGGACCACGGCGGCCCCGCGCCGCCTGCCGGATTCGGCGTCACCCGAAAAGCAATGACCGCTGAACATGTCCGACGAAACACTCCCCTCTCGGAGCAGGAGTCCTTCACACGCTTTGGAGCCCCCATGAGACGCGTAGCCGCCCGAGCGATCCTACTGACGATCGCCCTCATCGCGCCGCTGGTGACGATCGGCGCACCCGCGCAGGCAGGCGTCGACATCTCCGGAGTCTTCAGGCTCCGCAACGAGGTGGGATGGGGGTGCATGTACGTTCAGGGCACCGCCAACAACCAGCCGGTGTACAAGTGGGACCTCTGCGAGGACAACGTGTTCGCCGACCAGTACTGGGAGTTCGTCCCCCTGGGCAACGGCTATCACCAGATCCGCAACCGGAACAGCGACAAGTGCCTCCGGATGCCGAACAACTCCCTCAACACCAACGCCACCCAGTACACCTGCAGCACCGCCGACACCAGCTCGATTCCGTGGAGCCAGCAGTGGGAGGCCATCGAAGAAGGCGACTGGGGTGACATCATGCTGAAGAACCGCAGCAGCGGCAAGTGCCTCATCTCGCAGAGCGGCACCACGGCGGTCGTGCAGTACACGTGTCTGCCCCAGTACCACGACCAGCTCTGGTTCTACCTGGACTCCTGAGCCCTTTTCGCGGTATGTCCGTCGAGCAGGGCGAAGTGGCGGCGCGGTCGAGGTTCGGTGGCCCACCACCGGCGCGGCCGCGCCGCTTCCGGCGGCGATCTGGTGGTCGCGAAGACATGCGCTCTGAGTAACTGTGTGATCACTGTGACGTTAGGTGTGCGGGCGGGTCGGCCCGACAAGAAGCGTTCGCAGGAGGCTTCGTGAATCAGATCCACGTGTCTTCAGGGGTCCGCGGCCGGTGGCGGCGGCACCTGATCCAGTTGTTCGCCGTGGTCATGGCGACCTCTCTGACCCTCACCGCGACGGGCACCGCCTCGGCCGCCGGCGGCGGATATGCGAGAACGAAACCCACGATCGTGCTCGTGCACGGCGCATGGGCCGACGGCTCGTCATGGAACGCCGTCACCGCACGCCTGCTCGACGACGGACTCGTGGTGCGCGTCCCGCCCAACCCGCTGCGCAGCCTGCCAGGCGACTCCGAGACCATCGCCGACTTCCTGTCCACGATCCAGGGCCCGATCGTCCTGGCCGGACACTCCTACGGCGGAGCGGTCATCACCAACGCCGCCACCGGCAACCGCAACGTCAAAGCCCTGGTTTTCGTGGACGCCTTCGCACCCGCCCAGGGCGAGAACGTCTTCCAACTCTCCGGCCCCGACTCGGCACTGTCCGGCGACCCGGCCACCACCTTCGACTTCGTCCCGTATCCCCAGGCACCGCCCGGCGACGTCGACCTCTACCTCAAGAAGAACGTCCTCACACAGTCCTTCGCCAACGGCGTGCCCAGGCAGACGGCCGACATCCTCTACACCATCCAGCGGCCGTTCGCGTTCAGCGCCGGCGGGCAGCCGTCGGGCGTTCCCGCGTGGCAGACCATCCGTTCCTGGTGGGTGCTCGGCACGCAGGACAAGGTGATTCCACCGGCTCAGCAGCGGTTCATGGCCGACCGCGCCCACTCCGTGATCACTGAGGTGCGCGCCGGGCACTTGTCGCTGGTCGCCCGCCCGGACGTCGTGGCCGGCGTCATCCTCAAAGCAGTACGCGCGACGAACTGACGTCGACCTGACCAACGCCGATCACGAGGCGGCAACGGGAAGCCGGGATGCCGATGCTGGTCCGGATACGACCCGACGCGCGATATCTGACGCTGCTCGGTCTCGCCTGTGTCCCGGTAGTGCTCGGCGCGCTCATGGGCGGTGCACCCCGACCGTGATCCAGGGCGCGTCGTTGACCTGGTCGCTCGACGACATCCACGCGGCCCTCCGGGATCACATCACTTAGGTCGGAGCACTCCGGTGCCGCCGCGCGCAGACCAGCGGCGGCACCGGAATCTTGCGTCAGCTCAGCGGTTCGATCCAGATGGGCGAGCCTTCTGCCATTCGGCCGCGAGATGGCTGTCGCCTCTGTCGATCACCGCCTATCCTCGACTGAGAGATAGGTGATGATGACTGTCTGCGTTCGCGCGGTGGGGAAGGAGGCCGGGGTGACACAGACCAGATCAGCTCCGGCTGAGCAGGCACCGCGCATCCGGCTGCTCGGTCCGATCGAGGTGGCCGGACCGTCCGGCCACGCCGTGTTCACCGGAAACCGCCAACCCGCCCTGGTCGGGCTGCTCGCACTCGGCGCGCCTGACACCATATCCACGACCTGGCTGGTCGACGGCCTCTGGGGCGACGAACCGCCGCGCACGGCCGTGAAGACCCTGCACAGCCACATCGCCCGGCTCCGGCAGGCACTGGACGAGTGCGGCCTGGTCGATCTGGTGCACACGAACGACTCGGGCTACCAGCTGACCATCGACCTCGGACTCGTCGACGCGCACCGCTTCGAACGCGAGGTCCGACTGGCGCGCACCGAACTCGCCGAAGGCGCCGACACGGCAGCCGTCACCCGGCTGCACCGGGCGCTGGACCTCTGGCGCGGCGACGCCTTCGCCGGCGCCGAGGCATACGGCTGGGCGGCGGGCGAGCTGATCCGGTTGGAGGAGGTCAGGCTCGCCGCGCACTGCGACCTGTGGGAGGGCGAGCTGCGCCTGGGGCGGCACACCGCCGCGGTCGGCGAACTGCAGCGTCTGCTGGCCCGGCACCCGTTTCACGAACGGCTGGTCGGACTCGCTCTGTTGGCCCTGTATCGGTGCGGGCGGACCAACGACGCGTTGAACCTCTACCACCTGCTACGGGTCCACCTGCGGGAGGAGCTGGGCGCCGAACCGTGCTCCGAGCTGGCCGTGCTCTACGTGCAGATGCTGCGCCGCGATCCGGTCCTCGACCAGCATGGGCCACCACCGGTCGAGGTGTTCTCGCCGCCGGTTCGGCCGCGGCCCCGCCCGGCGGAGTTGCCCGGCCCGGTCGGGCACTTCACCGGGCGCAGCGACGAGCTGGCGCAGCTGGACGCCGCGGCCGCCGACCCCGACGTCCAGGTTGTGGTGATCTCCGGCGCGGCAGGTATGGGCAAGACCGCCCTGGCCGTGCAGTGGGGCCACCGGGTCGCCGCGGACTTCCCCGACGGGCAGGTGTTTCTCGACCTGCGCGGACATGACCCGGCGGTGGCGGTCACCCCGACCGAGGCGCTGGCGCACGTGCTGGCCGGCCTCGACCAGCCCGACCGTGGCGGGCCGGCCGACGGGCTGGGGCAGGTCGGGTTGTACCGTTCACTGACCCGCGACCGGCGGATGCTGATCCTGGCCGACAACGCCGGCACCGTGGCGCAGGTCCTGCCGCTCGTCCCGGCGAACACCGGCACGCTGCTGGTGGTGACTTCCCGCCACCGGCTCACCGCGCTGAAGACCCATCATGCGGTCACGGTGGTTGCCCTCGATGCGCTGCGCCCCGACGAGGCGCTGGACCTGCTCGACAGTGTGCTGGGTTCGCGCAGGCTGGTCCGCGAGCCGGACAGCGCCGCCCAGCTGGTCGAGCTGTGCGACCGCATGCCGCTGGCTTTGCAGATCGCGGCGGCCAAGTTGACCTCCCGGCCGATGCGGGACATCGCCGACCTGACCGAGGAGCTGTCCACCGGCGAGCGGCTGGACGAGCTGTCGGTCGAAGGCGACTCGCGCAACCTCCGGACGGTCTTCGCGACGACGTACGAGGTCTTGGAGCCGCTCACCGCCCGGGTGTTCCGGGCGCTGGGCCTGCACCCGGGCGCCACCTTCGGGCATCATCTGGCCGCCTCGGCCGCCGACGTCACACCCACCTCGGCCCGGCAGGCGTTGGACGAACTGGCTGCCGTGCACCTGGTCACCGAGATCGCCAACGGCCGCTATCGCTTCCACGACCTGATCGGCCTGTACGCGCGCGAGTGCGCTCAGCGCGGCGAATCCGAGCAGGCCCGCGCCGACATCGTGGACCGGATCCTCGACTGGTACCTGGCTGTCACCGACGCCGCCAACAAGATCGTTGACCGTGGCCGTGATCGCGTCCGCGTCGCTGTCGCCCATCCTCCGCCGACGCTGCCGTTCCGGGCCGACGCCGATCGTGCGCTGTCGTTTCTCGACGGTGAGCGGGAGAATCTGCTGCCGGTCCTGACCTGCGCGATAGACCACGGCCGCCCCGATACGGCGTGGCAGATGACCTATCTGGTCACCGGGTTCTTCGACTCCCGTGGCCACTGGACCCAGCGCATCCAGCTGTGCCGCATAGGTCTGGCCGCCGCGCAGGCCGCCGGTGATCCGGTGGCCGAGGGCCTGATGGGCAGTGGACTGGGCGTGGCCTACGTGACCACCCGCAGCTTCGACCTGGCGCTGACCACCTTGAACCAGGCATTGGCGGTACTGCAGGCCCACGGCGACAAGCGGGGTGAGGCCCACGTGCGCAATAACATCGCGGTCGCCCTCGCCGGCGCCCGGCGCTTTCCCGAGGCAGTCGACGCCTACGGTCAGGCGCTGGCGCTGCACCTGGCCGAGGGCAACGAGCTGGGGGTCGCGCTGACGCTGAGCAACCTGGGGGACGCCTATGTCCGCATGGGCCAGGCTGATCTCGCCCTCGGCCACCTCAGCCGCGCCCTGGCCGCCAGTCGCGAGATCGGCAATGCCCGGCTCGAGGCCGTGGCGCTGGCCGGCCTGGGCCAGGCTCACCGCGACCGCGGCGAGTGGGAGCTCGCCACGGCCCGGTTCCACGACGCGCTGATCCTGCGGCGCAAGGCCGGCGACCGCCGCTATCAGGCCGAGACGTTGAACAACCTCGGGCTGACCGAACTCGCCCGGCAGCAGTACACCTCGGCCACCGAGTACTTCCTGCAGGCGCTGACCCTCAGCCGGCAGCAGGCCGACCCGCACCAGGAGGCGATCGCGCTGGCCAACCTGGGCCGCATCGATCTCGCGGCCGGCGACACGGCGGCGGCCGGCGAACACCTCAGTCTGGCCCTGTCGGCGCGCGAGCTGGCCCCGGACCCGTACGAGACTGCCGCGATACACCGCGACCTGGGCCAGCTCGCCGCACGCACCGAACGCATGACGCAGGCGCGTCACCACGACGAGCTGGCCGCTGAACTGTTCGATCGGGCCGAAGCCGAGGCCCGTTAGCCGCGCGAGCGCCTGATCGTCACGGTCGCCATCGGTCTGATCACCTCGGCGCCCGACACCCCGAACAGCTCCACGCCGAACGTACGGTCATCGCGGGCGGCCGGATTCGGTATCAGCTCGATCGCGATCTCGGCCGATGACTGGTTCGGCTCGATCACCAGCGTTCCCGAGTCGACGCCGACATAGTCGATTCCCGGCCGGGCGGTCATGCCGACGGTTCTGAAATGTGCCGTGACCCGGTTGGCTCGGGCCGGCACCCGCACCACGAACACGAAGCAGCGCGGGTGACTCTCCCAGCAGAGGGTGTCTGTGGGCTGGACACAGCCGTCACAGCCGCCCGAGGTCGGCGAAGGGCTGGGAGACGGCGAAGGGCTGGGAGACGGCACCGGGCTCAGCGGCGCGGTCACGTTCACCGGGCGGATCGGTGTGCCGGCTGGGCTGCCGACGAGCAGGATCATCGCCGTCAGTGTCGCGGCGGCGGCCGCGGTCACCAGCGGCAGGCGGAGCAGTCGTATCACGGGACGCCTTTTCCGGCCGCCTCTTCTCGCCGCGGCCAGTCCGACGGCGGGTTGGGGACGTCGACGGCCACGGCCAGGCTACGAGACGACGGTTGTGAATCGGTTGTGACGGCTCCGGATCGACCGGCCGACGTTCCCGGCACGACCGGCGGCGGGCCGGCGAGCTGCAGATCTGCCCGTCGCCGACGCAGGCGCAGACGGCTGTCGATGCCGATCGCGCGGGCGGCAGCCGTTTCGCAGCCGTTTCGCAGCCGCTGCCTGCTGTCCTGATTGGTGCCCCACAGACAACACTCGGGAGGAGAACGATGAGGCTGTCCAGCCCCACACGAACCACGAGGTACCGGGTACTGAGCGCGGTCACCATGGCGGCCCTGCTGCTGGTGTCCACGGGAGCCGCGCAGGCAAGCGCGGCGATCGACGCGCAACCCACCATGGCCGCCCAGCAGACCTGGCAGACGAGGATCTCACAGCTCGCCAGGCCCGCCAAGGGCTGCTACCAGGCGACCTATCCGGACCTGGCGTGGCAGGACTCGGCGTGCGCAACGCCCTCGAGGAACCCGATGGTCCCCCGCCCGGCACTGCCGATGGGCCCCCGCACCGGTCCGCGGCCCATGGTGGTGGGCAACGGTGATGACCTCTCGGCGAAGGCGCCCAGCGGGTTCATCTTCAACGCCATCGGCTCGTTCGACAACGTCTCGGGTGTCACCAGCGTCAGCAGTCCCCCCAACGGCGTGGGGGCACCGGTGGCCAACGCGTACTCGCTGCAGTTGAACACCGACTTCTTCGTCAGCACGGCCTGCGCGGCCTCGCCCGACCCGAACTGCCGGGGCTGGGAGCAGTTCATCTACGCCCAGGACGGCACCACCGGACTGTCGTTCATCCAGTACTGGCTCATCTTCTACAGCGCCCCCTGCCCCGCCGGGTGGTTCACCTACGGCATCCACTGCTACCGCAACAGCCCCTTCGGCGCGGTGGTGCCCATGCAGCCGATCACGAACCTGGCCAATCTGCGGGTATCCGGCACCGCGAACCCCGGTAGCGACAGCGTCACCACGTTCGTCGGGCTGACCGCCTACACGATCGCCGGCGGCAACTACGTCAACGCGGCCGCCGGCTGGAAGATCGCCGAGTTCAACGTGTTCGGCGACGGCGGCGGATTCCAGGCCAACTTCAACCCCGGCGCGTCGCTGACCGTCCGGACCCGTATCAACTACGGCGGCACCGCCGCGCCCATCTGTGTTGCCCAGGGCTTCACCGGCGAGACCAACAACCTCAGCTTCGGCTCTCCCCCGCCGGCCGCCGGACCGCCCGGCCCCGCCATCGTGTTCACGGAGAACACGACCAACTCCTCGACCGCCAACTGCGCGTACGCCACCGCCATCGGCGACACCCACCAGCACACCTTCTCCGGGCTGTCCTACGACTTCCAGGCCAGCGGCGACTTCGTCGAAGCACGCACCGGCACGGGCTTCCAGGTCGAATCGCGCAAGGTGTCCGGCGCGCCGAACTGGCCCAACGCCTCGGTCAACTCCTGCGTCGGCACCCGTACGGGCAGCACCAGCGTCGTCGTGGCACTGGGCCCGAAGCTCTACGTCAACGGCAACCTGACCAACCTCACCTCAGGCCAGCTCGCCGTGCCGGGCGGGGTCGTCGTCAACCGCAGCGGCAACACCTACACCGTCGTCAACGAAGCCGGCGACAGCATCAAGGCACAGGTCAACCCCACCCACGTCGACCTGTCGGTGGGCCTGGGCACTTGGCCGACGACGGTGCGCGGCCTGCTCGGCAACCCGAACAACGACGCCAGCAAGCTCGAAGCGGCTGACGGCACGGTGTTCAACGTCCCGCTGTCGTTCCATGACCTGTACAACGTCTACGGCAAGAGCTGGCGGGTCCCGCCGACCTCCACTCTGCTCGCCCCGTGCAGTGGCCAGGTCCAGAACGGCACCCCGAGCAGGCCGTTCTTCGTCAACGACCTGCCGCAGGACCTCCGCCAGCAGGCGCAGGCCGTCTGCGTCCGCGCCGAGATCCACCAGGCGTGGCTCGACAACTGCACCCTGGACGTCGCCGTGCTCGGCGAGAGGGCTGCGCAGGCCTACGTCGGCGCGACTCCTCCGGTACTTGACGGCAACCCCCGCCAGTAGCACCTGACCAGTACCGCCGACCGGATGGTCCGGTTGTGGTGATCACGAAATTCGGCGCCCTGGTGCCGCCGCACGCAGACCGGCGGCGGCACCAGGGCGTGCGTCAACTCAGCGGTTCGATCCAGATGTTGCGGAAGCGGGGGTTCGCGCCCGGATCGCCGTGATCCTGCAGGCCTATGGAGCCTGGCGCCGCCCCCTCTGGCTGGCCGTTGCCGGTGGGGCCGTTGATCGCGACGTTGTTGTGGACGACGACGCCGTTCCACACCACGGTGACCCTGGCGTCTTCGAGTTTGGTACCCGTCGCGCTGAACCGCGCGGCGCGGAACGTGATGTCGAAGGTCTGCCAGGTGTTGGGCGCGGTGGCCATGTTCCGGTCCGGGGCGCGCTTGAGGTAGATGGCACCGGCCTCGTTGTTGGCCAGGGTGGTATCGCCGTAGGAGTCCAGCACCTGGATCTCGTAGCGTTCCTGGAGGTAGAACCCGCTGTTGCCGCGGGCCTGCCCGGTGACCTCCGGCGGGTAGGCGGGTTCCAGCCACTCGCCGTGGAGTTTGAAGTCACCGAATTTCGCTCTGGTGCGGATGTTCCCGCCCAGCGATTCCATGGACCCTCCCGCCACCGGCCAGGTCGCCGGGCTGCCGTCCGCGCTCTCCCACGCCGCCAGACCGGCCCCGTCGAACAGGGAGATCCGAGGTACCGGCGTGACAACCAGGTGGTCGAGGTTGCTGCCGTTGGCGCCCGTCGTGGTCGCGCGGATCTTGACCTGCCCGGCCGGCAGCGTCGTGGTCAGCGATGCGGTTCGCCAGGTGGTCCACGCGCCTGTCGGCGGGAACGGCAGCGCCGGACTGAGCGTCGTGCCGTTGACCGCGATGGCCAGTGGCCGGTCGACGGTCTTGCCGTTGGCGTAGCGGAACGCCAGCGAGTGGGCTCCGGCAGCGGGCACGTTGACGGTCCATTCGACATACCCGCCGGTGTTGGCCGCATCGGCGTAGTCGGCGTAGCCCGATCCGCTGTATCCGGCATGCTCGGTGCCGACGTTCGCGCTGGTGAGCGCCGCCTGCTCGGCCTCGTAGGTGCTGCCGGGCAGCGCGTTGAGGGTGTACCAGGCCTCGGTGCTCCACAGGGACTGCCCGGCCGCCGAGCTGAACGGCCGCGGCGAGTGCACGTGGACCACCCGTCCGGCTTCCAGGCCGTTGATGCGCAGCGTGACCTTCCTGCCGTCGGCCGAGGGCATGGCCGAGGCGACGCTCAGCGTTTCCAGATCGACCTTCGGCCCGCCGTAAGACGACGTCGGGGTGTACCGCCACTGCTGGACGCGGTACCGCGACGTCAGCGCGCTCAGCGTGGCGGCCGACAGCGGCTGGGTGTATTCGAGTTCGAAGCCGCCGGCCACCGCCCGCATCGCCAGGATGTCGAAGGCGTTGCTGCCGCCGGGGGTCAGCTTCTGCAGCCCGTAGCGGAGCTTGCCCTGCTGTCGCCAGTTGCTGCTGGCGCGTTCGTCGCCGATGCCGCCGGCGTAGATCGCACCGTCGGGGCCGACCGTGAGCCGGCTGATGCCGGCCTCCAGCCCCTGGGTGAAGCGGAAGACCGCGCCCTGGTACTCGCCGTTGACCTTCTCCAGGTAGCCCCGCTGGATGCCGCCGTAGGTGACGTCGCCGAACAGCATCTGCCCGGCGAACAGGCCCTGGGTGAGCATGACCGGGGTGCTGGGCGAGTTCGCGATCTCGTTGTGCGGCAGCCACAGGACCGGCTGGGTGACGGCGCCGGCGTCGAACGGACCGGCCGGATCGTTGTAGTGGTTGAAGAACCGGCCGGGCTTGAGCTGTATCAGCTTGTTGGCCGACAGCCAGTCGCCCTGGTTGTCGGTGACGAAGATGCCGCCTTCGGGACCCCACCCCAGGCCGTTCGGGGTACGCAGTCCGCTCGCCGTGTATTCGACCTGGCCGGTCGCCTTGTTCACTTTGATCGCGGTGCCGCGGTTGGCAGCGAGCTGCGGTCTGGTGGTGCGCCCGCCGGGGGTGATCTGGACGGACAGGTTGAGGTAGAAGTAGCCGTCCTGGTAGAGCAGGCCGAACGCGAACTCGTGGTAGGTCCCGCCGAACGGCCACGTCGCCACGGTGCGCTTGTTGTCGATGATCTCGTCGCCGTTGGTGTCGTTCAGTTCGACCAGCCGGGACCGCTCCGAGACGTACAGCTTGCCGTCGACATACTTGATCCCCATCGGGTCCTGCATCCCGGTGGCGATCCTCTTCACCGTCACCTGCGCGGCGGAGGTGGTGCCGGTGACGTTGCCCAGCAGGTAGACCTCGCCGAGCGGCTGGGTGGTGCCGTAGTCGCCGCCCCAGGTGGTGATGGCCAGCCGGTTGTCGGGCAGCCAGTCCATGCCGGTGACTTTCGGTTGGAATCCGCTGGGACGCAGGTCGGTCAGCGTGTAATCGGGGTGCACCGCGTTCAGCGGCAGCCCGTCGCCCGGGGTGTCGGCGCCCTCGACGCATTCCTTGGTCCCCGGCGCGGTCACCCGGGTGACCCCGGATTCGGTGCTCAGCGCCGTGGTCGGCACGACGACGAACTGGGTGGTGCCCGGCGGCTGCCACTCCAGTTTGAGCACCTGCCCACCGGTGTTGTCGAAGTGTTCGATGCGCAGCTTGTGGTAGCCGGCGGACAGGTCGACGGTGCCGTCTTTGGATGAGGTGCCGTGTACGCCGTCGTGGTTGACGACCGTCGTGAAGGTGCTGTCGGTGTCGTCGTTGTCGACCACGGTGCTCTTGTCGATGCGCAGGCGGGAGCCGTCGTCGCTGGTGAGCCGGAAGGTGTACGAGCCGGCTGTGATGATGTTGATGTTCGCGACGACCTGGGTGAGGAATCTGTCGGCGACGCCGAAGTCGGTCTGGGTCGACCAGTTGATCACCGGCATCAGCTTGTCGAAGTTGGGGGTCTGCCCGGGTTTGAGCGTGCACAGCACGGTCAGGTCGGTGGCGAGGCTGTAGGTGCGCAGCGTGACTCCGGGATCCTGCGGTGGGATCGCGGCGTGCGCGGGCACGGACACGGACACGGACAGCAGCGCCAGACTCAGCCCCAGGACGATGGCTGAGGTCCGGCGACGGGCGGCTCGGGGTACGGGTGAAGGACTCATGGCGATCCTTGTCGCGATCGCACCCGGGCAGCAGCGTACGCGCGGGCCCGGATGACGGGTGGATCAGGCGGGTTGCCTGACGCGGATGGGACGTGCGCCGCCACGTCGTCTTCTCGAGGGACCTCGCTGCTATCGCTTCGTGAACCGCCTCCGGGGGGTCGGCGAGAGTGGCCGTCTCGGACATCGCATCGAAACGTTGACGTTCATCTACGCGGCACACTAGCGTCTACCCACCGTCGGGAAAACCCTTTCCCGATTTTTGTCCCAGGCACGACCGATGACGAGGAGCAGCAGGATGACCACCCCGGAAACGGCCGGCAGCGCCGCGGTCCAGCTGACCGAGATCGCCCCCAGGCAGTGCTCCTGCGGCACGACCCGGCGGGCGTTCGTGGGCGAGTCCGGCGGCGCGGTGAGCGTCCACCTGCTGCAGGTCGACAAGGCGGTCACCCACCACCACCGCGTCGCGACCGAGGTGTACGTGATCCTCGACGGCGTCGGCGAGGTGGAGCTGGACGGCGTACGCCATCCGGCGAAGCCGATGTCGGCGTTCCTGATCCCGCCCGGCACCCGGCACCGGGCGCTGGGCGACCTGCGGGCCCTGGTGGTCTGCCTCCCCGCCGCGAATGACGCCGATGAGTACTTCGACTGAGCCGGGCCCCCCGGCCGGCATCGCGCCGCTGCCCGGCGGGGTGGGTGTCTCGCAGCTGCGCGTCTACGGCACCGCCGCCCCCGACGGCCTGGTGGGCGGCACCCCGCACCTGCATCTGTGCTGCACCGAGGGGTACGTGGTGCAGGCCGGCGCCGGCGCGGTCCAGACGCTGACGATGAGCGGCTTCCGGCAGACACCGCTGCGGCCCGGCGCGGTGGTGTGGTTCACCCCGGGCACCATTCATCGCCTGGTCAACCACGGCGGTCTGGAGATCACGGTGTTGATGCAGAACAGCGGGCTGCCGGAGGCCGGCGACGCGGTGCTGACGTTTCCGCCCTCGGTCCTGGCCGACCCGGCGCGGTACGCCGCTGCCGCCGCCCTGCCTCGTGGCGGCGCCGCGGACGACGCCCCGCCGTCCGACGGCGCGGCCAGCGCGACGCTGGCCGCCGCGTACGCCCGGCGCGATCTCGCGGTGCGCGGTTTCGAGCAGTTGCGGGCAGCGGCCGACGCCGGCGACCTCGGGCCGCTGCGCGACTTCCACCGGGCGGCCGCTCGCCTGGTGGCGCCGCACCTGCCCCGATGGCGGGAGCGGTTCGCCACGGGGGCGCTGCGGGCGGCGCAGGACACCGCCGCCCAGCTGGACGCGCTGGCCGCCGGACAGTCCAAGCATCTGGCCGACGCCACGGTGCACGGCTTCGACGCGCCCGGCGAGCAGGGGCGGCATGGCATGTGCGGGCTGCTGAACACCTACCCGATCCGGTAGCGGGTCCGGCGGCACTGCAAACGTTTCATATAAATATTTAAGATACGTTCCGGGCCAGCCCTTGCCTGATGGGGACATCATCTCTAGTGTCCGTTCATCGGAAAGCGCTTCCCTGTAATCGCCAGGAAACTTCCGTCCGTCCTGGAGGAGCCCTCGTGCACGATGGATCAGCAAGTGGATCAGCCGTTGGCGGCGCGGCGGCGCGCGCGGCCGGTCAACCCACGCTGGCCCTGCGGACTCCCGTCCGGCCGCTGACGCGGCTGGTCCGGTTCGGCGATGCGCTGTGGCGGCCCGCGCTGCTGCTGGGCATCGTGTTCGCGGGGTGGTGGGCGTTGTCGGAAAGCGGCACCGTCCCGCACTACCTGGTGCCGACCCCGACGCAGGTGTGGCAGACGCTGGTCGACAAGCGGGCGTTCCTCTGGCTGAACACCTACGTCACGCTCTACGAGACCGTCATCGGCTTCGTCCTGGCCGTGCTGCTGGGCCTGGTCACCGCCGTCCTGATCGCCTACTCGCGCACCATGGAGCGGGCGCTCTACCCGATAGTGCTGTTCGCCCAGGTCATTCCGAAGATCGCCATTGCTCCGCTGCTGATCGTCTGGTTCGGCTTCGGCCTGGCCCCGAAGATCATCCTCGCGGTGCTGATCGCGTTCTTCCCGGTGGTCATCTCCGGGGTGGCCGGGCTGCGGTCCACCGACCCCGAGCTGGTGGACCTGTCCAAGACCATGGGCGCGAGCCCGTGGCAGACCTTCCAGAAGATCAGATTCCCCAATGCCCTGCCGCACCTGATGGCCGGGATGAAGGTGGCCGTCACCCTCGCGGTGGTGGGCGCCGTGGTCGGCGAGTTCGTCGGCGCGAACGAAGGCCTGGGATACGTGCTCCTGCTTGCCAACGGCAATCTCGACTCGGCCCTGCTGTTCGCCGACCTGTTCCTGATGTCACTGATCGGCATCGTGCTGTTCGCGATCGTCGAGGTGATCGAGGCAGCACTCATCCCGTGGCACGCCAGCAGGCGGTCCGGGGTTCCGCTCACCACATCCTGACGGGGATCAGCCTCCCGTCGCCGCGTTAGGAGGACCAACCGATGACAAGACTTCCCGTGCTGGCGGCTGCGCTCACGCTGCTGCTGGGCGCCGCAGCCTGCGCCCCGGGCACCAACGACCAGCCCACCGCGCCCGGCGGGAAAAAGAAGGTCACGCTGACCCTCAACTGGGTCCCGTACGGCGAGCACGCGCCGTTCTACTACGGCTTCGACAAGGGCTTCTACCAGGCCGAGGGCATCGATCTGGAGATCAAGGCAGGTGGCGGCTCCGGCAAGACCATCCAGGCCGTGGCCCAGCAGCAGACCGACTTCGGCTGGGCCGACACTCCCCCGCTGCTCAAGGCCATCACGACCGGGATGAAGGTGAAGAGCGTCGGGGTGTTCCTGCAGAAGGGGCCCTCCTCGGTCGAGTTCCTGGCCGACAAGAACATCACGAAGATCACCGACCTCAAGGGCAAGACCGTCGGCGGCACCCCCGGCGACGCGATGTACGCGACCTTCCCCGCGCTGCTCAAGGCCAACGGCGTCGACCCGGCCGAGGTGAAGGTCGTCAACGTCGACGCGGCCGGGAAGATCGCCGCGCTGGCCGAAGGCAAGGTAGACGCCATCCAGGGCTTCTTCCACGACCAGGCCCCCACCATCGAGGCCAAGACCGGCAAGAAGGTCAACCACCTGCTGTTCGCCGACTTCGGGCTCAACCTGCTCGGCACCGGGCTGGTCGTGCACGACGACACCCTGGCCAAGGACCCGGAGCTGGTCAAGGCGTTCGTCCGGGCCACCCAGAAGTCCTGGGCCGAGGCGGCCAAGGACATCCCGGGCGCGGCTGCCGCGATGGAGAAGCTCGCCGAGAACGAGCCCGCCAAGGACGTGCTGATCAAGCAGCTCACGCTGTGCCTGCCGCTGGTCGACACGACGGCACCGGGCGTCAACGCCGAGACCAAGTGGACCGAGACCATCGACCTGATGACCAAACACGCCGAACTGAAGGACGCGGGCGCGCCGAGCAAGTACTGGTCCGGCACGTTCGCGACGAAGGGCTGACCCCGATGACCGTCCCATCGACCGCCGCGCCGGCAGTCGACATCACCGGCCTGACCGTGCGCTTCCAGTCCAAGCGCACCCACACCGTCGCGGTCGACGACGTCACGATGCGGGTCGCCGCCGGCGAGTTCGTGACCATCGTCGGCCCGTCCGGCTGTGGCAAATCCACCCTGCTCAAGATCGTCGCAGGGCTGGTGGCGCCGACCTCCGGCACGGTCACGTTGATGGGACGGCCCGTCACCGGCGCCCAGAAGGAGATCGGGTACGTGTTCCAGCGCGCCGCCCTGCTGGACTGGCGGGGCGCGCGCAAGAACATCCTGCTGCAGGCCGAGATCCGGGGCATGGACCGGCGGCAGGCGGCCCGGCGCGCCGACGAGCTGATCGCCCTCACCGGGCTCACCGGCTTCGAGAACGCGCTGCCGCACGAACTGTCCGGCGGCATGCAGCAGCGGGTGGCGCTGTGCCGCGCGCTGCTGCACCAGCCGTCGGTGCTGCTCATGGACGAGCCGTTCGGCGCACTGGACGCGCTGACCCGCGAGCACCTCAACGCCGAGCTCAACCGGATCTGGCGGGAGACCGGCACCACCATCCTGCTGGTCACCCACTCCATCGCCGAGGCGGTCTTCCTGGGCACCAGGGTCGAGGTGATGAGCCCGCGACCCGGCCGGATCGTGCGGACCATCGACGTCGACCTTCCGCCCGAACGCGACTACGCCAAGGTGATGTCCGACCAGCGCTTCGACCGGTACGCCACCGAGATCCGCGGCCTGCTCGGGGCAGGGGCGAACCACTGAACGGGGCACCGGCGCCGGCCCGCCGCTGGAGCGCGGCGGCCGGCGCCTGGCTCGGACTGGGGGCCGCGCCCGCCGCACTGATCCTGGGCGCCGGGATGGCCCGCCGCCACGACGGCCCTGTCCCGCTGCTCGCGCTGCTCGGCGGCGCGGCCCTGATGGCGGCGCTGCTGTTCGGGCAGGGCGCGTTGGGACTGCGCCGACCGTACGGAGAGAACGCCGCACTCACCGAACTGGCCCCGCGCTACCTGCCCACCCGGGCCGGCATCGCGCTCGGCGCGGTGCTCGCCGCTGCGATGATCGGCTGGAACGGCTTCAACGTCGGCCTTGGCGGCGCGTCGCTGGCGAAGGTCACCGGCCTGCCCGGCCCGGCCGGCGCGCTGCTACTGGCCGGCGCCGTGCTGGCCGCGTCGTTCGTGCCGGGCCGGTGGAACAACCGGATCGCCGTGCTGACCACCGTCGCGGCGCTGGCACTGGTCGCGGTGTGCGTCCTGCTGCTGCGCCCGGACGCCGCACCGGTGACCGCCGACCCGGGCGGCTGGGCCACCCTGGCCGACGTCGCCGCGATCGGCGGCTACGTCGCGGTGTTCGCGTTACGCGCCCCGGACTTCAGCCGCGGCCTGGCCACCCGGCGGGACCTGGCGATCTGCGTGGCGCTGCTGGTCGGGCCGGCCACCCTGGTCACCGCGGCCGGCGCCGGGGTCTGGCTGCGCACCGGCAGCGCCGACGTCGTCGCGGTGCTGGCCAACGCGCCAGGCATCGCCGTCTACGGCAACATCTTCGTCACCGTCGGGGTGTTCGCGCCCGCGCTGACCACCACCTTCTCCGGCGCGCTCGCGCTGCGGGCGGTCTGGCCCCGGCTGCCGGCCACGGCCGCGATGGCCATCGTCGCGACCCTCGGCGGCACGCTGGCCGCGGCACGCTTCGACCGGGCGCTGCTGACCTGGCTGACCCTACTGGCCGCTACCCTGCCACCGCTGATCATCCCGATGGCCGTCGAGGGTTGGCGGCGACGACAGGGCCGGCCGCCACGGCTGGTGCCGGTCTGGACCTGGCTGCCCGCTGGGCTGGCCGCGACCGCGCTGACCGTCGTCGGCTCCCCCGCCGGGCCGGTGGCCGGCCTCGCTATCGCGGTGGCCGCCACCGGCTGGCAGGTCCACCGGCAGCGGCGATCCCTCCGAACGGCACCGCCGGCCCGATCAGCTCAGTGAAACTTTGCAGGCTGACGTGGTCGCCCGGCGAGCCGGAGCGCGGTCAGCCGGCCGAGGTGAGGTCGAGCGCGGCCCAGACGTCGTCAGTGGGGCGACCATCGCGAGAACAAGGGAGTCGCGGAGTCCATCTGATCGATCCTCAGCACGATGAGGCCATTCTCCGTTGCCACCATCAGGTGATTCGCCTCGGTCGGGGTCAACGCCGTGACAGGCGATCCGACGTCGATGTCGAGCTTCGACGTCAAGCCCAGGACTCTGACCATCTGACCGTGTGCGATGTACAGCCGGGAAGTCGCTCGGCAGTTCGCGATCGCGCGGATTCTGCCGTCGAGCTTGATGACATGCTGCGGATTGAGCCGGGAGAGCCTCGCCAGCCGCATCAGCCGCAAGAAGTAGGGATGACGGAGGTTCCAGAATTTCACTTCGCCGTTGGCGTTTCCGGCCACCAGATAGCACTCGGTCCGGCTTTGGAAGAAGCCGAGCGCCGAAGTCGGGCCCTTCATCGCGCAGCACGCGGCATGGCGCCAGGTGGCGGTGCTCCACACGTCAATGAGCGCATCGTCGCCGGCCGCAGCCACATAGTTCGTCTCACCCGAGCCGGTCGTGGCCGTGAGCCGGATACCGGCCCCCTCCGGTCGTAGTCGACGCAGCCACCTTCTGCCGACCACGTCGAGAATCCCGATACCGGACGGTGTGACCAGGAGGAGTGCCTCGCCTTCACGGGAGCGCGCGAAGCTGATCTCGAGGACGTTCCGCACGTTGTGCGCCCGGAAGAAACGGGCCTGGAATCGCTGCGTCACGTAGAGGTCCGTGTCGAGGCTAGCGACGGAAATGCCCATGGTCCCGAGCGTGGCGATGTAGTTGTGTCCGGGCGTGCCGGAGTCCCTTATTCCCGCCAGCGACATGGTGGAGCCGTAGGATGCCGTGAAGGGCCTCGTGAGGCTGTGTCCGGTCCGACTTTCCACGACTTCGACGTAGCTGTCTCCCCTGGAGGATACTGTTATCGGCCGGTCGTCGACCGTCAGGGCAACCGCGTTCGACACGGATCGCCGCGAACTTCCGGCGGACTGCTGCGGACCCGCGTGCGTGATGTCCCACAGCCGCAGCACGCCGTGCTCGTCAGCGGAAATGACGGCGTCCCGTTCGTCGACGGCGGTGTATCGCACCGCATAGACCGCATTGCCACCGTGGCGGAAGGGCGGCAGCAGCTCCTGCCCGTTCTCTATGTCGAGGATGTACACCGAGCCGGTGCTGGTGCCCGCAACTACCGCGACACGGGGCTGGTTTGTCGGGCCGACGTCAAGCGACATGATGCGAGTGCCGGGGATCGAGAACTGGGCCGTCATGGCACCTGACGCGGCATCGTGCACCTGGATTTCACTGCCGGATCCAGTGACGACGACGGCGCGGCCGCCGAGGTGGCACAGTGCCATCGCCTCGATCGCATCGCCGTGTTGGAAAAGCACACTTTCCTTGGCAGCAGGAGGCCACAGTCTGACCGTGCCGTCGGCGAGTGCGACGATCCCGCACAGTGCCCCTGCGACCTGCGCGAGTTTGACCGCGTTAACGGCCGTCGACTCACGTGAGCGATGATGGCGGAATCGGACATTTTCGACGACGGTCATCTTGTCCAGGTCCCATAGGCAGACCTTTCCATAAGCGTCCCCGCTGATGGCAAGCGACTGACCGCCGTATTGGGCGCCGAAGATCTCGTTCACGGCGTTGTCGTGCGACTTGAAGAAGTTGCTGTCGCCGCGCATCTTGCTGAGGAAGCCCGGCACCCCGCCGCGGTTCTTGCGACTCGGCGGCAGGATGGGTTCGCCTGACTTCACTGCCCGTACGCATATACTGCCGTCGCTGCCGCCGGTCATGACATGCAGTTTGCCGCCGATGGTCACGAACTCCGCAGCAGTGATCGAATACGTGTGGCCCACGCGATGCGACACCATGGGTTTGCCGGTGGCGACATCCCACACGTCGTGTTCGGAGTATCCTGCGCCCGCCACGAGGATCGACATCCCGTCCACCTGCACCGTGGCGAGTTGTCGCGTGCTCTTTCGCAGCGTGCCTATTCGCTGGTGGGTCCGCTCAGGCTGCCAGTCGGCCCAGAGGGTGCTCCACTTCGCCGGCACGTCCGCGCGCTGGCTCGCCTCCAGCAGCACCGACGCATCGATCTGCGCGGCCGCCATCTGCAGGTAGGATCCGTGTTCGGTGTGGTGCTTTCCACGCAGGTGGGGAAGCGCCTGGATGAAGGCGTCGGCCGCCGCCTTGGCATCAGGCGTCGCCACTCGGGAAAGCGCCGCCAGCATCTGCGGACGATGCGAGGCCAGCAGGAAAGCCGGATCGAGCGCCAGTCCGTCGATCGCCTGACATCGGGAAGCGTGCGTCGCCAGGTGGGTGCGAATGTACGGGTGCGCGTCGAACCAGGTGTTGCCACTGCCCCCTGCCAGCGCGTGATCGCGCAGCGTCATGACGATCCTCTGGTGATCGACGACCGCGTCCCGGTCCGCCCGCAGATGCGCCTCCAATGATTCATGGTAGAGGCGATAGGTGGAGCGCTTCTGCTCGGTCGTCTCGATGACGTAGTAGCCGGCACGCTCGACAAGCCAGTCGATATCGTCGCTGGTGTAGCGGGCCGCGCCGAGCTCCGATGCCAGGCGTGGCCAGATGTCCTCCCATGGCAGGCCGGCGCCCTGGGCATACGCCAGCGGACGTAGCAGGTCCCGCGCCTTCGCGGCCTCTACCCCGAGGCGCTCGTCGAGGTCCAGCCGCATCGCCTCCGAAGCCTCTCGCGGCAGCCGGGCATCCCAGCCGGCAACTGTGGGATCCACGGCCGCCTCGCGTAGGGAAAGGCTGCGACCGACAATCAGGGCGACCAGGAAGGACCGCTGGGCGGCTCGGGCGATTCCGTCGGCGACTTCGCGGGTCACCGATTCGGGCACGTGCCGGTATGGAGATGCCGGCGACAGCCTCATCAGGCACTCGACGGCATACGAGTTGATATCTCCGGGTTCGGAGTATTCGGCCTTGTCGAGATCGGCCAGCACGCAGAGATCAGTGTTGATCACGCTCAACAGCGGCCGGCGCGATCCGATGAGCAGCCGCAGCTTCGACCTCGGCGCGCCCTCGATCAATTGGACCAGCAGATGAGCGACCGGCGAAGTGCGTAGATCGTTTCCGCCGATGCTCTCATCGACCGCGTCGATGACGATCGTCAGCGGTTCGGTCCTCGCCGCCACCGCCGCCAGCAGGTCTGCGGGCGTCTCCACCCGGCCCAGCCGGGCAGCCTCGAGGATGCCGTCGAAGATCTGCGATGCAGTCAGTCCGCGGGCGTGAATGAAGCGCGCGATCGAGCCCACCGGAGGGAGGGTCTCGTCCGCGATGCGGTACAGGGCCGGCACTCGAGCGCGCAGTTTCGGATCCGACAGCACAAACACTCGCGACAGCACTGAGGACTTGCCCGAGCCGGGGTCGCCAGTGACGACCAGCGTCCGGTGGCCCTCATCCTGCTGCAGCCAGCCGCCGATGGCCTTCAGGGCAGCGCCCCGTCCCGTGAACAACCACAGATCGTCCTGGGGCGTGTCGAGCCCTTGCGCCCGCGGCAGGACATGAGCCTTGCTCTCAGCTTCCCTCAGCGCCCGCTGTTGCCGATCCCGCTGCGCACGAAGATCGAGATCCCGGTAGCTGGGGTCGTAGCGCGGATTCGGCAGGAACTCGGTGACCGGGTCACCGGTAAGGAACAGTCGCGCGTTCTGCCAGGTCGGAGTCTCCTCGCAGATCATGTTCACCACGCCGTCCAGCGCCAGAAACCGAGGGTTGTGCCCGCCGCTCGCGCGATGGCGCACCACCGACTCGAACGCCTGCGTGAAGGCACCGGACTCTGCCGCCTCATAGGGACGGCTCGCCGAGATGACAGCAGAACCGCCCGAGCGGCGCTCGTGCAGCATCTGATCGATCGCCTTCTTCGCGATCTCCCCGCCACCCGCCCCCGCATAGCAGGTATCGAGGATCACCAGGATCGAGTCGACGGCGGTCCCTCGAAACAGCCAACGTGAGAGTTCCGACGCGGACAACGAAGTGCCGATGAGGTCGACGTTGGTGGTCTCGCGCAACGGGATCAGATACTCCATGCCGTCATGGATGGCATGTCCGGTGTAATAGAACACCACTCGGTCGTCGCGCCGTCGCTCGTCGGCCGTCAAGAATGCGCGGAGGCGGGCTTTCAGCTCTATCGAGGACATGTTCAACCCGAAGTCGGCTACCTCGCTGTATCCAAGCACGTCCGAGAAGAGGCTCGACATCCTTGCCAGTTCGACCGACAGTTCGGGCCGATCCGCGAAGTCGCCATGCTTGTAGTGAGAGGTGCCTGTGCCTATGAAGTAAAGTCCACCCGGCATCTCACATGAATCCTCACTCAGCACGGCTGGAATCTCGTCACGACAGCTCTCGGATCAAAGCAGCGCGGCACGGCGAGGCGCCATCGAGTGTCGGCCAACCGACACGACGTCGAACGGTCCTGGACCGCTCGCCAACTGGCCGCAGTCACCGGCGTGGCGCCCAAGAAGATCTACTACCATCTCGCTCGGCTCGAGCTGTCAAAGTCTGCATGGGACACCGGGCATCGCGGGCGTTTTGGCCACCGACGTCGCCGACCGCCGTGAGGCGGGCCGATGGTGTTGGACCTCGTATCCGCCGTCAAGGGTCGTTTGGCGACTTGGCGGTGGCTCGAAGACCTGGCCGGCCGCATGGAGCGCATCGAGTCAGCACTGGCCGGCCGCCGCCTGTTAACAGGCCGCGCCGGGCGGACTCCGGCGGAGCAGTCGCCCTGGGACCTGGAGATCCGCCATCCCCTCGCCACCGACAGCAAAGGGCTGCCCGATCTGCCCTGCTACCTGCCCCGCGAGCACGAAGTAGATCACAGTTTGGCATCGACGACACCCGGAATGCCCTCCGCGGCTTGACCACCGGCGGCACTGCACTATTCCCGACTGCTGCGCATGGTCGGCGGGACGCCCTGGGGCGTCCCGCCGACCCGTCAGGCCAGCAGCCGCGGGTTGAACCTCAAGGCAGGTGAGGCGTTGGCCGCCAGCCAGTGGGCCATGTCCGGCCACCAGGCGCCCGCGGCGGGATCCACCGAGCCGTACTCGGGGTCGGCGGGCCCGGCGGTACCGCGCTTGCAGCTGCCGTCGGACTCGCCGATGGTTTTGATCCACAAGAAGGCGTCGGTCAGCGGCAGGCCGGTGTCGGCCGTCGGCCGGGCCCCGATGCCACGGGCCGGCGGGTTGCACCAGGTCTCGGCGTCGGTGTACTTGCCGGCGGGGGCGGTCCAGGGGCCGATGCCGTTGCGGCTGGTGTCGACGATGTTGTGGGTGAGCTGCCCGACCGGCGGGGTGCCGACGTTCTGGTCGAACCAGGCGTCGGTCCAGTGCCACGTCGCGGGGTCCTCGTAGACGACGGCGTTGCCGGGCTGCCCGTCGTTGGGCGCGGCGGCCGAGTAGTACTGGCTGGCGCACCAGTCGGTGTGCCCGCGGGCCCAGTCCGGACCGCGGGTCGCCCACCAGATGCACTTGGCGACCCAGGTCGCGTACCGGGTGTTCTGCTCGGTGCGCCAGTAGTTGGAGACGTTGAGCGCGAATCCGCGGGCCTGGTCGATGCCGGCCTGGATGAGGCGTTCGGCGATGACACCGACGGCCTGCCAGCCGCTGTTGCCGGCGTCGAGGTAGACCGACGTGTTGGGCTGGGCCCCGAACATCGCCACCGCCGCCTTCAGGTCGGCCAGGCGCTGCGCGGTCAGCTCGCCGGTCGGGTCGATGTTGCCGGCGCAGTCCTTGGGCAGCAGCGACAGGCCGTCGGGTTCGACGACGACCACGGCTTTGCCGTCGCCGATCGCCGCGGCGAACGCCGCGATCCAGGCCCGGTACTCGGCGGAGGCCTGCGCGCCGCCGGCGGAGTACAGGCTGCAGTCGCGGCCGGGAATGAAGTAGCTGACCAGTACGGGAACGGTGCGGGTGGCCCGCGCGGCAGACATGATCTTTCGGATCTGGGCGCCGATCTGCGCGGGTGTGCCGTTGTCGATCCAGATCGCCTGCGGCCAGGTGGCGAGCTGGGCCATCCGCACGGCGTCGGTGGTGTTGCCGGCGGCGAGGTCCACGAGGGCCTGGCGGGCGGCGCCGGCGGCGGGGTCGACGTAGAAGCGGGTGTCGGCAGGCAGGCTGCGGCGGGCCGGTGCGACGGGCGCGGCGGCCGATGCGGGTGCCGGGGCGGCCACCGCGGTCAGGGCTGCTGCGGCCAGCGACGCCAGTAGCCGTCGTCGTAGGGGCATCGGGTCTCCTCTAGGAAACGATGGGACGGACTGGAAGCGCTCCCAGTTTCTTGATGCATCGTCATCGATCGGCTCCGTGTTGTCAATGCCAGAACGCATTCTCATGCAGAGCAACCGCTTCCAATTTCGACTCACTGCCGCTACGGCCAGGCAGGCGGGAAACCGGCGGTCGCCGCTGAGCGGCCACTGACGGCGGCGTCGCCTCGGCCGGTCGCGGCTGCCCTACTATGGGTCCCGCCGATCCCCCGCGAGGAAAGACGGGTCCCTGCTCATGGACACCGCGCCGCCTGACCGCTCCCCCACCCTCGACGACGTTGCCGAGCGGGCGGGGGTGTCGCGTTCGGTCGCGTCCCGGGCGATCAACAACGTCGGCAACGTCAGCGCGCCCAAACGGGTCGCCGTGCAACGTGCGGTGCGCGAGCTGGGGTACGTGCCCAATCCGTCCGCTCGGGCGCTGGCCACCAACCGCGTTGGCGCGGTCGTCCTGGCGGTCGCCGCCGACGAGCCGGGCATCTTCGCCGACGCCTTCTTCGCCCAGGTGATCTACGGCATCAGCGTCGCACTGGAGCCCACCGACTTCACCCTGACGCTGGTGCTGGCCGGGCGGCCCGAGGGGCAGGCCAAGCTGCGGCAGATCATACGGTCCCGCCGCGCCGACGGGATCATGCTGATGAACCTGCACGGCGAGGATCCACTGGCCGGGCTCGCCGAGCAGTCGAGCGTGCCGGTCGTGTTCGGCGGTCGGCCGCTGCGCGGCGAACCCCGCTGGTATGTGGACACCGACAACCGGGGCGGCGCACGGCTGGCCATCGAGCATCTCGTCGAGGCGGGCTACCGCCGGATAGCGACGATCACCGGCCCGCTCAGCCTCGACGTCGCCGACGCGCGCTACCGGGGGTTTCGGGACGCGATGGCGGTCGCGGAGCTGCCGGCACATCGGGTCGAGCACGCGGACTTCGGCGAGGCCGGCGGCGCTACGGCGATGACTCGGCTGTTGCAGGCCCATCCCGACCTCGACGCGGTGTTCGCAGCGTCGGACAACATGGCCGCCGGGGCGCTGCGGGTCCTTCGGGCCCATGGCCGCGCCGTTCCCGGCGACGTCGGCCTCATCGGCTTCGACGACCTGCAGACCGCCCGGCACACCGACCCGCAGCTCACCACGATCCATCAGCCCATACGGGCATTGGGCGCAGAGATGACCCGCATGCTGCTGTCCGTCCTGGACGGCACGCAGCCGACTCCGCTGATCCTGCCCACCCGCCTGGTCGTACGCGGTTCGACGCGGACCGCCGGCCACGGCTGAACCGCGTCACCGACCGCGAACGTTCGGCCACCGCGCGGGTGGCGGCCTGCGGTGTCACGCACCGCAGACCGCCACCGGAAGCGTCCGTCCGCCGGCCGGCCGCAGACTCACGTGCGTTGACGCCGCCGCGACCACCCGGCCGGACCTCGGCCGACGGAGACCAGAAACTGGAATCGCTTCCATTTTGGAAGCTACCGGCGTACCGGCACCGTGTAAATGCCAAGTTACGCCGCGCCGCACAACAGTGCCCTTGACAGCGTTTTGATTCACGCACATCATTTCGGTGACGCCGCCAGACCGCTGGAAACGGACTGGAAGCCCTTCCAGTCCACCGGCGCGCAACCGTCCATTCGCGCGAGGACGGGTGCCGCTTCCGTCCACGGCGTGCCGCCTGCCCGCGGCCGCCTCCAGCAGATGGAGCAAGCATGAGACGCCTCACCCGCACCCTCGTCATCGCTGTGACGATGGCCCTCGCCGCCGCCGGCGCCGTCCACGTCGCGTCCCCCGCCTACGCCGCCATCGGCGGCAGCTTCAGCGACAACTTCAACACGTTCAACACCAGCCGCTGGTACAAGGCCGACGGCTGGAGCAACGGCAGCATGTTCAACGTCGGCTGGCGCGCCGACCACGTCTGGTTCAACGGCGGCGTCATGGGCATCAACCTCGACACCGCCACCTGCCCCGCCGGATGCTCCGGCAAGCTGTACGCCTCCGGCGAGTTCCGGTCGACCGACCTGTACTCCTACGGCCGGTTCGAAGTGCGGATGATGGCGGTCAAACGCCCCGGCACCGTCACGTCGTTCTTCACCTACACCGGGCCCAGCGACGGTCAGCCATGGGACGAGATCGACGTCGAGATCCTCGGCAAGAACACGACCCAGATGCAGACCAACTACTTCACCAACGGAGTCGGCGGACACGAAACGATCATCAACCTCGGCTTCGACGCCTCCACCGGCTACCACAACTACGCCATCGAGTGGTGGAACCAGGGCACGATCAACTGGTTCGTCGACGGCCGGCTCGTCCACCAGGAGAACGGCTCACGCGGCCCGCTGCCCACCCGCCCCCAGCGCATCATGGCCAACCTGTGGCCAGGCATCGGCGTGGACGGCTGGCTCGGCCCGTTCAGCTACCCCGGCACACCGCTGACCGCCCGATACGAGTCGGTCACCTACACCAAGTACTGATCCCGGTACGCGGATCACGGCGCGACCGGCCGGCCGTGGCACCTCCACGTCCGCCGGTCGCGCGGTTCGGCGGTCCCGGCTGAGCGATCGCTCCGCCTGACCGTTTGTCTGCCGACCGGACCGGGCATCCGCAGACCATGTTGTTGCGCAGACTGCTGGCCGCAGGGCTCGTCGCATGCCTCGCCGGATGCGCCGGCAGACCCACCGGTCCGGCGGCACCAGGCGACGGCGCAGACCTCGTGACGCTGATCAACCAGCGCCGAGCAGAGCCGTCCTGCCCAGCGGTCACCGCCGACCAGCGCCTGGCCGACGCCGCCAAACGCCACGCCCAGGACATGCTGGACCACGGCGTGCGCGACCACACCGGATCCGACGGCAGCACCGCCGCCCAGCGCATCGCCGACACCGGATTCGACGCCTCCACCAACGGCGAGATCCTGTACTGGGCGCAGGGCACCGGAGCCGCGCGACAGGCGGTCGACGCCTGGATGGACAGCCCCGGTCACCGCACGATCATCAGCGACTGCGAGCTGACCAAGGTAGGCGCCGCGGCGCTCACCGCGGGCGGCGAATTCGCGGCCGTGGCCGACTTCGCGTCCGGGACATGACCCGCCTCGGCAACATCGGGGTCCGGTCTACTCGGTGGCGGGTGCCGACGGTGTCGCACTTGGGCGCTACAGTCGCGCAACATCGCGAGCCCGGAGGTACATGGCGTGGGGACCTGGGACATCGGCCCGTTCGACAACGACGGCGCGGCGGACTGGTGTGGCAACCTGCACGATGCCGATCCCGCCGAACGCCTCGGGCTCATCCGCCAGGCTCTACGGCAGGCCGCTGAGGAGACCGGTTATCTGGACTCCCGCGAGGGTGAGCAGGCCATCGCCGCTGCGGCCGTCATCGGCTCGCAGCTGCCCGGCGCTGTTCGGCTGATGTCTTCGTACGCCCCCGACTTCCTGACCGACGGCAACCGGCTGGAAGTCCCGGCAGATCTGCCGGCGCTGGCGGTCCGCGCCCTGGACCGGGTCCTGGCCGCAGACTCCGAGTGGGTCGAACTGTGGGAGGAGACCAACGATCCCGACGCTGCCTTCGCGGTGGTCCGCAACCTGCGCGCCGAGCTGCACAGACCGGCGGCTTGACCGGTCGGTCTCGCGCCGAAGGGGAACCTTCAGCGGGTCCGAGGCCAGGGGCTTTGTCTCAGCTGGATGACGCCGGCTGACGCCGGCCCGTCAGCGTAGGACGAGGAGGTCCAGCGAGTCGACTACAGCGCCGGTCTCGGTTTCCGCTGCCCGGTGCAGCCGGACCAGCCCTGCCGTGTACTCGTCGTCGGTGATCAGTTGCAGAGGCGTGTGGGCCTCACGGCGCAACCTGGTCGCGGCCTCGCGAAGCGACGGCGCGGTTGTCTGCGGAACCTGTTCGAAGCCGGCGGGGGCGAATCCCGCGGTGGCGAAGGCGGCTTCGACGTCGGCCACGGAGGGGTAGGTGTCCAGCACCCGAATGGCTTCGGGAAAGTAGCGGAACAGGGTGATCGCGTGGTGACGGCCCGCGAATGCCGAGCGGATCAGCACCGGTGCCCCGGGACGCAGTACGCGGCGCAGTTCTCGGGCCGCGCTTGTCAGGTCCGGCACGTGGTGGATGACCGTGGAGAGCCAGGCCGCGTCGACGCTGGCGTCGTCGAGTGGGATACCTTCGGCGTCTCCTGGCACGACGGGCTGGTGGACCGAGCGGGCGCGCATTGCTTCGGAGGGCTCGACCGCGACGACCTCCACGCCGTCGTACCAGGCGGTGAAGGCTCGCGCCCACATGCCGGTGCCGGAGCCCAGGTCTAGCACGCGCATGCCTGGTCGGGGGTCGAGGTGCCGGCTGATCGCCTCCCGCCAGGCCACGAGCTCGGCGTCGATGAGGTGGCGGCTCGCCTCGAACGCCGCCGCGTCCTCATTGTCGTATGCGATTCGGGCCATGCTTCACTGAACCGCCTGTGAGCGCGGGCTCGCAAGGGCGCGCCGCTGTGACTAACCGCCCATGTCGAGGGACGGCCGGTCCGATGCGCCTTTCGTTAGAGTCGGGCCATGACCATCGACGGTGCCGTACGGACATGGCTTCGGCAGCGCGGGGCCGAGACGATCCCGCATCCCGGCGGGACTCTCTACGCGCACCTGTGCCGGGTGCACGACCGTCTTGCGGACCTGGAATGCGGCGTCGACACGCAACTGGCCGGTCTCGCGCATGCCGTATACGGCACCGACGGCTTCGAGGTCGTCCTGCTCGACCTGACGGACCGGGGCATGGCGCAGGACCTCATCGGCCACGAGGCCGAGCAACTGGTCTACCTCTACGGGGCGTGCGACCGCGGGCGGACCTGGCGGAGCCTCGCGACGACCGGTGAAGTCGTCGACCGCTTCACCGGACAGACCTGGAGTCTGGGGCCCGGTCAGATTCAGCCCTTCGTGGATCTCAGCATCGTCAATGAACTGGACGTCTTCGAGCAAGATCCCTCCGTGGCGGACAAGTACGGCGCGTACTTCCGCTCGTTGTTCGCCGCCTGGGCTCCGATCGCCTCCCCGCAGGTCACCGGTCAGGTTCAGCGCCTGATCGGCCACTAGTGTGCTGCGCCGGAAATCCGTTGCATAAGTCTATGCTGTGCCGATGGGACGGATGGGTCGGCCGAAGGCAGCGCTGACGATCACTGATGCG
>NZ_JBEZEB010000046.1:0-73850 GCF_040648615.1 Catellatospora sp. NPDC049111 | reverse complement strand
GCCGCACCGACGGCGCAGTCCACGTCGGCGATCGCGCCGCAGCCGCGGCAGACGATGTGGTGGTGTCAGGTCCGTGCGCCGCCCGAACAGCAGGTGAGCCTCACACAGCGCGGCCGGCAGCGCGATGCCGAGCCGCTTCTCGGCTGCCGCCGATGCTCGGCAGCTCGCGCACGCTGGTGACGCCGGCCGTGCGCCTGGCGTTCGCGCCGCCGTCGGCGTAGCGCACGATCAGCGGCAGGCCGGTCGCGGTCGCGTCGCCGTACCCTGCCGCGAGCAGCTCTTCGACGTCGAACAGGTCCGCGTCGACGGCCCCGGACGACACGTACGGCACCACATCGGACGGCAGCACCCGCAGGCCGCCGTCGACCTCCAGGGTGTGGAACGTGACGCGTTCCCGCCCGGGGGCGGGGCGCACCGCGGCGGTGTGCCGGCCCGCACCGGCGTCGCTCACGGTGACGACGTCACCGGTGATCAGCGTGACCGTCTGGCCGGCCGTCGGGGTCGCCGCAGTCCGGTCCGGCGTGCCCGGCGCGGCGGCAGCGGTCTGCTGCGCCGTGCCGAGCACGGTGAAGGTGAGTACGGCCGCCATACCGCCGGCGGCGGTGGCGCGGCCCAGGGGTGACCACATCGTGTCGAGCTCCTCACGATCATCGCCGCTGTCCACGGCGAAGGTGATCGGATTCTGCTGCGGCGACGTGTCCAAGGTCACTAGAGCCCGTGCTGCGCAAAGGCGACATGTCACCAGGTGGACAACCCGGCTTCACCGCCGCGCCACCGTGCCGACGCCCGCCGCTCAGCCGCGTGCCGTGAGCACCGCCAGCTGCGCCAGGATCGACGGGTCGGTGATCTTCTCGTCCTCGGCGAGCAGCAGCACCTTGCTGAGCACGACACTCGTCATCGGATCGTCATCGGCGAACGGCAGGAACAGCCGCCGGTGCGGCTTGCCGCCGAACCCGTCCGGCACCACGCACAGGTATCCGCCCGGTTCGACGTGGATGCTGCCGCTGGTCAGGTGCACGCGGTACGCCGAGCGCGAGCCGTGGACAACCGCAACCGTGCCCTCGACGGCGACGCGGCGCAGGCCCAGGTCGTCGATGAGCGCGGCCAGCACCTCGGCTCGGCTCTGCGCGCGAGCGGGCGAGTCCAGCCGTGCCGGGTCGGTGCCCGCGACCGACACCACCAGGTCGAGGTCGCGCATGACCTCGGAGAAGACGGCCGGCGGCACGTCGGCCAGCGGCACGGTGTCGCGTCCGGACAGGAACCGCAGGTCGCCGATCTCCACGTCGCCCATGCCGAAGTATCCGTGGAAGTCGCAGCGCAGGGCCGCCGTCAGGTCTCCTGCCGGCCGGGTGGCCTGGTACGCGGCGCAGTCGCCGTGCGTGCGCCAGCCGCGACCCGACAGCAGCTGCCCGGCGACCCGGCCGGTCACGGTGTGGCCGGCGAAGCGCCGCGAGACGTCGACGGCTTCGCGTTCGGCGGGCGTGAGCACGTACAGCTCGCGAAATGCCTGCTTGACGGGCTGGCGCAGGCGGCGGCGCACGATCTCGGCCTGCCAGTGCCCGAGCCGTCCGGACTCGTACAGGTCGAACGGGTGCACGGCGGTGACCGGGCCGGTCGTGTCGACGTCGGCGAGCAGCCCGACCTGGCCGGTGCGGTCGCGCCACAGCAGGGCGGGCAGCATCGCCGCGCCCGCGGGCAGTCTCAGCAGCCCGGCCAGCTCCTGCGGGCCAAGCGGTGTGCCGGTCGCGACGAGTCGTTCGATCACGCCGGTGCGCAGCCGCCGGGCCTGGTCGCGCAGCAGTTCCTGGTGTTCTCGGCTGGCCGCGTGGCGGTCGTCGGCGCGTACCGCCGCAGGCACGCTTTTCAAAACCTTCCCACCGCTGGTGACGGTGATGACCGGGTCGGGGCCGTCCATGACGACCGCGACCGTGTAGTCGCCGACCGACCACGGCGGCGGGGTGGCGGCGGCGAGCTCGATCTCGCACTCGGTCTCCAGACGGCTCGCGTCAGGCAGGCCGGCGACCTGTGCCAAGTGCTCCAGTGCGACCTCGACCGCGGCCGCGTGGCTGTGCCGCCGGTTCGGGCCGAGCTTCGGCCCGCGCTTGGCGATCTCACGCAGCGCCGTGTACCGGTCGAGCACCGTCTCGCCCTCGGCGAGCGGCAGCATGCCGTACGCGGCGATGCCCGCCAGGGCGTTGTTCTTCACGCGTTTGAGCACCGCCGCGCGGTTGCGCCCCAGGACCGCGCTGACCAGCTCGCACGGCGTCTGCGCCAGCAGGCGCTCGGTCGCGGCGGGTCCGGCCGCCTCGGCCGCCACCAGGATGAGCTCGCGGTCATACCGGACCACGCCGTCCGCCTCGATCCGGTCCACCAGCCGCAGCAGCGCCGACGCCGGTTCCAGCCCCAGCACCGGCAGCAGCCCTTCGGCATCACCGGCTTCCCGGCGCAGATGGAAGGCGCGCAGCCGGACCTCCAACGGGCGCTGCCGCAGGTGCGCCACCAGCTCTGCCAACTCCTCGCTGCTCAGTTCGGCCGCACCCAGCCGCTTGCCGGTCTTCTCCTCCCCCGTCCAGTCCAGTGCCCGCAGCACGAACCGCAGCCCACGCGGCACGACCACCTGCGGCAGCTCCTCGTCGGGCACCCCGGCCGAGGTCATCCGCCACAGCATCGCGTCCACGTAAGACCGCACCGCGTCCGCGCAAGCGGCGGGTGGTGGCGGAACGCCACCCGACGGGTCCCGGCCGACGATGGTGTTGCCCAGCCAGCGGTCCACGGTGAACGCGTGCTCGACCAGCGCCGCGTCCAGGGCGTCGCGCGCGTGCAGGGCGTCGAGCAGCCGGGTCACGGCGGGCCGGGTCACCCGCCCCAGCGGAGTCAGCACCATCACCCGCATCGCGGCCACGTCGCCGGCCGCGATGACCCGGTCGGCCACCTCATCCAGCGGCGGTGTGCCCCAGACCGGCCACCCCAGCAGCGCGCGCAGCGCCGCGTCACGCGTCACGGTCGGCCACGGCGCGTCCAGGACGGTGCACACGTCCGCGCCCGGCGCGAGCGGGAACGCCTCGTCGTACGCCTCGCTGAACGCCTGGTCTATGTCGGGGATGCGGTCCTCCAGCTTGCCACCGACACGGTCGTCACCACGGCGCAGCTGCTCCCGGACGATCGGCCCCAGCTCGCGCAGCAGCGCCAGGTCACCGTCCTTGACGGCGGTGCGCACCTGCTCGACGCGCTGCCACAGCGCGTCCCGCTCCTGCGCGAACGCCGCCAGGTGGATATCGGGAATCGGATGGTCCACGTCAGCCGCCGACCAGCGCCGTCAGCCGCACGAAAACGACCGGCTCGCCGAGGCGCAGCACGATCCGCTCGTCGAGCAGGTCATGCTGCCGCCCGCCGATGAACAGGGCGAACGTGCCGCGCTCGAACGCCCGCCAGGCGCGAGCAACCTCGGCTTCGACGTCGGGCGTGACGGGCTCCCGGTCGGGCAGCCGGATCATGCCCGTCGCGGCCTGGGCGCGGATGTCGTCGTCGGTGAGGTACTGCCGATCCAGCAGGGCGCGGCACCGGGAGCCGTCCGCCTGCCAGGCGCGCACCTGCTCGGCGACGGCGGCGCGGATCAGCTCGCGCACCGTGGTCTGCTCCTGCGCCAGCTCGACCAGCACATCGGGCAGGCGGTCCCCGCCGGGAACCCTGCTTCGCACCTCGACCCGCACCTGTGCCTCCTCACCTAGGACGGCCCCGACCCTAACCGCGCCGTCCGACATCAGCTGGATCACTCCGAAAGGGACGTAACCGGCTCAGGCCGGTGATCGCGGTCACCGGCCGTAGGCATACCTAGGTCCCCCAAGCGCGCCTCTAGGTAGGTCGTGGGCAGGCAAGATAGGCCGTCGCTGCGGATGGAGCGGGGCTGTCGCCGGAGGAGTATTTACCTCGTCAGCAAGACAGAGAGTCAAGGACTGAGGAGTCTGCGATGTTCGGATCGCCCGAGATGTACTTCGATCTCGCGAAGTTGCATCACCGAGAGCTCATAGACGAGGCCGCGAAGGAGCGGGTGGCCAACAGGGTGCACCGCCACGGCCGCAAGCGCCGCCAGGCGCGCGACCACACGGCACGATGAGCACGACCAGACAGGCCCGGGATCCGGAAACGGACCCGGGCCTGTTCGTATGCACCAACCGGTGACGTGTCCGATGCGAGCGTGAACGTGTCCGGCCGACGCGAGCCGGACGGGCGTGCGGCGGCGAGGATCGAATCCAACCGCGGCAGCCGCCGCCACCGCACCTTCCGGAGGACCTTCATGTTCATCGCGATCGTCGACTTCCGCACCGCCCCTGCCGACCGGACCTCGGCCCTGGCCCATCTCGACGCCGAAGGCGACCGCGTACATGCCATGCCCGGCAACGTCGCCTTCCGGGTCTACGCCTCCCGCGCGGACGAGTCCGCGATCACCATCGTGCACGAGTGGGCCGACGAGCAGTCGTTCGCCGGATACCAGACGTCGGACTCGTTCGCCCGCTCCGGCGAGGTGCTGCGCCCGATGATGATCGCGCCGCCGGTGAGCCGCCGCTTCCGCGCCGGCCTGCTGGAGACGGTCCGCTGACTACGATGGGGTTCGTGCGAGGCCGCCGATGACCCGTGAGGCGTACAGCTTCGTCCGCACCTTCCCCGCCGAGCCGGTCCGGGAACTGCGCGTGGACCGCCACTACCTGCTCTGCGCCTCCGCCGGGGTGCTCCGGCTGGAGGCGCAGGGCCAGGCATGGCTGCTGCCCCCGGCACGGGCCGCCCTGATCGAGGCGGGCCGGCCGATCCAGGTCAGCATCCCGCAACCGGTCACCACGGCCTCGGTGCTGTTCGACCCCGGGTTCACCGCCGCCCCGCCGGCGCCGCTGACCGTGTTCGACCTCAATCCGCTGGCCCGCGCCCTGGTCGACGAGTGCGGCGCCTATGGCGAGAGCGACGAGCCCCTTCCCGCGTACGCCCGGACGCTGTTCGCCGCGCTCGCCGCCGTGACCTGGCGGCTCGCCGAGCAGCCGAGCCCGGTCGTCGTCCCGGCGGGACGGTCACCGGAACTACGCCGGGCCCTGGCCGCGACTGAGCGGCAGCTCGACGGGGAGGTCAACTTCGAGGACGTCGCGGCCGAGGTCGGCCTCGCGCCGCGCTCGCTGGCCCGGCGCTTCGCCGAGGAGACCGGGCTGACCTGGCGTGCGGTGCTGCGCCGGATGCGCGTGCTGCGGGCGATCGAGGAACTCGCCGCGGGCGACGCCCCGGTGACCCGGATCGCGCACACGGTCGGCTACACCTCGTTGTCGGCGTTCAACGCCGCCTTCCTGGACCTGACCGGCCGCACCCCGACGGAGTACCGCGCCAGCTTCCGCCCCTGATCCGGCCGGTACCCGGCAGTCAGCGGATGGGCGTCGCCGAACTCCTACTGATGGGAGGCCCACGCATCGCTCATGGGTCGCGGTCGCTTCGGCGCGCGAGGCTGGGTGAAGATCCGTTTTTGTGGACGCCAGACGCCCCTATAGGGACAGTCAGCGTCCACAAGAACAGATCTTGCCCAGGAGATCCCGATGACCGCCACAACGCAGGCGGCCGATGCGCACCAGTATGCGTCGACCGACGCGGCCGTTCTAGCGATCTTTGCCGACGACATGGATCCCGCGTTATGTTTGCCCCCGACGAATGGCCAATGTGGAGCCATCGCTTCGGGGGGACCTGCTGACATGTCGACGACGCGCACCTTTGCCGAGATCTGCACCGACGTCGCGCCCACCGGCATGCGCCGCCTGATGTCACGGGCCGTGGTCCTGGGCGGCAGCATCGCCGGTCTGATGGCCGCCCGAGTGCTCAGCGACCACGCCGACGAAGTCCTGATCATCGAGCGCGACCCGCAGGACACCGGTGACGATCCGCGACCCGGTGTGCCGCAGGGCAGCCAGGTGCACGGGCTGCTGCCCGCGGGGCAGATCCAGTTCGAGCGGTGGTTTCCCGGGTTCATCCAGGAGGCGATCGCGGCGGGCGCGGTCGTGCCGCCGTACGGCGCGTTCGAGTTCGTCATGAACGGCTCGCTGCGCACCGCCAAACCGGTCCGGCTGGAGCAGCCGGGCCTGGTCGGCACCAGGCCTTTCCTGGAAGGGCTGGTCCGACGACGGACGCTCGCCGTGCCCAACATCAGATTCGTGTCCGGACGGGCCGAGGGACTGATCGTCGAGGACGGCCGGGTGGTCGGCGCGCGCTACGAGGGCGAGCAAGGCTCCACCGAGGTACGGGCCGATCTGGTCGTCGATGGCATGGGCCGGTCCAGCCGGCTCAGCGACTGGCTGGAGGGGCACGGCTTCGCCCGTCCGCCGATGCAGCGTATGGGCATCAAACTCAACTACGCGACCGCGACGTTCCGCCGAGACCCGGCGATGGGCGACACGTGGGGCAGCATCGCCTTCAACGACGGCAGTGGTGGCGTGCCGCGCATCGGCGGGGTGAATCCGGTCGAGGGCGACCGGTGGCTGGTCCTGATCGCCGGGTACGCCGACGACCGGCCCAGCCGCGATCCCGACGAGTTCACCGAGCGCTGCGTGCGGGACTTCCCGCCGATGTTCGGCCAGGTCGCCACGGGCTGCGAGATGATCGGACCGGTCATCACCTACCACCAGGCCGACAGTCGGCGCCGGGACTTCCACGAGGCCCGGGACCTGCCGGCGGGTGTCGTCGCGGCCGGCGACGCGGTGGCGTCGTTCAACCCGATCTACGGCCAGGGCATGACCTCGGCCGCGCTGCACGCGTCGTGCCTGTCGGCGTACCTGCGGACCGATCCGGACCTGAGCCGCCCCGCCCGGCGATACTTCGACCTGGTGCGGGTCGTGGTCGACGCCGCCTGGCAGACCTCCACGCTGTCCGACCTCGGGCTTGAGCACGTCGACGGCCCTTACCCGCCCGGCTACGCGCTGATCAGCCGGATCAGCGGGCGGATCGCCCGCGCGTCGATCTCCGACGATGCCGTCAACCACAAGCTGAGCCTGGTCACCATGATGCTCGCCCACCCGCGCTCGCTCATGAGCCCGTCGTTCGTGCTGCGCGCGATGCTGCGCGGCGCCTGAGCGGGGCGGTCACCGAGTGGGTGCTGCGACACGGCACCCACTCCGGCAACAGGTCGGACTCCACGCCGCCCCGTGAACGTGGAAGCTCACGTCCGGTCGGTGGCTCCGACGGGGTCGCGCCGGAGCGCGGTGCCGATGGCCGCGCCGCCGGCCGCGCCGATCACCCAGAAGACGATCATGATGATGACGAAGTCGGGGCGCACCACGTCCAAGACCGCCGACTGCCACGTCGGCGGCACCGCGTCGCCGGTGCTCAGGTAGCCGGCCTGCCGCTGCGCCCAGACCAGCGCCTCCGGGACGCCGACGGCGACGATCGCCACCAGGGCCGCGAGCCCGGACAGTGCCGCGGCGCGCAGTCCCGCGCCGAAGGAGCGGTTGCGCCAGGCCGTGACGAGCGCGACGGCGAGCAGCAGCACGCTCGGGCCGACGATCCAGAAGTCGAGGATGCCGCCTCTGCTGTGGGCCAGTGACCAGCGTGAGGCCGCGAACGACCCGGCTGCGACGACCACCGCGACCGCGGCGGCCGATGCCCACGCGGCCCGCGGCCGACCGGACCGCAGCGCGGCCCACATCCCGCCCAGCGCGAACCTGCGCCGCTCGGCGGGCGGGTCGATGGCCGCCAGTTCGGCCCGCAGCGCCGCGCCCCAGGCGGACCGGTTCTCGGGCAGGTCCGCGGTGGCCAGGTCGAGCAGGAGCTGCCACACGTCCCGGGCCGGCAAGCGCTGCGTGGTCTCGGTGCGCGCGCCGCGCGCCGCGCCGAGAACCGGCCAGGGCAGGGCCCAGATCAGCACGACGAGGAACACCGCGAACGGCAGCAGCAGATCGCCCGCGCCCAGGTTCGCCACGACGGGGAAGCTGCCAGGTTCGGCCTGGTAGGCGGCGTTCAACGGCAGGTGTGCGGCCGCGGTGCCGACGGCGACCGCGACGAGCGTGAGCAGCCCCGCGACCGTTCCGGCCCCGAATCCGCGGGCCCGGGCCACGGTGGCCGCGGCCAGGGCGGCGAGCCCCGCGCAGGTGACCGCCGCGAGCAGCCCGAGCACCATGGCGAGCAGCGCTATGTCGACACCCCAGCCAGGTCCTTTGTCGACCGTGGCGAGATACAGGCGCTGCAGGCCGAAGGTCAGCGCCGCGGTGCCGGCGGCGACGCCGATCAGCAGCGGCCACACCGGGCGCCTGGTCCCGTCGCGCCACCCGGCGCGGACGCGAGAGGCGAGCGTGCCCACACCGCCATGGCGTACGGCATCGCGCAGCCGGACGGCGAGCACCACGATCGCGAGCAGGGGTGCCGGTGCGAGCACCACCAGGGTGAGGAGGAAGTCGAGCATCGCGGGCCTCCGAACGGCAGGGGCGGGTCGGGGATCGAGCGGTCGAGGGTCAGGCGGTCCTGGGCGCGAGCGCGGCCGGGCCCGGGGCGGGTGCGGCCGCGGCGGCGCGGGCAGCCGCTGCGACGGTGCGGGCGAGTTCAGCGCCCGCGGCGCTGAGCCGGTAGAGGTGCCGGGCCGGCCGCCCGCGCGGCGGGTCGGTCTCCCAGGAGGTCTCCACGTGTCCGCGTTCGGCGAGGCGGATGAGGATCGGGTACACCGTGCCCGCCTTCAGGCCGAGGGTGCGGCACAGGTCGTAGCCGTGGCTCCAGTCCTCACCGGACTTGGCGAGGGCGACGAGCACTGCCGCGGTCTGCGGAGAGGGATGTCGTACGCGTGCCATGCCTCTAATATCTACCTAGGTAGAGTTAACGCGCAAGCCCCTTCTCCGCGCCGGTCGCCGGGGGTCTGCGAACGCGGCGTTCGCATGGCAGGATCTCCTGTTCGTGACGCCCCGCCACCCCACCCGCTCCGCCGGGTTCGTCGTGCTGGTCCTGACCACGCTCTGCGGCGGGGTGCTCGGCCTGGTCATGCTGGTCAACCGCATCGAGCCGACGGTCTCGACCTGGCTCGCCGGGGTCTCGTTCGCGCTGTTCGTCGTGCTGTGCGGGGTCGCCGCCCTCGGCTGGTTCTGGCGGGAGCACGAGGTGTGGCGGGCGCTCGGCGGTCCGGAGCAGCTGGCCGCCCGGGTCCGGGCCCGCGCGGAGCAGCAGGCTGCTTATTCGGCGGCGGTCCACGCGTCCTATCAGGCCCGTGCCGCGGAAGCGGCCGCATACCGCCTCGCGAACGACAGGGACCGCACCGAGGCCAAGGCCGGACCGCCGCCTCGGATCGACGGCTGAGCCCTCGTGCCGATGACGCTCCATCGCACCCGGACGTGGCTGGTCCAGGTGCTGATTGCACTGGCGGCTCCGGTCGCGCTGGCTTGGGCGCTGCTGACCACGCGGCGCGACATGATCGCCGGACTGCCCCCGGCGATAGTCGGCCGCGAGCTGATCATGGTCATTTTCGCGGCGATCGCGGCTCCCATCGTCATGACGAAGACCCTCGGCGCGCTCCGGTTCCGGTTCGTCATCGACAGCGCCGGTCTGACCATCCGGACCCCCGACATCACCGCCGCTGTCCCGTGGTCCGGCGTCGAGTCGGTCATCCTCGACGACCTGCGCGTCCTCATCGTTCCCGACCCGGGCTACCAGACCACCACCTTTCCGGGGATCGGCAGGTTCACCGGGACCACACCTGACGGCCGCCGCTGCTTCGAGGTCCTCGTGCTGGCGCAGGTACGCGAGTCACCGGCCGCGATCGCGTCCGCGCTCGCCGAGCACGCCGGGCCGCGCTTCGCCGACACCCGGCGCGTGTAGCACGGCGGCGCCGTCTCCCACACTTCGCCGCCCGGCTGGGTGAGCGCGAACCGGCTGGCATGATGACCCATCACGCCCGGCCCGACCTGCGGTGCTCCGGCCGAGGGCGTGCGCGAACGGGCGGAGGAATGCTGCGATGACGACACCGGAGCTGCCGGACAGCCGGGTGAACCGGACCTTCCGGCGCTCCGACCCGCTCGCGTACCTCGTCGGGGGCATGTTCGCGCCGCTGCTGCCCGCCGCCGTCATCGTGGACCGGGCCGGGCTGCCGCAGCCCGTATTCGGCCTGGCTCTCTGCGCAGTCCTGTCCGCGGCTGGTCTCGTCACGGCCTACCTGGCCGGACCGGCCGCCGGATTCACCGTCACCCCGGACACCGTCACGATCACCAACCCGCTCGTGCGGTACGAGGTCCCCAGGCACCTGGCCGAAGGCTTCGACCAGCTCGACAACCTGGCAGTGCGGCTGCGGGCACGCGGGCACCGGCCGATCGAGGTCAGGGCACTGGTTCCCGGGCTCGGCACCGACCGCAGCCGACGTGCCGTGTCCCGCGATCTCGACCGCCTGGAGCAGTTCCTGGCCGAGGTGCCGGTGCTGCCTTCGGCGGGTGGGCCGCGGCGCAGCCGCCGACCGCTCACCATCGCCATGCTGTCCGTAGTCGTCGCCGGGTTCGCCGGAGTCGTGGCGCTCGGCGCGAGCCTCGGTGTGTTCAGCGGTTCTTGACGGCGGCGACCTCCGCTGCCACCACGGCCATGAGCTTGGCGATGTTCTCCGGGTTCGCGTCGTAGCCGGCGGTCGTCGCACCGAGAACCATGGTGCCGTCGAGCACGCCGACGCCGACGTGGGTCTGGCCGTCCTTGGTCACGCTTCCGGCGAAGGCCTGCTCCCCCAGGTTCGGCGCGGGCACGGCCTTGACGTCGGGAACCGCATTGCTCAGCTCGACGGCCTTCTGATAGCCGGCGGACGCGTCCGCCGCGGTGGCGTACTCGTCGGCAGAGATCGTCACCTTTTTCGAGCCGTCGCTGTCCGTGTACGCCACGCTCCGGGTGGCCGTCGGGCTGCCGGACGCGGTGGTGTTCCAGCCAGTGGCCAGCTCTTGGCTGATCTCCGGGAAGAACCCTTGCACCGCGCTCAGCGGAATGACGACGTTGCGCGGAAGCAGGGCACCGGTGGCCGACGGCGCGGCGGCCTGTGGCACGGTCGCGGACGTGACGGGTGTGGTGCAGGCAGGCAGCACCAGAACTCCGAACGCGGCAGCCCACAGCACTGCCGCCCTGCCCCAGCCCACCTTCGCAACCCGTGCGTTCACGCCTGCCCCCGCTCACGGAAACCCACCCCGGGCAGCGATCTGCCCACAGCCGCAATATATCCCTCTAATAGGTCCAATCTCGGCTAATACCGAATGAAAGGTGCGCCGGCACGGACGGGTGGCCGACCTACGGCTGCATCTCGTACGCGCCGCAGAGGGCCTCGACCTGGGACCACACGGCGGCGGTGCGGGCGGCGTCCCGGGCCGGGCGGCGCAGGTGCGCCAGTGCCCAGGCGGCCTGGGCGTCGGTGGTGGCCGCCTTGCCGTGCAGCTCGGTCGCGTACGCGGAGAAGTCGCCGACGAGCACCGCGAAGATCTCGTCGAGCAGATCGCGGTCCAGGCCGGTCGACTCGGCCTGCTCCAGGATCAACTGGCCGTAGACGACCAGCGCGAACAGCTGCCCGATGGTGAGCAGGAAGTCCAGGTCGCGCTGCTGGTCGACGTCCGGGGCGTGCGCCTGCAGCAGCGCGCACAGCCCGTCGGCCTGCTCCCGGAACACCGCCACGTTGGCGAGGTCGGCGTGCTTGTCGTACGGGCCGCGCCAGTCCTGGAACCGGATCTCCCCCAGCCCTCGGGCCGGCCCCTGCCGGAACAGGAACTCGTCGTCGGCGGCGTCGTGGCGGGTCGGCACCGGCGCGAAGTCGGTCGGCCGGAACAGGTAGTTCGGCATGAACTTCAGGATCAGGGCCAGGTTGACGTGCACGGTGCCTTCGAGCTTCGGCAGGCCGCGGATGTCCTTGGCGGCCTTGTCGAAGTAGGTGTCCGCCTCGAAGCCCTTCGCGGCGATCACGTCCCACAGCAGGTCGATCACCCGCTCGCCCTCGGTGGTGACCTTCATCTTCGTCATCGGGTTGAACAGCAGATACCGCCGGTCGTCCGGGCCCGCGGACCGGAAGTAGTCGACGGCCCGGTCGCTGAACAGCTTCATCGCGACCAGCCGGGCGTACGCGTCGGTCAGCTCGCGCCGCACGTGCGGGAAGTCGGTGACCTTCCTGCCGTACAGGACGCGCCGGTGCGCGTGGGTGACGGCCTCGTACATCGCGTGCTCGCAGATGCCGATGGAGGCGGTGCACAGGTTGAACTTGCCGACGTTGACCGTGTTGAGCGCGGCGTCGAACGCGGCCTTGCCGGTGTGCAGCACGTCCTCGGCCCGCACCGGGTAGTCCTCCAGCCGGAACTCGCTGACGTACATCTGCCCGTTAACCACGTTCTTGACCAGGTGGTACGCGGGGTGGCGGCTGTCGGCGGCGAAGAAGACGTATCCGTCGGGGCCCTCGACGTCGGCGCGGCGGCCGAACACGGAGACCAGGCCCGCGACGTTGCCGTTGCCGATGTAGTACTTGCCGCCGGTGGCCCGGAAGCCGTCCGCGCCGTCCGGGGTCAGGATCATGTCGGTGGAGTAGATGTCCGCGCCGTGGGCACGCTCGGACAGACCGAACGCCATGACGTGGCCGTCGGCGAGCAGCTGCGCCGCGCGAGCGCGGGCGGCCGGGTTGGCGCTCTGCCACACCGGCCCGAGACCCAGGACGGTGACCTGCCAGGTGTACCAGTAGCCGAGGCCGTAGAAGGCGAGGATCTCGCTGAGCGCGGCGTTGCGCGCGGTGTCCCAGCGGGTGCCGGTGCCGTCGGCGGCCGGGGTCAGAAACGTCGCGAACAGGCCTTCCTTGGCGACGAAGTCGAGGAAGTCGGCGTACCAGGTGCGGTCGTTGTAGCTGTCGACCAGCGTCTTCTTGCCGCGGTTCTCGAAGAAGTCGACGGTGGCGCGCAGCAGCCGGCGGGACTCGTCGTCGAGGTGCGCGGGGTCGTAGGTGCGCGGGTTCAGCAGCAGCGGGTGCGTCATGGCGGTCTTCCCTATCCGGTCAGAGGTCGTGGAGGGTGTGCAGGACGTCGTCGAGCCAGGCCAGGACCATGCGTTCGTACTCGATGCCGCCGCGCAGCACGACGTGCTGCAGCCGCTGCCCCGTGTCGAGGTCACCGGTGTCCGGGAAGTCGCGCTGCTCGCCGGCCAGGTAGCGGCGCAGGGTGGTCTCGTGGTCGGCGCGATACCGCTTGACCTCGCTGATCAGGGCCGCCCGGCCTGCCGCGTCGTCGAACGCCGCGCCGCGGATCTTGACGGCAAGCTCGTGGCGGACGGTCTCCGGCTGGACCGGTTCACGCAGCCAGGCCGTCAGCGCCTCCCGGCCGAGCGCGGCCACGGAGTAGCACCGCTTGTCGGGGCGGCCGTCCTGGCCGATCTCCTCGGCGGTGACCCAGCCGTCGGCCTCCATCCGCCGCAGCACCTTGTAGATCTGCTGGTGGGTCGCGGTCCAGAACCGGCCGATCGAGCGGTCGAACCGCCTGGCCAGCTCGTAGCCGGACCCGGGCTGCTCCAGCAGCGAGACGAGGATCGCGTGTTCCAGGGCCACGCGGGTCATCATGCTATGAAACTCGTTGCATATCAACGGGCCGTCGCGCGGGTTGCCAGTGCGAAATGCCACTGCGGTCGCGGTGCCGCCCAAGGCAGAATGTCGCCCGTGTCCGACCTGATCACCGCGCTGCTCGCCGACCTCGACCCGCTGCCCTACCGCGCCCGGATGCGCCTGCTGTCGCGGCGCGCCCGTGACCTCGCCGGCACGTCCGAGTTCGCCGCCCTGCTGGCCGGGCTCGACGCGCGGGACCCGTTCCAGCGTGAGATCGGCCTGTTCCTGGCGACGGTCGCCGGACACCGGCCGGTGATCGAGGCGGCGCTGACCGACCCGGACCCGGCGCTGCGCGCCGCGGCGGTCCCGGCCTGGCTGCGCGGCGGCGCCACGAGCGCCGACGAGCTCTGGGAGTGGCTGACCGACGCGCCCGCCTACCTGCGCCGCAAGGCGTTGCGCACGATGCGCGCCGACCGGCTGACCGCGCTCGCCGACGGCGTGATCGATCGGGTGCGGGCGCGTTACGGCGACGTGGAGGCGGCGAGCCTGCTGCCGGTCTGCGGCGGTGAGACCGTGCGGCGGCAGTTGCCGCTGCTGGGGCATGCCGTCGGCAACTGGGCTGCGCTGGGCCGCTGGCACCCGGACCCGGTGCTGTCGTGGGTGGCCGATCAGCTGCGCGACGCGGGACCGGACCGCGAGCGCTGCTGGCGGCAGTTCGGGTCCGGCGTCTGGGCGACCGCGCGGCACCTGCCGGAGCGGGTTCTCGACCTGCTGGAGGCGTACGCGCTCGACACCCACCTGCCGGGCACCCTCACCGCGTACGGCGTGCTCGCCGACGCCGACCCGCACCGCGTGCTCGCCCTGCTCACCGCACCGGACCGGGCGTCCTGGACCAGCCGCGCCAGGCTGCCGAGGGCCCTGCTGCAGCGGTTCGCCCTGCTCGACGTGGACGACCTCGCCGAACTCGCCCGCCGGCTGCGGCTGAACCCGGCCGGGCTGTCGGGTCTGCTCAACGCGGTCGCGCCACGGCACCGGGAGCGGCTGTACGACGCCGCGTACGCGGGTGTGGAGCAGAGCCTCGCGCAGCTGTCCGACGACGTCATGGAGGTCCTCCCCCACCGGCGGCGCGTCGCCGAGGCCGAGCGCATGCTCACCCTGGCCGCAGTGCGCTCCGACGAGCAGCTCACCCTGCGGATGACCGCGTTCCTGCCGTGGAGCCAGGCACGACCGGTGTTGACCGCCGCCACCCGCGCCGCCGAAGCCTCCGACCGGGCGTACGCGTACCGCCTGCTCGTCGCCTGTGCGGCCCGCAGCCGCGACGCCGCCGTCGTCACCGAGGCCGCCGAGTACCTGCGCCGCCTGCGCAACGAGCAGGATCCGGTGCGTCGCGAGGCGCTGGACGCGCTGGCCGGGGTCAACCCGCTGCTGGTCGAAGCGGCGTCCGTCGACGCGCTGGACCAGCTGGTCACCGACGCCGTCCAGGCACGCGACGGTTCCGGAGCGACCCGGGACGCGCTCAAGCGGCTCGCCGTGAACGTGCTGCAGCACCACACCGGCACTCCCGCGTTGAGCCTGTGGGCGCAGCGGACGCTGGGCCGGCTGTTCGGCGACGACCGCCTGCCGAGTCTGCACGGCCTGCACCGGCAGCTGCGGCACGGCCAGGAGCACGAGTTCTTCGCCGCCGTCCGGGACTGGGTCGTCGCGGCCGTCGTGCGCGGCAGCCACAGCCCGCTGTTCGCCGTCGCCGAGGGCCTCGGCCCGCGCGCCTGGCGGCTGCCCGAACTCCAGGAGATGCTGGAGAACTCGCTCCACCAGGGCAATGTCAGCTCGGTGATCAGGCGGGCGGTGACCCTGTGGCTGAACGACCCGCGGACCCGCCCGGTCCGCGTGGAGCAGGTGCTGCGCTGGGACACCTCCACCGTGACGCTCCCTGAGGTCTGGGACACCCTGTGTGACATCCGGACCGACCTGCTCGACCTGGTGCTGGGCGACGAGCCGCCTGCGGGCAGGTTCCTGACGGCGGGGCCGCGCTGGGTGCCGTGGCACGCGCGCGGGCTGCGCCGCTGGCTGCCGCGCCAGCGCCGCCGCTACGCCGACCTGCTCAAACGGATCGCCGACGATGCCGGGGCGGGCGAGCACCGGCGCGCCGCCGCGATCCGGCAGGCCGCCGAGATCCCGAACGCGGGCCGGCCGGTCGTGGACCGCTACCTCGGCTCGCCGAACACGGTGCTGGCCGAGGCGGCGCTGCACGCCCTGGTGTGGACCGGACGGCCCGCCGAGTCACTGCCGGTTCTGCTGTCGTACGCCGACGACGACAAGGCACGGGTGGCCGTCTACGCGGCGGGCAGCGCGGCGGCGATGCTGCCGCCGAGCGAGCTGGGACCCCTGCTGGAGGCGGCACTCGACGGCGCGAAGGTGACCAGCCGCAAGGAGATCCTGCGGCTGGCCGCCCGCTTCGCCGTGCCCGGAGCCGGTGACCTGCTGCTGGCGCACTGGCACCGGGAGGGCCAGCACCGTGACGTGCGCGCCGCGATCGTCTCCGCGGCGCGGCAGCACCTCACGTCGGAGCAGTCGTGGCAGATCCTCACCGAGGCCGTGGCGGGCAGCCGCGAGGACGCGCTGGCGGTGGTCGCCGCCGACCCGTACGCCGTCGCCGAGGACCACCGGCTTCGCTACGGCGCCCTGGTCACCGCCAGCTGCATGAACTCCGACGCGGTCGTGGCCCGTGCGGCGTGGGCGGCGCTGCCCCGCTGGGGTCGGTGGACGCCCGGGGCGCACGACGCTGTCTTCACCCGGCTCACCGACCTGGCCGACCGGGACACCTGGCAGGTCGTCGCCGCGGCGCTGGTGACGCTCACCGAGCTCGGCCAAGGCGCCCCCGTGCTGCGGCGGCTGCTGCCCCGGCTGGTGGAACTCGACCGCACGGACGACGACGGCGACCCCGAACGCGACCGCGCCGCGCGCCGCCGCATCGAGCACGTGGTCCACGTGCTCACCGCGGACAGCCGGCGGCCGACGGCGGAGGCGACGGCGGCGTTGCTGGTCGAACTCGGCGGCGAGCTCATCCGGCACGAGGACCACGTGGACAGCGGTGCCCGGCTGATGCTGCACCCGGCGCTGCGTACGACGGATCTGCTGCTGCCGGTGCTGGACGCCCTCGTGGCGCGGCTGCGTGACCGGCCCGCCGCGGTGGTGGGCATCGGCCGGCGACTCCAGTCGTCGGTCAGCCTCGAACCGGGCTGGAATGCCGACGTCGTGCTGTCCACCGCCCGGGAACTGGCGGAACGGCAGGACTTCGCGTCGGGGCGGTTCGCGGTCGCGCTGGCGACCGGCGGGGCCCGCGACGGCTGGCCCGCGCCGTGGCGCTCGCTGATGCTGCGGCTGCGCCGGCACGATCTCGCCGACGTGCGCGCGGCCGCGTTCGGCGTCGACCTGACCCCCGCCTGACGCGCGGCCGCCACCCACGGACCCGGGGCCTGCTCCCGCAGCGGGCGCAGGCCCCGGGTCAGTCTGTTCAGGACACGTCGCGGGTGCGGGTGAGCAGGGTGCCAATCAGGCCGGTGACCAGGGCCCAGGCGACCAGGACGAGCGCGCCGACCCAGTAGCGCGGCTGGCCGGGCAGGTCCGCGCCGCTGGTCATCAGGGTCGACGCAAGCGAGGGCATGGCCCACTGCACGTTGGCCAGCCAGTCCCACTCCAGCAGGTTCGTCAGCACGTTCACGATGATCGACACGGCGATCGTGCCCACCGTGTACATGACCATCGCGGTGATGGTCGCGCCGATCTGGCTGCGGATGAGCACGCCGATGCCGATGCCGATCAGCGCCCACAGCGCGTACGCCAGGCCGTTGAGCAGGATCGCCCGGATCACGTCCCAGTCGCCCAGGGCGGGGGTGATGTTCTCCGAGTTGAGGAAGATCGCGGTGGCCGGCACGGTGATCGCCGTGGTCACCAGCCACAGCACGACGCCGAACACGCCGCCGGCCGCCGCCTTGGCCAGGATCACCGAGGTGCGGTGCGGGGTGGCCAGGAACGTCGTGGTCGCGGTCTGGTGGTGGTACTCGTTGGTGACCGTGATGATGCCCAGCAGCATCACGAACATCAGGCCGAAGTACTGCCCCGAGGTGACCATGTACGAGGTCAGCGCAACGGGTTCGGCCAGCGCCGACATCGCCGCCGCACCCTCGGGGTCCATGCCCTCGGCCATCTCCGCCGGCTGGTCCAGCACGAAGTGCATGTTCAGCGCGTTGATCGCGAACGCCAGCAAGAGCAGGCCGAACGCGCCGAGCGCGAACAGCCACCACACGTTGGTCGTACGGATCTTCAGGAACTCGCTGCGGATGAGCCTCACCGGATCGCCTCCTTGCCCGCGGTCAGGTCGAGGAAGACGCGCTCCAGGTCGGGGCGCTCGGTGACCAGTTCGTGGACGGCCACCCCGGCGCTCAGCGCGGCGTCGCCGACCTGCTCGGCGGTGACACCGGTCAGCACCAGCGCCCCGTCCTCGCTGTTGCTGCCGACGCCGGGAAGCGCGGCGAGCAGCTTTTCGGGGTGCGGGGTGCGGACGCGTACCGAGCCCGCGTTGCCCGCCCTGCCGATCACGTCGGCGACCGGGCCCTGCGCCACCAGCCGGCCCGCGGCGATGATGACGACGTCGTCGGCGAGCAGCTCCATCTCCGAGAGCAGGTGGCTGGAGACCAGGATGGTGCGGCCTTCCCCGGCGAGCTTCTGCAGCAGGTCGCGCATCCAGCGGATGCCCTCGGGGTCGAGGCCGTTGGCGGGTTCGTCGAGGATCAGCACGCGCGGGTCGCCGAGCATGGCCGCGGCGATGCCCAGCCGCTGCCGCATACCCAGCGAATAGCCCTTGAACTTGCGCTTGGCCGCCGGGGTCAGCCCGACCAGCTCCAGCGCCTCGTCGGCGCGGGAGGCCGGCAGGCCGGCGGCGGCGGCGATGACCCGCAGGTGGTTGCGGCCGGTGCGGCCCTTGTGCGCGCTCGACGCCTCCAGCACCGCGCCGACCGCCTGCAATGGCTCGGCGAGGTCGGCGTAACGCACGCCGCCGATGGTCGCCGTGCCCGCCGTCGGCGACACCAGATTCAGGATCATTCGTAACGTAGTGGTCTTGCCTGCGCCGTTCGGCCCGAGGAAGCCGGTCACACGTCCCGGCTTGATGGTGAACGACAGCCCGTCCACGGCCTTGACCTGCTTGTAATGCTTGGCCAGGCCGGACACGACGATCTCACCATCGGTGATCACATTGCCCATCCGGACAGTGTGCTCGGTCGTGGCAAGCCCGGCCAGTGCGAGCGGGCTCCGATTACCTCCATGACATGGATATCCGCCGCCAGGACGACCGCGGCATCCTCCGCGCGGCCGACGACGGCGTCCTTCGCCGGATTGACGGCACCGGTGCGCCGATCGGGCAGCATGGGATTTGTCCAAAGGGGAGGGATCATGTCCAGAACACCCATCCGTGCCGCTGTCGGGGCCGCCGTCGTATTCATCCTGTTGGCCGGTGCCGCGCCCGCCGCCGCCGCGACCGGGGGAACGCTGCGCCCGCAGCTGGAGGCGATCACCGCCGCCGGCATGCCCGGCGTGTTCGCCCAAGCCGTCGACGGCCGCCACCGGCAGTCCGCGGCCGCCGGGGTCGCCGACGTCACCACCGGCGCGCCCACCCGGCCCGGCATGCGTCACCGCGTCGGCAGCATCACCAAGACCTTCACCGCGACCGTCCTGCTCCAGCTGGCCGGGGAGGGCCGGCTGCGGCTCGACGCGCCGCTCGGCCACTACCTGCCGGCGTACGCCGTCGACGGGGTCACCGTCCGGATGCTGCTCAACCACACCAGCGGCATCGCCGACTACGACCACATCATCTTCGCCACCGACACCTCGCTGGAGGAGAACCGCCACCGCACCTTCACCCCCGCCGAGCTGGCCGCGTTCGGGCTGAACCAGCCCCCCACGAACCCGCCCGGCGCGGCCTGGTCCTACTCCAACACCAACTACGTGCTCGCCGGGATGATCCTGGAGAAGATCACGGGCCGGTCGCCGGCGTACGAGATCACCAAGCGGATCATCCGGCCGCTCGGCCTGCGCCACACCTACCTGCCCGGCACCGGCACCCGCATCCACGGCCCGCACGCCGCCGCCTACATCCCCTGGTACGAGGGGGTGCTCGTCGACTTCGCCGACTACAACATGTCCTGGGGCTGGGCGGCCGGTGACCTGGTCTCCACCACCGACGACCTCAACCGGTTCTACCGGGCGCTGCTGACCGGCAAGTTGCTGAAGCCCGCGCAGCTCGCCGAGATGCAGACCACCGTGCCGTGGGTGCCCGGCGCGCCGGAGTACGGCGGCTACGGCCTCGGCCTCTACTCGAACCTGCTGCCGTGCGGGCTGGCCTGGGGCCATGACGGCCTCGTGCTGGGCCACTCCACCATCTCCTGGCACAGCGCCGACGGCCGCCGCCAGGTCACCGTGGCACAGAACATGACCCACTACGTCGCACCGGGTCAGCCTGACCCGATCTCGGACGCGACCATCACCATGCTGGTCACGCAGCTGTGCGGCGAGCAGCCGGCCACGGCCCGCACCACCACCGCCCGCCCGCACCTGGCCGAGCAGTCCTTCCGCCGCTGAGTCCGCGGCTTCCGGGCGGTCTCAGGACCGCCCGGAAGCGGTGTCCAGGTCGGCCAGGCGCTCGGACAGGAACGCCCGCTCGGCTTCGTTCGCCGTGACAGCCAGCGCCCGGCCGTACGCCTCGCGGGCCTCCACCTTGCGCCCGGACCGTAGGAGCAGGTCGGCCTTGACCGCGGGCAGGTACTGGTAGCCCGTGAGGCCGCCGTCCCGTTCCAGCCGTTCGACCTCGGCGAGCGCTACCTGCGGCCCGGCGGCCATCGCCAGCGGCACCGTCCGGTTCAACGCCACCACGGGCGAGGGCCACACCTCCAACAGCCTGTCGTACAGCTCGACGATCTGCGGCCAGTCGGTCTGCTCGAACGAGGGCGCCTCGGCGTACAGGGAGGCGATGGCCGCCTGCAGTAAATACCGTCCGGGCCGGCCGCGGCGCAGTCCGGCGACGATGAGGTCGCGTGCCTCCGCCATGGCCGACCGATCCCAGCGGGTGCGGTCCTGTTCCTGCAGGCGCAGCAGCCGTCCAGCGGCGTCCACCCGGGTGGCCCGGCGCGCGTCGGTGACCAGCAGCAGGGCGAGCAGGCCGCGGACCTCGGGCTCGTCGGGCATCAGCTCGTGCAGCATCCGGGCCAGGTGCAGGGCGCGGTCCACGAGGTCGGCGTTCACCAGGTCCGCGCCCGACGGCGCGGTGTGTCCCGTCGTGAACAGCAGATGGATCACGCCGAGGACCGGCCGCAAGCGGTCGGGCAGCTCGGCCGCCCGCGGCACCCGGTAGGGGATGCGGGCGCCCGAGATCTTCTTCTTCGCCCGGGTGATGCGGGCCGCCATGGTCGGCTCGGATACCAGGAACGCCCTGGCCACGTCCGGGGTCGGCACGCCGCACACCAGGCGCAGGGTCAGCGCCAGCTGCGCCTCCTGCGACAACGCCGGATGGCAGCAGGTGAAGATCAGCCGCAGCCGGTCGTCGGGCACACCGCCGTCGGGGTCCTCGTCGTCGAGCAGCCGGTCCACGGCGATCTCCTCGGGCTCCAGCAGCAGCGGGAGTTTCGACCGGAACGTCTGCTCGCGCCGGATCGCGTCCACCGCGCGCCGCTTGGCCGCCGTGGTCAGCCACGCCGCAGGGTTGCCCGGGACGCCGTCGCGGGGCCAGCCCCGCATGGCCGCGGCGTACGCCTCCTGGACGCACTCCTCGGCCAGGTCCAGGTCCCCGGCCACGCGCACCGTCGCGGCGAGCACCAGGGCCCACTCGCGACGGTGCGCTTCGGCGATGGCCGCCGCGACGGCCGCCGACTCGCTCATCAGGCCGGGTGCTCCACGAAGCCGCCGCCGGCGATCGGCCGGACCTCGACCCCGCCGCCGGCGTGGCAGGCCGGGTTGAGCCTCGCGATCGCGAGCGCCGCGTCGAGGTCGGGCGCTTCGAGGATGTAGAAACCGGCCACGATCTCCTTGGCGTCGACGAACGGGCCGTCGGTGACGACGTCGCCGCGCACGGAGGTCGCCAGGTCCCTGGTCGTCAGGGCGTAGGCGGCCACGAGCGCCCCGGAGCGCTCCAGCTCCTCGGCGTGCCGGTCGTGCGGGGCGGTGTCCTCGCTGGTCGCGTGCGCGCTGTGGGCGGAGTCGCCCGCGTAGATGAGAACTGCGTACTGGGCCATGACGGGCTGCCTTCCTGCGGTGTTCGGGGTCGGTACGCCGGTACGTCGAACGGCCCCGCGCGGAGTCGACAGACTGTACGGCAGAAACTTCAAAGATCTTCTGCCGCGTCCGCCGCTGCGGGGTCGCGCCGCATCGAGCGCACGACGTAGCCGAGCGCGATCATCGAGTACATCGGGTAACCCACTTCGCGCATGTCGAGCGAGTCGCCGATGTGCCACGAGAGCGGGTCGAGGCCGAAGTCGTAGTCGATGAGCGCGAACACGAACCACAGCGGCGCGTACGCCCGGTCGAGTCGTTGAACCTGATCGCCGTCGACCGAGCTCGAATGCAGCAGCTGCGCCAGCACCGCGACGTCGGCCACGACGATCACGCCGAGCACTCCGACGATCCAGGCCTGCCGGAGCAGACCGCGCTGCGCGAGCACCGCGGCGATCACGAGCACGACCAGCAGGCCCGCCAGCCATACCAGGGCGGAGTCCCGCTTGCCGAACGCCTTGTCGAACTGCAGGACCGTGAACACCACGGCTGGGACCAGCACCGCGAGGACCGGCCACCAGCCGCAGGCGCGCAGCAGGCCCGCGATCCGGTATGCCGCCGCGGCCGCCAGCCCGGACAGGATCATGGTGCCCAGCAGGTAGACGTAGTCCACGTCCGCGTGGTCCATGGTCCTGTCGCTGGTCAGGCCCCACCCGAGAATGAGTGTGATCACCCCGAGCAGCAGCAGCGCCGTACACAGCACAGGCGCGAGAACGAGCTCCGCGATCTTTCTGGGACTGACATCGGCCATGCCGCATGGTGCCACGTCATCCCACGCCCCGATGCCCCGCTCCGCGACCGTCGGCCAACCCGGAAGGCCGGCACGTGCGGATCAGCATCGGCAGCACAGCCCGCTCTGCCGATTGTCGCGCATGCACCGCAGGAGATCAGGGCGTCGGAAGCTGAGGCCAAGTCCCCCAAGGAATCCTTCAGCAGAGCTAGGGTTTACCTCCGTGGACGCTGCTGATCTTGACTACCGAGCCCGGACACACACCGATCTCATCCCCCCGCACCTGGTCTCTCGGCTCATCGAGCTCGGCCATGGCAAGGAGGTGGAGCTTCAGGCCGGTCGCGGGGAGTGGTTCTGCGCGCGAGAACAGGCACGGCTACTCGCCGGACAGGACCGGCAAGCGGAGGCGCTTGAGGTGCTTGCCCCGTACGTCGCCACGGGCTGGTGGGAGGCGGCCAAAACCAGGGCCGGGCTCTTGGAGGAGTGCGGAAGGGTCGACGAGGCGATCGAGCTGGCCCGCCCCTATGCAGAGGCCGGAGACCGACTGGCGCTGGGGTACTTCGCACGGCTGCTTGCTCGCCAGGGTCGCGGGGATGAGGCGTTCTCCCTGCTCAGCCATCATGTCGAGGACTGGGTTCTCGCCGAAGCGCTGGTTGACGTCTCCTGGATCGCGGGCCGGGACGAGGACGCCGCCACGCTGCTGGCCGCCCGAACCTGGGTGGACACTTGCCACGACAGCCCGCCATGCCGCCGCCATGTCGAACCGCCGCATGCCGTCGGCCTGCTCGCCACGATCCGGGAACGCCAGGGCCGCGTCGACGAGGCGATCGACCTGCTGCACACGCGGTACATCACATCGGTCAACAACCGCGACCAGCTCGCCGACCTGCTGGCCAGGCACGACCGGATCGAGGAGCTGCGGTCCTACGCGGCAACCGAGCCCCACGGGCACGCCGCGCGGCGCCTCGCGGAACTACTTGAAGAGCGCGGCGACGCGGAGAGCGCGATTGCCGCATACGGTCAGCCCGGAGATTCGCCGATGTGTGAGGTCAACAGAGCAGCGCAGCTCGCGCCACTCTTGGTCAGGCATGGCCGGGTCGAGGAGGCCACCGAGGTACTGCGATCGCTCGCGGACTCTCCTGGCCGCGCGGACGACTGCATCGTCAACATGCTGTGCACCCACTACACCGAACAAGGCCGCGCCGAGGAAGGCCTGGCCTACCTCGACACCCTCAAAGCGCGCCGAAACCGTGAGGATTGGGAATTCTTCAGGATTCGACTGACGCTCCTCTTCGCCTGCGGGCTGCGCGAAGAGGCGATGGAGCAGGCGCGAGCGCACCCCGAGGGTGGAAGCTGGTACGCCGCTTGGAGCATCGCCAATCTGATGGCCGACGCCGGACGCGTCGAGGAGGCCGTCGCGCTCCTCGAGCAGCACCAGAACAACGCTCGTCTCCGCGGCGTACTGGCTGCGCACCTCATCGAACTCGGCCGAGTCAAGGACGCCATAGCGGTCATACAGCGGCACGAACCGGCACCGGCCGAGCAGCTCTGGACCGACGCTCCTACCGACCTGCCTCCATTCTGATCGGCGATCGATCCGACGCAGCGCCCCTCCCCCTTCCCGCGGGAGGGGGAGGGGCGCTTCGCTTCACGTGCGGCGGCGACGCCAGGTCAGCGAGAACCCGAAGACACCGGCGACGGCGGCCAGGACACCGCCGACCGTGGTCCAGATCCAGCGGGCCGACAGGTCCGGCAGCCAGTCCAGCGCCCCGGTCGCGTCGTCGGGGTCCGGGCTCGGGCTGGCCGAAGGATCGGCCGATCCGGCTGCGGTGATCACCTGGCCGGGTTTGACCTGCGGAACGAGCGGCGCCTTGAGCTCGCCGTCGTCGGCGACGGCGTCGCCGTGGGCGCCGAGCAGCATGTCGACCTGGATCGGCAGGCCGAGGTCCGGCTCGGGCAGATCGGTGACCGACAGCCGGACGTAGTACGTGCCGGGCAGCGGATCGCCGGACCACGGCTCGGCCCAGGAGCGCACCCTGCGCAGGGTGCAGCCGAGGCTGACCTCGGTGGCGGTCGCGGCGGCGATCGGCGTCTGCACGCCAGCCGTGCATGCCTGGCGGCGGCGCAGCCCGTCGAAGACGTCCACCGTCCAGGTGGACGCGCCGGTCCGCTTCGCGGCGGGCGGGAGTGCGACGGTCAGCGCGATCTCGGTGGTCTGCCCGGCCGTGGCGCTGAACGACCAGTAGAGGTAGTCGCCGGTGGTGGCTGCCACCTGAATCGGCTGGCCGACGTCGACCGCGGTCGCGGTGAGGAACGACGTTCCGGCCCGGTTGACGGTGGCCGATCCCGGTGAGGGGGTCGGCGCGGCAATGGCGGCGGCCGGCATCAGGGCGACGCAGGCCGCGGCGAACACGGCGGCCGCGAGGCGGTGGTGCGTACGCACACGGGTGAGCATCAGTTCGTCCTCCAGGTCGCGATCCACCAGCGGGTCCCCCAACCGGCGAGCACGCCGGTGATCAGGCCGGCGACGGTCAGCACCAGCAGCAGGAGCCATCCGCTGCCCAGCCCCGGCGCGTCCGGCGCGGGCGAGGTGGCGACCACGTCGATGGTCAGCTCGAAGGGCATGCCCGGCGCGTCGTTCGCCGTCGAGCTGGCGAACGAATTGCTGATCACCAGGCAGACTTCGGTCGGGGTGGTCGGACCGTCCGCCGGCTGGTCCGACTCGACGTCAGGTTCCAGGGCCGACCAGCGCAGGCCGGTCGACAGCACGTCGGTGCGTCCACTGCCCGCGTCGGTGCCGCGCACGAGCTCCCGGCCGTCGGCCGCGGTGGCCCGCAGCAGTACGCCGTAGTCCCGGTTGACCGGGCGGTCCAGGGCGATGCTCACCGAGGCGCGCAGTTCCTGGTCCACGCGGACCGGCACCCGGTACCAGCGGTGCTCGGAGATCTTCTCCCGGTCGGTGTAGACGCCGGGTGACAGCAGTGGCGCTCCGGCGCATTCCTTGCCGCCCGCCACGACCGCGGGAGGCTTCACGACGGTGGTGTCCTTGGCCCGGTCGACGAGCTGCTTGATCCGGTCGGTCAGCTGTGCCGGCGTCTCCGCGGAGGCGTACGTCCCGCCGGTGGCCGCGGCGATGCAGACCAGCTGACGGCGCACCTTGTCGTCCGGTGCCAGGCCGAGGGTGTCCACCACCAGGTGGGTGCCCTTGGCGGCCAGCTCGCGGGCGACGTCGCAGGGGTCCGGCGGGGCGCAGGTGTCCTCGCCGTCGGTGATCAGGATGATCCGGCGGGCGGTCTCGCCGGTGCCCAGGTCCTCGGCCGCGCCGCGCAGCGCCAGGCCGACCGGGGTGAACCCGGTGGGCCGCAGCTTGGCGATGGCGTTCTTCGCGGCGGCCCGGTCCACCGGAGCCACCGGCACGATCTGCTGGGTGTCCTTGCAGCCCTCGGCCTTGTCCTTGCCCTTGTAGGTCGCGCCGAGCACGCGGATGCCGAGTTCGGTGCCGTCCGGAAGCGCGTCGACGACCTCGTTGAACGCCTGCTGGGCGACGGAGATCCGGGTGCGGCCGTCGATGTCGGCGGCGCGCATCGATCCACTGACGTCGAGGACCAGCTCCACCCGCGGCGGCGGGGCGGTCTCGACGGGTTCGTTGTCGTCGGCGTAGGCCGCCGTCGGGAAGACGGCCGACAGCGCGACCGACGGTCCTATGAGGATGGCACGTAACCATCTGCTGTTGATCACCGCGGTGATCTTACTTACCGCGGCAGGCCCGCTGGCAGCGGATCGACAGTACGACGATCATCCATATACGACTGTCGTGGTTCCACCAAGCGCTCGTTAACGCAGGGTTGCCACAGGCCTGCCGAGATCCTCCACACGGCCTAAGCGGCACAGCGCGATCTGGTCAGTACGCGACCCCCACGGCGCGGCCGATCGTCGCCGGGTCGCCGAGCGCGGCCAGCATGGCGTGTGCCACGTCGGCGCGGGAGATCGCGTGGCCCCGGGCGACGTTGCCGCCGACGACCGTGCGGTGGTGGCCGGTCACCGGCTTGTCGACCAGCTTGGGCGGCCAGAACACCGTCCACTCGGTGCCGCTGCGCCGGATCAGTTCCTCCATCACCGCCAGGTCTCGGTACACCTCCTTGAAGGCCGCGCTGACGACCGGCAGCAGAATCCGTCGGCCGAAGAAGCCCTCCCCTTCGGCGGGCGGACCGACCGGGGCGGCGCTGACCGCCACGAAGCGGCGCACCCCGGCCGTCGCCATCGCACCGAGGATCCCCCGTGTGGCGTCGGAGGCTATGGTGCCGGCTTTGCGGCCGCGGGAACCGACGCCCGAGAGGACCGCGTCGCTGCCCTTCACCGCGGGCAGCAGCAGGTCCGGGTCGGTCAGACCGCGTACGGCCGCCACCTCCAGGGCCGGGTGCCGCAGCTCGAAGCGCGCCGCATCGCGGACCACGGCGGTCACCGCGTGTCCGGCGTCCAGTGCCTGGCGCACGATGTGTCCGCCGATGCCGCCCGTGGCTCCGAAGACCGTCATTTTCATCGGATTGCCCCTTCCTGGAATAGGGAGTCTCAGTAATTGTTACCCTAGTGGACAATATCCCAGCCGTACAATATTTTCGTGCCCGCATCTTCGAACCGACCGCTCAACGAGCGCACCAACTTCCTGCTGTCGCAGCTGGGCTTCCACACCGCGATGCGGTTCACCGAACGCCTGGCCGCGCTGGACATCCAGCCCAGCCACTTCGGCCTGCTCATGCACCTGGCCCAGGGTGAGGGCCGGTCCCAGCAGCAGCTCGCCGAGGCGCTCGGCATCCACCGCAAGGTCATGGTCGGGCTGCTCGACGACCTGGAGCAGCGCGGGCTCGCCGAGCGCAGGCCGCATCCGGCAGACCGGCGGGCGCACGCGATCTACCTGACCGACGCTGCCCGCACCCTGCTACCGCAGGCCCGAGCCATCGCCGACGCCGAGGAGGAGGACCTGCTGACCGGCCTCGACGGCGACGAACGGCGGCAACTGCTCACGTTGCTGCAGCGCCTGGCCGAACACTCCGGCAATCCGCGTGGCGTCCACCCCGGACTGCGCCGCAACCCTGGGCTGCCCGGCATGGCATGAGCAAGGTGCGTGATTGGCGGCCGCCCCGGTGGGTAAGGGTCGGCCATGACGTATGTCGACGCGCCCGGCTACCCGGAACCACCGGCCATCGGCGGCGAGGCGGAGACGCTGCTCGGTTCCCTGGAACGGCAGCGCGCCACGTTCGCCTGGAAGTGCTCCGGTCTGGACGACGCGGGCCTGCGCATGCGCGCCGGCGTATCGGCGATGACGCTGGGCGGGCTGCTCAAGCACCTCGCCTACCTGGAGGACGTCAACTTCACCGGCGACCTGACCGGCGCCGAGCTGCCCGCGCCATGGCCCGACCTGGAACGCGACGCCGAGCCCGGCTGGGAGTGGTGGTCGGCCGCCGACGACGACGGCGCGCACCTGCACGAACTGTGGGAGCAGGCTGTCGCGCGGTCTCGGCGGGCGGTGACCGAGGTGCTGCTGACGACCGGCGTGGATACCGTGTACACGGCGCCGGACGGAAGCGTGCTCACGCTGCGCCGGCTGCTCGTCGACATGATCGAGGAGTACGCCCGGCACACCGGCCACGCCGACCTCATCCGGGAGGCCGTCGACGGCCTGGTGGGCGAAGACCCGCCGGGGCCCGCGTACCCGTTCCAGTTCGCGTAGGGCACGTCCAGGCCTGCCCAGCACGCCGCGGGACACCGTTGCCAGACCGCGCCGCCTACGCTGGCGGCATGATCGAACGGCTGACCCATCGGTGGCGGCGCGAGACGGCGAAGCAGGAGGCGGCGATCGCCGACGGAACACTGATCTTGGTGCCGGTTGAGCGGGGCGTGGTCAGGCGGCCTGGATGCGCCGTGGGCCGTGCGTTGCGCTCCGACACTGCCGTCGCCATGACGTGAAGACGTACCGGTGTACCGCCTTCAGCCCGACGGACATCGCCAGGGCGGTGAGGATCGGGAACGCGCCGCGCACGGCGACGGTAGTGGTCCTGGTCAGCCGGGTGCGGTTGCCGGCCGGGCACACCAGCTGAAACCGCTCCTCGATTCCGGTCACCCACCTGGCGAACGCCAGATCGGTCTCCTCCATGCGGAACTCCAAGGTCTCGGCCGACTCCCAGCGCGTGATGCGCTGGCGGACCACTCCCTGCTCCGCCTGGCACTCGCGCTGGGCACCGACACCACCGACACCGCCGGGCAGCGTACAGGCGACGGGGCGGGGCGTGCCGACGACGAACACCGGGCAACGCGGTGCGCGATCCATCCGTGAGTCGGTCAGCAGCGGCCACACCTCATTCGGCGCCGCGTCGAGCATGACACCAGTGGTGACGACGAGCCGGACCGAACCTCTACCAGCACCTTTGATAGTGATCATGACGTCCCGCCTCCCGTTTTGAGCGAACGCTCAAGGAGAGCATACGATCCGCGACAAGGTGCCGCCGCCCCGGAGACCTGGCTCGGGCGCGGCCGTGGAGGCGTGCTCCGCGACCGCGCCCGACCCCCTGATCGTCTCCTCGATCGCCGAGACGCTGCTCGTGCACGGACGGCACCTCATCCTCGACGCCGGGCAGCTCGCCCAGGACGAAGACGTCCTGCCCACGCTGCCCGACCAGCCCGGCATCGGCGGAGCCATCCTCATCCTGCCGCCCGAGCCCAGCGCGCAGCTCGAAGCCCTGCGCGACCGCGGCTTCCCGTTCGTGGTCGCCGATCCGCGCACCCCCACCCCGCGCGACATCCCCGCTGTGTCCGCGGCGCACTTCGCCGGTGCCCGCGCGCTGACCGCACACCTCGCCCGGCTCGGCCACCGCCACATCGGCGTGCCGGCCGGCCCGCACAACTGGGTCGCCGGCAGCGCCCGCCTGCCCGGGCACGCCTCGGCGCTGGCCGACCCGGCCCTGGTGCGCTCGGCAGAACCGACCACCGAGTTCGGCTACCGTGCCGCGGGCGAGCTGCTCGACCTGCCGCGGCGGCCCACGGCACTGGTCGGGTTCAACGACAAGGCGGCCGTCGGCGCGCTCGCCGCGGCCGCCGAGCGCGGCCTACGGGTGCCCGCGGACCTGTCGGTCACCGGTTTCGACGACATCGACCTCGCCCAGGCGACGACGCCGCGGCTGACGACGGTCCGCCAGCCGCTGGAGGAGATGGGGCGGATGGCGGTCAGCCTGCTGGCCCGCCTGCTGGAACGCCATCAGCTCGAAGCGCTCCACGTCGAGCTGACCCCGGAACTCGTCATCCGCGACTCCACCGGGCCCGTGCCGCCGGGCGCCGGCTGATCTCCGACGCGCGGATCCAGGGTGCCCGTGACGAACACGGCATGCCACAGGCAGAACGTCAGCACGGTCCAGATCTTGCGCGAGTGGTCGGCCTCGCCGGCCCGGTGCGCCTTCAACAGCTTGTCCACGTAGGACAGGTTGATCAGGCCTCCGGCGCCGGAGGTGTGCAGGACGTGGCGGGCCCAGTCGTGCATCGGGCCGGCCAGCCAGACGCGGGTCGGCGTGGGGAAGCCCATCTTCGGCCGGCCGACGATGGCCGGCGGCACGATCCGGCGCAGCGCCTGCCGCAGCGCGTGTTTGGTGACGGCCGGGCTGTGCCGGGGCAGTTTGAGTTCCAGCGGGATCCGGCGGGCCACCTCGAACACCTCACGGTCCAGGAACGGCACCCGCAGCTCCAGCGAGTGGGCCATGGACATGCGGTCGGCCTTGGTCAGGATGTCGCCCGGCAGCCAGGTGTGCAGGTCGATGAACTGCATCGCCGTCGAGTCGTCCAGTCCGGCCGCGGCCGCCTGCTCGTACAGTGGCGCGGTGATGTCGGTGAACCTGGCCGCGCCGTCGTCACCGGGCAGCAGTCGGGCGAGTTCTCCGGCGTCGGTGAAGATGCGGGCGTTTCCGTTGAAGCGCTCGCGCAGCGGTTTCGTGCCCCGCTCCAGGAAACCGCGCCCCTTGACCCCTTCGGGAACGGCCCGGGACACCGCCCGCAGTCCGCGCCGCACCGGATCGGGCAGGCTGGTCAGCGGTCGCAGCGACAGGGGTTCGCGGTAGATGGCGTAGCCGCCGAACAGTTCGTCCGCGCCCTCCCCCGACAGCACCACGGTGACGTGCCGGGCCGCCGTACGGGCGAGGAAGTAGAGCGGGACCAGGGACGGATCGGCGACGGGATCGTCGAGGTGCCAGACTATCCGCGGCAACGCCGCCATCACCTCCTCGGCGGTGACGATGGTCGGCGTGCTCCGCACCCCGAGGATCTCGGCGGACTCGCGGGCGACCTCGGTCTCGGAAAACCCGGCGGTGTCGAAGCCGACGGTGAAGGTGCTCAGGTCCGGGTGGACCTCGCGGGCCAGCGCCACGATCGCGGTGGAGTCGATGCCACTGGACAGGAACGCGCCGACCGGGACGTCCGAGCGCAGGTGCATCCGGACACTGTCGCGCAGCGCTTCGGCGATCCGCTCGTAGAGCCGCTGCGGAGCGGGTTCGGCCGCCGGGGCGAACCGCGTTCGCAGGTACCGGCGCCGCCGCATCCCCTGGGCCGGGGTCCAGGTGAAGCACTCCGCGGCGGATAGCCGCTCGACGCCGACGTCGAGCGTGCGGGGCTCCGGCACGTACTGGTACGTCATGAAGTACTTGAGACTGGCCGGGTCGATGCCCTGCGGTCCGGCGAGCCCGCCCGCCAGGAACGGCAGCAGCGCCTTCTTCTCGCTGGCCAGGTGGAGCCCGTCGCGGTCCTCCAGCACGTACATCGGTTTGATGCCGAACTGGTCTCGTGCGCCGAACGCCTGCCTGGCATGCCGGTCCCAGATCACGAAGGCGAACATGCCGCGCAGGCGGTCCAGTACCGTCTCGCCCCAGTAGTGGTATCCGGCCAGGATGACCTCGGCGTCGCCGTCGGTGCTGAACTCGGCCCCGCAGTCGCGCCGCAGTTCCTCGCGCAGCTCCAGGTAGTTGTAGATCTCGCCGTTGAACGTGAGCACATAGCGGTCGTCGCGGTAGTACAGCGGTTCGTGCGACCCGGTCAGGTCGATGACGGCCAGTCGTTTGTGGCCGAACACCGCATCGTCGTCGATCAGCACCACCCCGGTGTCGTCCGGGCCGCGGTGGTGCAGCCGCTGCAGCGATTCCGCGATCAGATCGACCCGCGCGCCGGCGCTCCCGTCCGAGCTGAAATAAGCCAAGATTCCGCACATTCGTGCCGCCCCCGTCCATCCGCGGCCCTGCTGGCAGCCGCTCCTCGATCAGCGCTTGGCGTGACATGCCTTGTAACGGAGGTTTGCTGAGCGAAGGTTGCAAGCCGCCTCGAATTCGGCTGGACGTGCCGTAGTGCCGTCACGGCGTGGCGAACCGTAATACCATAAGGCAGCTAAGTGAAAAAGCTCCTAAATCGGATGAACTCGACCAGCTGATTTCATTCGCGTACAGAGTCCGCCACGGCAAAGGGGGCACGCGTGCCTGCCAAGAGCAAGAAGACAGCGATCCGCCCGTTCACCGTCGAGGTGCCGCAGTCGCAGCTCGACGACCTGCGATCCCGCATCGAGGCCATGCGCTGGCCCGAAAAGGAGACCGTCGACGACCTGACGCAGGGCGTGCAGCTCGCGACGATGCAGGCGCTCGCGAAGCACTGGGCGACGAAGTACGACTGGCGCAAGTGCGAGGCGCGCCTGAACTCCTACCCGAACTTCATCACCGAGATCGACGGGCTGGACATCCACTTCATCCACGTCCGCTCCCAGCACGAGAACGCCCTGCCGCTGATCATCACGCACGGGTGGCCGGGATCGATCGTCGAGCAGTTGAAGATCATCGAGCCGCTGACCAACCCCACCGCACACGGGGGCAAGGCGGAGGACGCCTTCCACCTGGTGATTCCGTCGATGCCCGGCTACGGGTTCTCGGGCACGCCGAAGACCACCGGCTGGGGCCCCGACCACATCGGACGGGCCTGGGTCGAGCTGATGAAGCGGCTCGGATACGACGAGTTCGTCGCGCAGGGCGGAGACTGGGGCGCGCTCATCGTCGACATGATGGGCGTGCAGGCAGCCCCTGAGCTGCTCGGCATCCACACCAACATGGCCGGCGCGGTGCCGCCCGAGATCGACAAGGCGGCCCTGGCCGGGGCCGAACCGCCCTCCGGCCTGTCCGAGGAGGAGCGGCACGCCTTCGACCAGCTCACCTTCTTCTACGCCAAAGGCCTGGCCTACGCGCAGGAGATGGGCAACCGCCCGCAGACGCTGTACGGCATCGCGGACTCGCCGGTCGGGCTGGCCGCCTGGATCCTCGACCACGACGCCCGCAGCACCGAACTGATCGCACGCGTCTTCCAGGGCAAGAAGGAGGGCCTGACCCGCGACGACGTGCTGGACAACATCACGCTCTACTGGCTGACCAACACCGCGATCTCCGCGTCGCGCCTGTACTGGGAGAACAAGCTGGCGTTCTTCGCCCCGAAGGGCGTCGGCGTGCCCGTGGCCGTGAGCGCCTACCCGGATGAGATCTACTCGGCGCCGCGCAGCTGGGTCGAACGGGCCTATCCGAAGCTCCTGCACTACAACAAGCTCGACAAGGGCGGGCACTTCGCCGCCTGGGAACAGCCGCAGTCGTTCACCGAAGAGCTGCACGTCGGCCTTCGCCCGCTGCGCCGCTGACCAAGCCACGATCCTGCCAGGGCTGCCGCCCCTCGAAACAGGCTGTCGAGGGGCGGCAGCCCTGCGTGTCACCAGGCGGTCGAGCCTCCGTCGACCGGATAGTTGGCGCCGGTGATGTAGGACGCCCGATCGGAGGCGAGGAACGCCGCCAGTTCCACGACCTCCTCCGGCCGCGCGAATCGCTTGAGCAGAGTCTTGCTGGTTATCGCGTCCCGGGCGGCCTGATCGTCGCCGAGATCGCGGTCGCTGAGCGGGGTCAGGGTCGGCCCCGGACTGATCGCCACGGCACGGATGCCGTGGCGCGCGCCCTCCAGCGCGAGCTGCCGCGTCATGGCGATGACGCCCGCGTTGGCAGCACTGTGCGCGACCATCGGCGGGACCGCGCCGGCGACCATGCCGGCCATGGACGCGACGTTGAGGATGACGCCACCACCGCGGCGGACCAGATGCGGCCACGCGTGCTTCGACACGAAGAAGGGGATGTCGAGTTCGCCGGTGATGGTCGCACGCCAGTCCTCGACCGTGAACTCCGGCATCGGGCCGAAGCGGACCACGGCGGCGTTGTTGTAGACCACGTCGAGCCCGCCGTACGCGGCCGCGGCGTCGTCGACGGCTCGCCGTACCTGTTCCGGATCGGTGAGATCGACCGGTGCGATGCCGGTCATCTCCCCGCCGCCACGACGGACGAGGTCTACCGTCTCGTCGTTGGCGTCGGTCATGATGTCCAGGCCGACGAGGCTCGCGCCTTCCCGCGCGAAGACCAGCGCCGAGGCGCGCCCCAGACCCCGGCCGCTGCCGGTGACCAGTACGACCTTGCCGTCGAGCGTTCCCATGAGACTCCTCCTGCCTGTCAGCGGTGCGAGGTCACTTGGCGCGCAGCGGCGCGAGGGCCCTGCTCCACGCCACCACCTGGTCGAGGGTCGTGTTGAGCGTGTCCCGCTGGTGCGGGCCGGGCCTGAACACGCTGAAGTTCTCGAAGTCGGTGAACAGCGACAGCGCCACCTGCGAACGCACGTCGGCCAACTGCAGCTCACCGGCGATCAGGCGCAGGTGCTCCACGGCCCGGGTGCCGCCCACCGAGCCGTAGCTGACGAAGCCGACGGCCTTGTTGTTCCACTCGCCGTACAGGAAGTCGATCGCGTTCTTCAGCGCGCCCGACGTCGAGTGGTTGTACTCCGGCGTCACCATGACGAACCCGTCGAACGACGCGATCCTGCTCGCCCACGCCTGGGTGTGCGGCTGGGTGTACTGCCCCATCGAGGGCGGGTACGCCTCGTCCAGGTGCGGCAGCTTGTAGTCGACCAGGTCGACGAGTTCGAACTCGGCGTCGACGCGCTGCCGGGCGACGTCGTACACCCACTGCCCCACGGCCGCCCCGTTGCGTCCCGGCCGGGTGCTGCCGATGATGATCCCGATTCTGGCCATCTGTCCGTTCCTTCGTACTTGTCAGAACATCCGAGCGATGTCCTTGCTTCGTCAAGCAAACATAGCGCCACTATTTCCTTCGTCAAGCAAGTAAGCTGGGGATATGTCTGCCGTCACAGCACGCCCGTCGCCGGCCACCGACGAGCCGCAGCCGCTCAGCCCGGCCGAGGACGCCCTCGTCCGGTCCCTCAGCCGCCTCATGTACGCGCTGCCCCGCGCCATCGACGCCGACATGGTCCGCGAGCAGCGGCTCCCCTTCACCGAGTTCCTCGTCCTGAAGAACCTGTCCGAAGCACCCGACCGTCGACTGCGGATGACCGAACTCGCGGCCACCAGCGAGATGTCCCTCAGCGGCATGAGCCGTATCGTGGGCCGGCTGGAAGGCGAGGGCTTCGTCCAGCGGGTCAGGAGCGAAGAGGACGCCCGTGGCTGGAACGCCGTGCTCACCGACGCCGGTCACGCCCGCCTGACCGAAGCCTGGCCCACCAACCTGGCCTCGGTACGCCGGCATTTCCTCGACCACCTGACCGGGCTCGACCTCAAGGCACTCGCCGCGGCGCTGCAGGACGTCGCCACCTGAGCGTGCGGCCCAGGTGCTCAGCCCACGCGAACGGACCCTGGTGATCTAATGTCGACCGGTGGAGAGCACGGCTTCAAGGCGTCCACCGCTGAAGGAGGGCTCGATGCGGGTCGACGGGATCACGTCCGCGGACGGCGCGCCGATCACGGTGCACACGACGGGCACCGGGCCGGACGTGGTGATCCTGCACGCCGGCGGCGTACCGCAGCAGCATTACCACGGGCTGGCGGAGGCGCTGGAACACCGGTTCACCGTGCACCTCTACGACCGGCGCGGCCTGCCCGGCGCGGCCTCGCTGGACGGCTCCGAGACCCTCGGAACCGATCTCGCCGACCTTTCAGCGGTGCTCCGGCACACCGGTGCCCGCAGCGTCCTCGGCCACGGCAGCGGCGGCTTCCTCGCCCTGCGAGCAGGGCTGGTCCTGCCGCTGTACCGCATCGCGGTCTACGACCCGAGCCTGTCGGTGTCCGGCCACCCGGAGTGGGACTTCCTCGGGCCGCTGGAACAAGCCGTGCGCTCCGGTGACCAGGCCCGAGCGCTGACCGTGCTGGCACAGGGGACCCACCCCGACGGGCTCGCCGCCAGGCTGCCGTTCGGTTTCGCGCTGCGGGTCAACCGGCTGCTCCTGCGCACGCCGAGCAGGCGGGCCGCGGCCGACCTGCTGCCCGCCGTGCTCCCCGAGATCCGCCGCATCCGCGAACACGACGGGCCGCCCGGCGACTACGCCGGAATCACCGCCGAGGTCCTGCTCACCGCCGGTGCCCGCAGCCCGGAGCACTTCGCCGAAAACTGCCGGACGCTCGCCGAGGCGATCCCCCACGGCCAGGCGCTCATCGTCGCGGGAGCAGCCCACGACGCCGCCGTCACCGCCCAGGACGAGCTCGTCCGTCCGGTCTCCCGGTTCCTGGCGGGTGCGCCGATCGCGTAGCGCCGGTCACCGGCTCCAGCAGGTGGTGGGCAACGCCGCGTGGATCTGCTCCAGGTCGGCCGGGGTCTGCGCTCGCACCCATACCCACCTCCAGCCGTCGCCGTGCGTCCGCACGAGCTGCCCAGGCCGTGAATACCAGCGGACCGGCGAATCCTCCACCTCCATGCGGGTGCCCGGACCCGCGTTCCGTGCCGCGTTCCGTGGTCGCCACGGATGCCCACGGGGCAGCCCACGGGCGATGCTGAAGCACGAACGACCCGCCCGGGAACACCGCCCGGAAGGTCCCGGCACAGACAGCGCCTCCCCCTGGATTGAAGGAGAATCGACATGAAGACCACCAAGACCTCCGCCAAAAGCACGAAGACGGCCGAGAAGTACGACGGCTTCACCGACGAGGAGCGCGGCGCGATGAAGGACCGCGCCGCGGAGCTGAAGTCCGCCACGCGCCGCGGCGCCAAGGCCGACGAGGAGCCAGGTGTCCTCGCGAAGATCGCCGAAATGCCCGAAGCCGACCGTGTCCTGGCCGAGCGCATCCACGCCCTGGTCAAGGCCAACGCGCCGGAGCTGGCCCCGCGGCTCTGGTACGGCATGCCCGCCTACACCCTAGACGGCAAGGTGCTCTGCTTCTTCCAGAACGCGGCGAAGTTCAAATCGCGGTACGCCACGCTCGGCTTCAACGACGTCGCGAACCTCGACGACGGCACGATGTGGCCGACCGCGTACGCCCTGACGGAGCTGACCGCCGCCGACGAGGCGCGCATCGGCGCGCTGCTGCGCAAGGCCGTGAGCTGACCGCCGAGGCCCGTCGGGCCGGGACGTGTGCCGCGCCCCGGCCCGCCGCGCTCCGAATCCGCGTGCGCGGCTGTCAGAGGCCGGCGAGCAGGCCGACCTCGGGTTCGAGCGCGCCGGGCTGGTTCAGCGACCGGAAGTCGCCCTCCACATCGGACCGGTTCAGAACGCCCGCACGGACGGCACCGTGCCGCACCACCGACCACAGGAACACGTCGAGGTTGTCGAACTGGGTGTCCGCCTCGATCACCTGCTCCTCGTGGAACCACACGGCGACCTTGCCGCTGGTCAGCACGACGTAGTAGTTGCCGCCGCCGTCGGCGCCGATCGACCACACGTCGTCGCCGGACAGCACGGTGGTGTAGTCGGAGTCCAGGATCTCGCACTCGTTGGCGGCGAAGTCGAAGCCGTACGACCAGTCGTAGATGTCGAGGAACTGCGGCATGGCCCCCGAACGGACCCGCCGGTCGAATGCGGACAGCGCGGCCGCGGCCGAGGGTGGGAGCTTGGCAAGGAACGGCTCGACGGCGCGGACCTCGGCGGGGATGCGCACTGTCGGCGCGTCCGGAAACCAGCGCGCGAGATCGGCGTCGAGGTCCCGATCCACATACCCGGCAAGGTGATCGAGCGTGAGGGTCATGCGGCAGATGCTATCGACCGCCCCCGGACGTCGAACGTGATCATGGTCCGGTGGATCGTGACGACATGCGGTCCTGCCGATGTTCACGCCGGGATGTCACGGACTCCCGGCTGGCCGGCGCGGGGAACGCCCGGCTGCAGCGCGCATCGTCGGGCGGCGGTGCCCGCTCCCGCGGCGGCGAACAGGGCGATCAAGCCGCCACCGATCCAGCCCACCAGCAGTAGGAAGATCGCCAACAGCACGGCGGCGGCGGCCAGCGCGAACCCTAGGCGCGCCGCGCTGCGCCTGCGGTACTCCACCGGCGGGCACACCACACCCGTGCTCAGGCCCAGCACGAACACCGGGTCGCCGGCCCGGGTCCGCTCGGCCAGCCCGTCGAGACATGCCTGCTCCTCGGGACGCAGCGACATCGCCCCCACCCCTCTTCCTGTCTCCTGTGCCGACCTCCTACCCAGTGCGAGGACTTCCCATACCGCCCGCGAGCGACCGAACCTCCGCCAGGCGGCCCGCCCGCGCGGTTTGGCGGCGGCCACCTCCGGGGTACGGCTGAACCATCGACAGCAGGAGGCAGAAGATGACCGACCCACGCGATCCTGTGCAGCCGCCCGTACCTATGCCGCCGCCGCCCACACCGGCTCCCCCGCCGGCCCCGCCCCCACCGGCCCCGTCGCCCATCCCCCCGGTGCCGCCACCGCCCATGTGACCTTCCGAGCGGTGACCTGCGACACCTCGGGAGCGGGGAATCTACCCGCCGGTATCCAGTTGATGTCAGCGTGACCTCGACTCCCGCCGCAGCTTCTGCTCCGCCCGGTGAACTGATGAGCGGCGGGCAGCGGCTGCGGCTGGTGCTCGTCCTCGGCTCGCTGATCGCGATCGGCCCGCTGACCATCGACATGTACCTGCCGGCCCTGCCCGTGATCACCGACGACTTCGGCACGACGTCCACCGCGGTGCAGCTCACCCTCACCGGCACCCTGGCCGGACTCGGCCTGGGCCAGCTGGTCATCGGTCCGCTGTCCGACGCCTACGGCCGCCGCCGGCCGCTGATCCTCGGGCTGCTGCTGCACGTGCTCGCCTCCGCCCTGTGCGTCGCCGCGCCCGACGTCGTGACGCTGGGCGCGCTGCGCGTCCTGCAGGGCCTCGGCGTCGCGGCGTCCTCGGTCGTCGCCATGGCCGTCGTCCGGGACCTGTTCAGCGGGGCGGCGTTCGCCCGGCTGTTCTCCCGCCTGATGCTCGTCATGGGCGCGGCCCCGGTGCTCGCGCCGACGCTGGGCGGGGCGGTGCTGCGCTGGACGCAGTGGCGGGGCGTGTTCGTGGCGCTGGCCGGGTTCGGGGTCGCGCTGACCCTGGTGGCGATGTTCGGCCTGCGCGAGACCCTGCCCGTCGAGCGGCGGCGCACCGGCGGCGCGGCGGGCACCCTGCGGATGTACGGCACGCTGCTGCGGGATCGGACGTTCGTCGGGCTGGTGCTGGTGGCGGGCCTGGCGATGGCCGGGCTGTTCGCGTACGTCGCGGGTTCGTCGTTCGTGTTCCAGCAGCAGTACGGCCTGGACGAGCAGCAGTTCGCGATCGTCTTCGGCTCCGGGGCGGCGGGGCTGATCGGCGCGACCCAGCTCAACGTGCGCCTGCTGCGCCGGTACACCCCGCAGGGCATCCTGGTCGGTGCGCTGGCGGGCGGCGCGGTCGCGGCGGCGGTGCTGCTCGTGCTGGCCGTGACCGGCTTCGGCGGCCTGCCCGCGCTGCTCTGCGCCCTGTGGACGGTCCTGGCCGCCTGCGGCCTGGCGCTGCCCAACGCGCCCGCGTTGGCCATGTCGCGCCACGGCGAAGCGGCCGGGACCGCGGCGGCGCTGCTGGGCGCGGTGCAGTTCGGCGTCGGGGCGGTGGCCGCGCCGATGGTCGGCGTGCTGGGTGCGGACGCGCCGGCGATGGCCGTCGTGATCCTCGCCGGGATGGCGGCAGCGGCGGCGATCGCCGTCCCGGTGGTGCGCGCGGCCCGGTTCGAGGGCTCGCTCGCCGAACCGGCGGCCGTTCACCTGGGCTGACGCGTCCGACCGGGTTCCCGGTCAGGTGGCGGGCATGTTCTCCCAGGCCCGGTGCAGGCGGCCGGTCAGGGCGGTCTCGGCCGCCTCCATACGCTCGACCGCGTTGCGCAGCGCCTCGCTCTCGCTGCGCGGGCGGGCCATCGTGTTCGCCCAGTCCTCCTCGGCGGCGGTGCCCGCGTCGGAGATCTCGCGGTGGATGTCGCTCAGCGCCGCGAGGTAGTCGCGGGCGGCCGTCTCGATCTCGGCGTCCAGCACGCTGCGCTTCTCGATCAGGAAGATGTTGAGGTGCCGGGCCTGCTCGGCCAGCGCCTCGGCGGAGATGGCCCCGCCCCGGGACAGGATCTGCAGCTGGCGCAGCCGGGTCTGCAGTTCCTCGATGGCGCCCGCGCTGCGCTGGCTCAGCTCCCGGGTGCGCCGGTTGCGCTCGGTGCGCCGCCACTGCAGGAAGCCGAGCCCGACGGCCAGCGCGCCGCCAAGGAATCCGAGCACGGGTCCAAGAATGTCCACGATCGACATAGTGCAGCAGACCGGCGATCTACCGCGAGTGGGGAGCCGAGCCCGATTCTGTCGGTTATCCGGCCGCGGACCGGCTCCGAGCGCCGACGACCCGGGCGGCAGACTCCGCACCTGCCGTGACCTGCCGCGGCACCGGCCGGCACAGCAGCACCCCGGTGACGACGACCCAGACCACCAGCGGCACCAGCGCGACCCGCTCCAGCACGCTGGTGAACAGGCCCCGGCCGATCGCCAGCAGGCCGACCACCAGCAGCAGCGCCAGGGGCAGCGTCACCGCGGCGAACGCCCGCGCGACGGCGCGCAGCACCGGCTGCAGCGAGATCAGCGCCACGACGGCCATCGCCAGCACCGCCAGCCCGACGGCGACCACGCTCGCCCCGGCGTGCACCAGGTCCGCGGGCGTCGACGGCTCGTAAGGCGGCAGCGGGCAGCCCGGCGTGCACGACACGGCCGCCGAACCCGCGCCGAACACGCTCGCGGTGACCAGCATCGCGTACACGAACGGCACCAGCCGCCGCACCGCCAGCCCCAGTAGGGCCAGCGAAGCGGCCAGGGCCAGGATGCCGGCCCGGTAGACCCCGTCCCGGGGGCTGGAGGCGACGCCGCCTTCGCTGATGTACCCGCGGGTCCACGGCTCGGGCAGCACGCCGAGCGCGTACATCACGGCGGCGGTGCCGGCGACCGCGGCGGCGACGGCGAGCCCGGCCGCCCATCGTGACCTGTCCGAAGGCATGATCCACCCTACCCGCGCCGGTCCGCCGGAAACCCGGCCGCGATCGATCGTGCGGCACGTCACCCCGGCCGCGAAAACAGTGGCGCGGAAAGTGTTGTCCCTGCCGCCGCCCGGTGCTCCTACTCCCGACAGACCCACCTTTCGGAAGGGGAACACCATGAAACTCCGGATCGCCCTGGCGGCGCTCGCGGTCAGCGCCGCCGCGGTCCTGGTCGCGGCTCCGGCCTCGGCCGTGCCGAACATGTCGCTGGTGTCGGCGGTCTCCGCGGTCGACTCGACGGCGGAGAAGTCGGCGCTGGCCAGTTGCCCCACCGGCACCCGGGTGCTGGGCGGCGGCGGGTTCATCTCCGGCGGCAACCGGCAGGTGAGCTTCACCCGGCTGCAGGCGCTGGGCAGCTCCGACGACTTCACCGCCTCGGCCGCCGAGATCGGCGCGTACGGGTCGGCCTGGCAGGTGCACGCGTACGCGATCTGCGGCACGGCCCCGGCCGGGCTGGAGTACGTCAGCTACCTGACGCTGTCGGACTCGTCGGCGAGCAAGTCCGCCACCGCGACCTGTCCGGCGGGCAAGCAGCTGCTCAGCACCGGCGCCCGGGTGCTCAACGGCGGCGGCCGAGTGATCATCAACAGCTCGATCCCGGCAGCCGGCCTGGCCTCCACCACCTCCACCGCGTACGAGGCCCAGGGCGGTTTCGCCGGGAACTGGAGCCTGTACAGCTACGGGGTGTGCGCCAACCCGCTGCCCGGCCTGCAGCTGGTGTCGGCACTCGTCGGGCCCGACTCGACCGACGACGTCGTCGGGGCGAGCTGCCCGGTGGGCAAGTTCACGCACGGGCTCGGCGCGACCATGAGCACCCCTGCGGGCCAGGCGCTGTATGGCGGGCTCTACCCGTCCGGGGCGCTGGACCAGACCGTGGCCGTCGCGATGGAGGACGCCGACGGGTACGCCGGTAACTGGTCGACGCGGGTGTACGCGATCTGCGCGTCCTGATCCGGCGGTGACGGCGGGCCGCGCGGGCGGCCCGCCGTCACCGGCGGCTGTCGGCAACCCGCCGCCGACCTGCCCGATCCCCGAACATCTATCTACGGTGGTTGATGTGGATGATTCGACCCTCGCCGTCGCGCTGGCCGACGGCGACCCGGCGGCGCTGGACGCGGCCTACCGGCGCTACGCCGACCGCCTGGTCGCCTACGCAGCCACCATCGTCGGCGATCCCGACGCCGCCGCCGACGCGGTGCACGACGCGTTCCTGCTCGCCGGCCGCAACGCCTCCGGCCTGCGCGACCCGGCGGCGCTGCGGCCGTGGCTGTACGCCATCACCCGCAACGTCGCGCTGCGCCAGGTGCGCCACCGGGCCCGGGTCGCGCCGGTCGACACGTTCGACCACCTCAGCGCCGGGTTCGCCGACCCGGCCGCCCGGGTGCACACCGACTACGTCGGGCGACTCGTCCGGGCGGCCGGGGGCGGGCTGTCGGCCGCCGACCGGGAGGTCATCGAGCTGGCGATCCGGCACAGCTTGTCCAGCGCCGAGATCGCGGCCGCGCTGGGCGTGTCGGTCAAGCACGCCAACGCGCGGCTGTCGCGGGCGCGCGCGGGGCTGGCCGACGCCCTCGGCGCGCTGCTGGTCGCGCGTACGCCGTCGGCCTGCCAGGACCTCGCCGAGCTGCTCGGCGGCTGGGACGGCACGCTGACCCCGCTGCTGCGCAAGCGGCTGCACCGGCACATCGAGCAGTGCGCCCTGTGCGCCGCCGTCCGGGGACGGCAGATGGACCCGCGTACGCTGCTGACCGTCTTCGCGGCTCTGGCCTTCCCCGCCGCACCCGACCGGGCCCGGCCCTCGACCGCCCAGCACACCATGGAACCACGCCAGGCAGGTGGCGAACCGCGCTGGAACCGCGAGACCGGGTTCCCCGAACCGCGTCCCCGCGCGCTGCTCCGAGGCCGTCCTGCCCTGGCCGTCGCCGCGGTGCTGCTGCTGGCGACATGCGGCGGCGCGGCCGGGATAGGCGCGGCCGGGCTGCCGGTCGCGCAGGTCACCACCAGCCCGGAGCCGCTGGCATGGGAACCTGGCGAGCCGGGCCTGGCCGCGCCGTCGGCAGTGGACCCGACGGGCGGGCCAGGGTCGCCAGCTGCCGGGTCCGGGTCGCCGACTGCCGCGCCGCCTTCCCGCACCGCCCGGCCGTCACCGCGGCGCAGCGCGCCACCGCGCAGCCCGTCGCCGCGGCCGCCATTCGCCCGGACCGCCGTCACCGAGGTGACCTGCACCGCCTCCGGTGGCCTGCACGCGGTGTATCGCGTCTACACCGACAGCCCGCTGTCCGGTGCGACGCTGCACCGCGAGCTGCGCGGCTTCACGCGGCGGCAGGCGATGACGGTGTCCGCGGACCGGCTGAGCGCGTACTTCGCGGTGACGGCCGCGTCGACCGGCCCGTTCACCTGGTCGGTCGAGCTGTCCACCACCGACGGCCGCACCCTGCGCACTCCGGACCGGGTGCTGACCAAGGACTGCGGCTGACGGACCGCGTCTTGACCACCCAGCCGGGTGGCAGGACGCGGCCGCCCTAGTCCGCCGGGACGATGATCGGTGTGCCCGCCACCGGGTCGGCGACGATCACGCAGGCCAGGCCGAAGACCTTCTGGATCAGCTCGGCGGTGATGACCTCGGCCGGGGTGCCTTCGGCGACGATGGCGCCGCCGGCCATCGCGATGATGTGGTCGCAGTACCGGCTGGCGAGGTTGATGTCGTGCAGCACGGCGACGATCGTTTTGCCGGCCCGCGCGTTCAGGGTGCGCAGCAGCCGCAGCAACTCCACCTGGTGGTTGATGTCCAGGTAGGTGGTCGGCTCGTCGAGCAACAGCAGGTCGGTGTCCTGGGCCAGGGCCATCGCGATCCACACCCGCTGCCGCTGCCCGCCGGACAGCGCCCGCAGCGGCCGGTTGACCAGGTCGGCGGTGTCGGTCGCGTCGAGCGCGCGGGCGACGGCGTCGTGGTCGCGGTCGGTCCAGGTGCGGAACCAGCCCTGGTGCGGGTACCGGCCCCGGCCGACCAGGTCGGCGACGGTGATGCCGTCCGGGGCGACCGGGGACTGCGGCAGCAGCCCGAGCACCTTGGCGACGTCGAGGGTGCTGAGGCCGGCCATGGCCTTGCCGTCGAGCAGGACGTTGCCCGAGCGGGGGCGCAGCAGCCGGGCCAGGCCGCGCAGCAGCGTGGACTTGCCGCAGGCGTTCGCGCCGACGATCGCGGTCACCTTGCCGTCGAGGACGGTGACGTCGAGGTCGCGGACGATCGGCTCGGCGTCGTAGCCGAGGGTGAGGCCTTCGGCGCGCAGTCGGCTCATCCGCCTGCTCCCTTCCGGTTGGTCGTGGCCAGCAGCCACAGCAGGTACGGTGCGCCGACCGCGCCGGTGACCACCCCGGTCGGCAGCGCGGTGGGCAGCAGGTGCACGGCGACGAGGTCGGCGGACAGCAGCAGCACCGCGCCGACGAGCGCGGCCGCGACGATGCCGCCGGTGGCGGGGCCGAGCAGCCGGTTGGCGATCGGCCCGGCGACCAGGGCGACGAACACGATCGGGCCGGCCACGGCGACGGCGAGCGCGACGAGCAGCACCGCGGTGGCCAGCAGCGCGGCCCGGGTCAGCTCGACGCGGGAGCCCAGCGCGCGGGCGGTTTCGTCGCCGAGTTCGAGCACACGCAGCTTGCGCGACAGGACCACGGCCAGGGGCAGCAGCACGACCAGCGCGCCGCCGAGCAGTTTCAGCTCGTCGTCGCCGGCCTGGCCGACCGAGCCGGTCAGCCAGTGCATGGCCTGGCGGGCCTCGAACAGCTCCGCCTTGATCAGCATGTAGCCGGTGAGGCCCTCGAAGAACACGGCGACGCCGATGCCGATGAGGATGAACCGGTAGCCGCTGACCCCGTCGCGCCAGGCGAGCAGGTACATGACCAGGGCCGCGGTGACCGCGCCGCCGAGCGCCAGCAGGCAGACGGCGAGCCCGCCGACCTGGAACAGGACGATGCCGCTGACCGCGGCCAGGCTCGCCCCGGAGGTGATGCCGACGAAGTCGGGCGAGGCGAGCGGGTTGCGCAGCAGCTGCTGGAACACGGTGCCGGACGCGCCGAGGGCGAGGCCGACGGTCAGCGCCGACAGGGCGGTCGGCAGGCGCAGGCCGCGTACCACGAAGTCGACGCTGGGCACGTCGGCCAGGTGCAGCACCGACGTGACGACCTCACCGGCGGTGAGGCGGAAGCTGCCGACCATCATGGTGAGCACGAACAGGGCGGCCACGGCGGCGGTGAGGCCGGTGGTCGCGGCGAACGCGCGGACGGCCCGGTGGCGGCGGGTGGCCCGCAGGGCGGCCGCGGTGGCGGCGCTGGTCCGGGTGGCGGTTGCTGTCATCTCAGGCCTCCGACAACCTGCCGTAGCGGACGATGCCGACGAACACCGGCGCGCCCAGGACCCCTAGCACGACGCCGACCTGCAGCTCCCCGGGCGCGGCGACGACCCGGCCGACGACGTCGGCGAGCAGCAGCACGATCGGGGCGAGCAGCATCGAGTACGGCAGGATCCAGCGGTAGTCGGGGCCGCAGATGAACCGGGCCAGGTGCGGCACGATCAGCCCGACGAACACGATGGGGCCGCAGGCGGCGGTCGCGGCTCCGGCGAGCACGGCGACGACGGCGAACGCGGCGGCGCGGGTGAGCCCGACGCGCTGGCCGAGGCCGCGGGCGGTGTCCTCGCCGAGGGCGAGGCCGTTGAGCGCCCTGCCGCAGGCCAGCGATGCGATCAGCCCGACGACCAGGAACGGGGCGACCCCGGACAGGATCGGGGCGTATCGGCCGGCGAGCGAGCCGACCTGCCAGAACCGCAGCTCGTTGAGGGCGTCCACATTGGTCATGACGATGCCCGTGGTGAGCGAGCCCATGCCCGCGGTGACGGCGGCTCCGGCCAGGGCGAGCTTGACCGGGGTCGCGCCCTCCCGACCGAGCGACGCGATGGCGTAGACCAGCAGGACCGCCAGGATCGCCCCGGCGAACGCGAACCAGATGTAGAGGTTCACGCCGCGTACGCCGAGCACGGTGATCGCCAGCACGACGAACGCGGCGGCGCCGGAGTTGACGCCCATGATGCCGGTGTCGGCCAGCGGATTGCGGGTGACGCCCTGCAGGACCGTCCCGGCGACGCCGAGGGCCGCGCCGACTCCGACGCCGAGCAGCGTGCGCGGCACCCGCATCTCGACGGTGACGGTGTGCTCGATGGAGCTGCCGTCGAGCCCGGCCAGCGCGCGCAGCACGTCGGTCAGGCCGATGTCGCGGGAGCCGAGGGTGATGCTGAGGAAGGCGACCAGGGCGAGGATCACGCCGAGCAGGGCGAGCCCGGGCCCGAGGGCCAGGGCTCGCCGAGCACGTACTGTCGAGGTGCTCATGTGCGGAGGGTCAGCTGCCGATGTTCTCGTCGGCGGCCTTGATCGCCGTGGTGAGCTTGTCCAGCTCGGTGGCGAAGTGGCCGAAGGTGTGCAGCCAGTACGCGGGCCAGGAGACGACCGCGTTCGCCTTGGCGGCCTTGATGGCGAACCAGGTCGGCTGCTTCTTGCCCCACTCGGCGTTGGCGGTGTCGGTGTAGGAGCGGCCGTCCCACAGGATCAGGTCGGGCTGGTACTTGTCGGCGTTCTCCCAGCTCAGGTTCTCCCAGTACGGGAAGCCGGGGTCGGGCTTGTCGGGGTTGACGACCTTCAGGCCCCACTTCTGGAAGTCCAGCAGCTCCGGCGCGTACTCGGGGTTGGCGACGTAGACCTTGTCGTCGGCCGGGGACATCGCCAGCGCGGTGAGGTTGGGCTTGGCCGCGACGGCCGCCTTGAACGCGGTGACGGCGTCCTCGTACTTCTTCTTGGCGGCGGCGATCTCCGGGGCGTCCACCTTGGCGCCGAGGCTCTGCGCGAGGTCCTCGTAGCCCTCGGCGAGGTCGGCGATCGACTTGCCCTGCGCGACGCCGACGATCGGGGCCAGCTCCTTGAGCTTCTTGCTCTTCTCGTCGACGCCCTCCTCGAGGCCGCTGTGGGCCTTCTCGGCGGGCCACCAGTCGGCGACGATCAGGTCGGGGCGCAGCGCGGCGGCCTTCTCGACGTCGATCTTGCCCCACTCCTCGCCGAGGATCTCGATACCGGTGAGGTCGAGGCCCTTGAGGTTCGGGTCGGTCTTGACCGACTCGTCGGCGTAGATGCCGACCGGCTTGATGCCGAAGGACATCAGCGCGGCGGCCTCACCGGCGTGCGCGATGATCCGGCTCGGCGTCTTGTCGGCCTTGACCAGTTCGCCGTTGCCGTTGGTGAACTGCCACGGGCCGGCCGACGTCGGCGTCGTCGCGGGGGTATCGGTCGAGGCGCAGGCGGCGAGCGTCAGGCTCAGCGCCGCGGCGGCAACGATCGGGCGCCAGATGCGCATGGGGGAAGTCCGTTCTCGCTTAAGGAAGGGCAACCTAAAGTTAGGTAAGGCTAACCGTGCCAACCTCGACAGGGAAGGGTTTTGGTGACTCAGGTCACCCACCATCCGGTCACCCTGGGTGACGCCGTCCGATAACGACACCGGAATTCGCTACCGACAACGGGCACACCACGTGCCGGTATCCATGCTCCCGAATGGATTTGTCCCACCACGACCGCCGTGCGGCATCGCACCAGACTCGTGGACGTCCTCCTCCCCCGCAGCCCGAGCAGGGGGACGGGCCGCGATTCGGCGGCAGGCCGCAACCGCGGCGTTTGAGAGCGAGCACACAGGCCAGGACCCCCGAAAAGGGCCCCGGGCGTGTCCGGCCACGCCGGTAAGGTGTCGGCCGTGGGAAGTCAGCGAGGTGGGGTGAGCTCGACGATGGTCGGGCGTGACCGCGAGCTGCGGCAGTTGACGCAACTGGTGGCGGCACGCCGTCCGGCCGTCGTCTTCGTCGGCGGCGAGCCCGGCATCGGCAAGACGCGGCTGGTCCGCGAACTGCTGCCGACCCTTCCCGAGCAGGCCGTGGTGCTGGTCGGCCAGGCCGAACCCGACTCCCTGGCCCGCCCCTACGAGCTGCTGCTCGACGCGATCGACGGCGCCGACGGCGCGCAGGTCGACGCCGAGCGGCTGGCCGCGCTGACCGACCCGCGCCGCAGCCCCGTCGAGCGGCTGCACAGCGGCCTGTCACTGGTCGCCGACCTGGTCGGCGACGACCCCTCGGTGATCGTGTTCGAGGATCTGCACTGGGCCGACTCCGAGAGCGCCGCGCTGTTCGAGCGCCTGGCCGACACCGACGGCCCGCGCCTGCTCATCGGCACGTACCGGCCGGACGAGGTCAGCAGCAGGCACCCGCTCGCCTCGCTGCTGGAGCGGATGGAGCGCCGCCACGCCGTGGCGCACCTGCGCCTGGAGCGGCTGACCGAAGCCGAGACCGCCGCGCTGCTGGCCACGGTCACCGGCCGCCCGGTGTCGTACCGCACTGCCGCCGCGCTCTACCACCGCACCGGCGGCAACCCGTTCTTCCTGGAGGAACTGCTCGGCTCCTGCCGGCCCGAAGACCTGGACTCCCTGGTCGAGCAGCCGCTGCCGTGGAGCCTCGCCGAGGTGCTGCGCCGCCAGGTGGCCAGCCTCGACGCCGACGCCCAGCGCGTGGTCGAGGCCGCCGCGGTGCTCGGCCGGCGGGCCCCGTTCGACCTGCTCGCCACCGTCACCGGGGCCGGTGAGGACGAGCTGATCGGCATCCTGCGCGACCTGGTCGTGCGCGGGGTGCTGGTCGAGGCCGGCGAGGACGAGTTCAGTTTCCGGCACGCGCTGGTGCGTGAGGCGATCACCGGGCAGATGCTCGGCCGCCAGCGCCGCCGCCTGCACGAGAGCGCCCTGGAAGCGCTGCTCGACGGGGGCGACGCCGACCCGGCGCTCGTCGCCCACCACGCCCAGGCCGCCGGCCGGTACGCCGACATGGTGTCCGCCGCCCGCCGCGGCGCGGTGCTGTACCTGGCCATCGGGTCGGCGTACCAGGCGCTGCAGCTGGCCGAGATGGGCATGGCCGAGGACCCCGAGGACCTTACGCTGCTGTCGGCCGCGGCCCGCGCGGCGTGGCTGGCCGGACTGCTCGACGACGCCGCCGGATACGCCCAGCGCTGGCGCGACCTGTCCACCGGCCCCACCGACCGCGCGGACGCGCTCTACCTGCTCATCCGGCTCGCCTGGGAGGCCGACGACGAGCCGTGGATGGAGCGGGTCACCGCCGACATCGAACGGCTCATCGCCCAGCTGCCGCCCGGCGCGGACAAGGCCCGCGCGATGACCGCGGTGGCGCAGTCGGCGATGCTGCGCGACCACGACGACGCGGCCCTCGACTTCGCGGACCGGGCCCTGGCGCTGGCCGACGAGTTCGACCTGCCGCAGATCCGGCTGGCCGCGCTGGTCGAGAAGGGCACTGTGCTCACTGGAGACCCGAATCGGTCCGAGGAGGGCCGGACCATCCTGTCCGGGCTCGTCGACGAGGCCGAGAAGCTCGGCGAGTGGGTGCTCGCGGCGCGGGCACTGAACCGGCTGGTCAACATGCCGCAGACGTCCTCGCTGACCCAGCAGGCCGAACTGCTGGAACGGATGCGCGGCGACGCCGAGCGCGCCGGTTTCGAGTCGCTCGCCGTCGCCGCGTACTTCCAGGGCCTGGCCCGCCTCGCCATGCGCGAAGGCGACCTGCAGGCCGCGATCGGCGCGCTCGACGAGGGTCGCTCCCGCGACCGCGGCTATCTGCACTCGGGCCGCCGCGCCGACTTCCACGCCGTGTTCCTCGCCGGGCTGTGCCTGGAATCGGGCAACCTCGACCGGGTTCAGCGCCTGATCAGCGACCTGTCCGTCATCGAGAAGGTCGACCCGATGGTGCTCGACAGCCTCGGGTTCCACCTGGCCTGCCGCCGCGGCGACCTCGACGCCGCCGACGCGCTGCTCGACCGGGTCCTCGACGACCTGCGCCGGCAGGCGTGGCGCAGCGGCGAACAGGCCCACGACCTGCTGTCGGCGGCCCTGCACGCCGGGCTGCCGCTGCCCCGCCTGCGCCAGCTCGCCGACGAGCTGCTCGACGGGCAGGTCTGGGACCACTGGCGGGCGCTGGTCGAGGCGCAGCTCGCCGAGGTGTGCGGGCAGGACTCGGCGGCCCTGGACGGCTACCGCTCCGTCGCCGAGTCACCGCTGCTGGCCCTGGCCGTACGCGGCACCGCCCACCTGGGCGCGGCCCGCTGCCTGCTCGCGCTCGGCCGCGACGCCGAAGCGGCCGGCTGCGTCGAACGCGCCGGCGAGCTGCTGCGCCGCTGGACCGGCTGGCGGGTGGAGCAGCTCGGCCAGCTGCGCGCCCAGCTCGGCCTGGCCCCCGCCGACGGCCGCCAGACCGTCACCGGCGTGGCCGCGCTGACCACCCGCGAACGCGAGGTGGCCCTGCTGGTCGCCGACGGCCTCACCAACGCCGAGCTGGCCCGCAGGCTCTACATCTCCCCGAAGACCGCGGCCGTGCACGTCTCCAGCATCCTGCGCAAACTCGGCGTCACCTCCCGCACCGAGGTCACCACCGCCCTCACCCGCTGACCCCACCCCCGCTCGCCGCGCCCGCCGGCGCACGCGCGCCGCGCCGCGCCGCGCTCAAGATCGGCCGACTTGCCAGGCAGGTGGGCAAATGCGCGCTCAAGATACGCACGAGTGCCGGGCAAGTCGAACGATCTTGGACCCGGCGCGATGCGGTGCGATGCGGCGCGGCGCGCGTGCGCCGGTGGTCGGGTGGCACGGGTGGGTCAGCTGGGCACGCGGCAGAACAGGTGGGTCACCGCCAGCTCGCGGTAGCCGATCTTGGCGTAGAAGTGCCTCGGCCAGTCGTCGGCGCTCGCCTCCAGGAACACCAGGTCGCATCCGGCCTGCCGGGCACGCTCCAAACCGGTGGCGAGCACCGCCCCGGCCAGGCCACGACTGCGGTGAGCGGGCTGGGTGTGCACGTCCTCGATCTGGGCGACGCCCGCACCCGCGTCGATGTACAGGTCGGCGCGCGCGACGACCTTCCCGCCCCCGCGTACGCCGAGGAAGGCCACCCGCGGCGCGGCCTGCAGCCGGGTCACCCGGCGGTCGACCAGGTGATCGATGGCCTCGGCGCTGGCCTGCGGAAGCTCGGCCAGCCAGGACTCGCGGTCGGGTGCGCGCAGCTCGTCCAGCGCGATCTCGTCCACCGCGACGGTCGCGCGGGGCTCGGGGGTCCGGCCGTCGTGGCGCATCAGCACGTTGCGCTCGTGCACGTGGCCTGACTCGGTCAGGGCCGGGGCGAGCGCCTCGCCGAGCTGCTCGTCGTGCACGACGATGTAGCGGTGGGCGAGGCCTTCTTCGGCGAGCAGCCGCTCCGCCGTTTCCAGCACGGCCGGCACGTCGCCGCCGGTGACCACGAACTTGTTGTGGTCGTAGGAGTGCCGGTAGCGGTTGTTGAACACGCCGAAGCCGAACGGGGTGTCGACAACCCGCTCGGCCTGCCGACGCTGCGACGCGCGCTGGAAGTCGATCATCCGTACCGTGTCGCGCCGGTCCTGTTCACTGACCGGTGCCTGCTCGGGGTTCATCTCGCCGCTCCGTCCGTCGGTAGCCACGGTGACGATCCGCCGTGGCGGGCACCATGCTGCCTGTCATGACGGTGGGGCGCACCCGTGTTTCCGCCGTCACTCCGTGGCCAGGATGCGGGCCAGGGTACGCCGGCCCATCAGGCTCATCGCCGGGTTGGTGTCGACGTAGTACCAGGCCGCGCCGAGTGCCTGCTCGAAGGCCCAGGCCTTGCCGCGTTCCCAGGTCAGGTCGTCGCAGCCGAGTCCGGCCCGCAGCACCTCGCGCGGTCCGGCCTCGAGCAGGTGCCACGCGCTCACCAGGTCGAGCGCGGGATCGGCCGGGCCGAGTCCGCCGACGTCGAGCACCCCGGCCAGGCGACCATCGCAGACGAGCACGTTGCCGGGGATGAGGTCGCCGTGGTTCAGCACATCCGGGGCCTCGCGCGGCAGGTCGCGCAGCCGTGCCCAGATCCGCCGCAGTCGCGGCACGTCGAACAGCTGCTCGCTGCGGTCCAGGCAGGTCTGCACCCAGTCCTCGTGGCCGCGAAGGTCACCGCCGCGACCGCCGCCCGCGAACCGGCGGCCGCCGGTGCCGATGGCGCGCACCTCGGTGATGAACCGGACGAGGTCGCGCGCGAACGCCGCCGACTCGCCGGGGTCGTCCTCGGTGGCGATGACTCCGGGCACCCAGGTCTGCACCGCCCACGGCAGCGGGTATCCCGGTCCGGGCTCGCCGAACGCGACCGGCTCCGGGGTCGGGAACCCTGTCCGGGACGCCAGCATGCGACCCGCCTCGGCCTCGACCTCCAGCCTGCGGCGAGCCTCCGGGAGGTCAAGCGGCTGCAAGCGCAAACGGGCGGTGAGGCCGTCGCCGATCCGGAAGATCGCGTTGACCGTGCCCTGCGAACGCAGCTCGGTGACCGGGAGGTGCTGCCACTGGGGGAACTGGTCGGCGATCAGGGCGCGGACCGCGTCGGGTGTCACGGTGAGCTGGTCAGGATGCATCTGCACCGGGGCAGCATTCCCGAACCGGCGACGTGCGGCAACCGCATTCGCGCAGCCCGGGGCACGCGGCGACCCTGGCCCAGCCGGTGAGCCGCAAACCGATCGCCGGTTCGAGGCGGTCGCCGTAGGGTCGCGTCCGTGACCGAGGACATGTTCAGCACCGAGCGCCTGCGAGTGCGCCACTTCACGCCCGACGATCTCGACGACTTCGCCGCGCTCTGCGCCGACCCGGCGGTGATGCGGTACGTCGGCGACGGCGACACGCTCGACCGGGCGGGCGTCGCCTACTGGATCGAGGTCTGCCAGGGCAAGTACGCCGACCGCGGGTACGGCACGTCTGCGGTGTTCGAGCGCGCGTCGGGCGACTTCGTCGGCTACTGCGGCGTGGTCCGGGCCCCGGGCAACGACTTCGACGAGCTGATCTACGTCTTCCATCAGCGTTTCTGGGGCTGCGGTTACGCCACCGAGGCGGGCCGGGCGATGCTCGACCACGTATTCGCGATCTCGTCGCTGGACGAGATCGCCGCGACGATCGACCCCGGCAACCACGCCTCGATCAAAGTCGCCGGCAAGCTGGGCATGGTCGAGCAGCCGGGCCGGGTTGTCGAGGACGACGAGCCGACGGCGTTCTTCGCCATCACGCGGGAGCAGCACGCCGCCCGCTGATCCGCCGCAGGTGGCGGTGCCGGCTCTTGACAACACACCTTCGTCGATGTTTTCTGTGAACGTTCACAGTCGGCCGCCCGGTTCCGCTGTGGACGCTCCCGATGTGTCTGTGAGCGACTCACACATCAGGAGGAATCATGCACAGAGCAAAGGCACTGCTCACCGCGGCGGCCCTCGCCGCGGTGACGGCGCTGGCCGCGCCCGCGTCACCCGCCGCGGCGGCCTCGACGGTCACCAACCCCGGGTTCGAGTCCAACGGGGCGAGCCAGACCCCTACCGGCTGGTCGGAGTCGGGCACGGTCGCCGCGTCGAAGAGCGAGGCCGGTGGGCGCAGCGGCGGCTACCGCGGCACGCACTGGTCCGCGTCGGCGTACACCGTCGAGACGTATCAGACGCTGACCGGCCTGACCACCGGCTCGTACACGCTGAGCGCGTGGGTGCGCTCGGGCGGCGGGCAGTCGGCGGCGTACCTGGCGATGAAGAACTGCGGCGGCGCGCAGGCGCAGGCCGGCATCCCGACCAGTAGCAGCACCTGGGTGCAGGTGTCGGTGACGGCGAACGTCAGCTCGACGTCGTGCACGCTGAGCGTGTACTCGAACGCCGCCGCCAATCAGTGGATCAACGTGGACGACGTGACCTTCACCAAGAACGGTGCGGGCACGTCGCTGCAGGTCAAGGGCGGCGATCTGTCGTCGCTGAAGAAGAACGAGGACTTCGGCGCGCTGTATTACACCAGCTCCGGCACGCAGGGCGACGCGATCGCGATCCTGAAGAACGCGGGCATGAACTACGCCCGGCTCAAGGTCTGGGTGAACCCGGCCGACGGGTACAACAACAAGGCCCGGGTGCTGACCATGGCGCAGCGGATCAAGGCGCAGGGCCTGAAGCTGCTGGTCGACTTCCACTACTCCGACTCCTGGGCCGACCCGGGCAAGCAGGTGCCCCCGGCCGCGTGGTCGGGCTACTCGCTGTCGCAGCTGAACACCGCGGTCTACAACCACACCTACGACGTGCTCAACGCGCTCAAGGCGCAGGGCACCACGGCGGACATGGTGCAGGTCGGCAACGAGATCAACCCGGGCATGCTGCTGCCCACCGGCAGCACGTCCAACTGGGGCAACCTGTCGCAGCTGCTCAAGTCGGGCGTCAACGCGGTCAAGGCGGTCAACTCCTCGACGCTGGTGATGCTGCACCTGGCCGAGGGCGGCGACAACGCCACGTTCCGCTGGTGGTTCGACCAGGCCGTGGCGTACGGGGTGCCGTTCGACGTGATCGGGGCGTCGTACTACTGCTACTGGCACGGGCCGATGTCGGGCCTGCAGAACAACCTCAACGACATGGCGTCCCGGTACGGCAAGCCGGTGATCGTCGCTGAGACGGCGTACGGGTTCACCACCGCACAGGATGACGGCGAGTCCAACATCTTCACTTCGTCACTGGCGAACACCTGCGGCTACCCGGCTTCCGCGACCGGGCAGCGCGACGCGTTCCAGGCCGTGGTCAACATCGTCAAGAACGTGCCCAACGGCCGGGGTATGGGCGTCTTCTACTGGGAGCCGGCGTGGACCGCGCAGGCCGGCGCCGGCTGGGACCCGACGAACCCGTCGTCGGGCAACGGCTGGGAGAACCAGGCCCTGTTCGACTACAGCTCCCGGGCGCTGACCGCGATGTCGGTGTACGGCTCGATGTAGAAAGCGACGCCGCCGGGTGGGCACACACCCGGCGACGCCGCCGTTGACAGCCGACGCGACTGTTGCGAACATGTGAACGCTCACAGACACATCGGCCACATCCCGCCCTCACTTCGGGGCGATCACCCGCACGCCTCCTGCGGGGACGACGGCCTCTGCCGCGAAGACCGTGCCGTCGAGCACGTCTACTCCCGGCACGTCCGGCACGGTGACCGGCTCGTCGCCATGGTTGAGCAGGAACAGGAACCCGCCCCGGCGCACCGCCTCGACCGTGTCGGGCAGCCCGCGCGGGCGCGACACCCCGGCCGCGTCCAGGGCCTGCGACAGCAGCGGCCGCAGCCCGTCCACGCTGGTCGCGACGTACCAGGCGGTGCCGCGTCCCAGTTGGTGCCGGGTGACCGCGGGATGCCCGGCGTCAGGGCCGGTGGCGAACTCGGTGACGGTCACCGCCCCGGCCGGGCGGACCCGCTCCGACCAGACCCGGGCCGTGCCCCCGTCGGACAGCGCGACCGTCTGGTGCTCGCGCAGCGGGTGGAACTCCTCGACGGACAGTCCCAGCACGTCGCGCAGCACTCCCGGGTACGCCCCCGGGTGCACCGTGTCGTGCTCGTCGACGATCCCGGAGAAGTACGACACCAGCAGGTGCCCGCCCGACTCCACGAAGCACCGCAGGTTCTTCGCCGCGGCCTCCCCGAGCAGATAGGCACTGGGGGCGACGATCAGTTTGTACGCCGACAGGTCCGCCGCCGGATGCACGAAGTCGACGGTCGCGTGCTCGCGCCACAGCGCCGCGTAGTACGCCTCGACCCGCTCCCGGAAGCGCAGGTCCACGCTCGGCCGCCACTCCAGATCGAGGGCCCACCAGGACTCCCAGTCCCAGACCACGGCGACCTCGGCGGCCACCCGCGCACCGCGTACCTCCGAAAGGCCGGCCACCTCACCGCCCAGCGCGACCACCTCGCGCCACAGGTCCGAGTCGGTGCCGGCGTGCGGCAGCATCGCCGAGTGGAACTTCTCCGCCCCGGCCCGCGAGGCCCGCCACTGGAAGAACAGCACCGAGTCCGATCCCCGCGCCACGTGGGCGAGGCTGTTGCGGCGCATCTCCCCCGGCCGTTTGGCGATGTTGCGGGGCTGCCAGCTGACCGCGCCGGTCGAGTGCTCCATCAGCAGCCACGGCCGGCCGCCGCCCAGCGAGCGGCTCAGGTCGGCGGCCATGGCCAGGTCGATGTGGTTGTCGGGCTGCTCGGCGTTGAGGTAGTGGTCGTTGGAGACGACATCGACCTCCGGCGCCCAGCGCCACAGGTCCATCGACTTGCAGTTGGTGACCATGAAGTTGGTGGTGACCGGCAGGTCCGGGGTGGCCGCGCGGATCACGTCGCGCTGCGCGGTGAAGCAGGCCAGGTTCTCGGCGGAGCTGAACCGGGCGAAGTCGAGCCGCTGCGCCGGGTTGACCACGGTGTGGTTGGCGCGCGGGGCGTCGATCTCGTCCCAGTCGCCGTAGCGCTGGCTCCAGAACGCGGTGCCCCAGGCGGCGTTGAGCGCGTCGAGGTCGTGATAGGTCTCGCGCAGCCAGTCCCGGAACGCCTGGACGCTGGTCTCGCAGTAGCACTCGCCGAGCGGCGCGCCGTACTCGTTGTGCACGTGCCACATGACCACGCCCGGGTGGTCGCGGTAGTGCTCGGCGAGCCGGTGGGCCAGTTCCACGGTGGCGTGCCGGTACTCGGGCGAGCTGGGGCAGGCGGTCTCGCGGCTGCCGAAGCCGAAACGCACGCCGTCGCGGTTGACCGGCAGCGTGTGCGGGTACCTGCGGGCGAACCAGGCGGGCGGGGCGGCGCTGGGCGTGGCGAGGTCGACGCTGACCCCGCCCGCGTGCAGCCGGTCGATGATCTCGTCGAGCCAGCCGAAGTCGTAGCGGCCCTGTTCCGGTTCCAGCAGCGCCCACGCGAAGATGCCGAGGCTGACCAGGTTGACCCCGGCCTGCCGCATCAGCGCGACGTCGGCTTCCTGCACCTCGCGGGGCCACTGCTCCGGGTTGTAGTCGCCACCGAAGGCCAGCCCGCGCAACCGCGGCACCACATGTTCGCTCTCGGACACCACTTCCCCCTGACAACCACGGCACGTCTGTGAACGTGCACAGTAACGGACCCCCCGCCCCACGCAAAGACCCGGGCGATCATCGCCCGCCCGTCGCCCCTCCCCCGCCGCAACTCTTAAAGACTTGCGGCAAAGGCGGATCTCTGACGGGCCAAGTCTTTAAGAGTTGCGACAGGAGGGGGTGGGGCCGAGCGTGTAACGCCTCGGACACGGGGTCTTGACGGGCCGGATACGTGGCGCGCAGACTGTGCCGCACTGTGAACGTTCACAGAGAATTCGCCTTTGACGGAGGACCTATGCGTACGAAGCGGCTCAGGTTGGTGATGTCCGCAGTGCTGGTCGGCGCCCTGGCAGCGGGCTGTTCGAGCGGCGGGCAGGAGGAGACCCCGCAGGAGACCGGCCCGGTCGAGCTGACGTTCTGGACCTGGGCCCCCAACATGGACAAGATCGCGGCGGTGTGGAACGCGGCGCACCCCGACATCAAGGTCACCGTCAGCAAGCAGGCGGGCGGCGACGAGGCGGCGGCGAAGTTCCTGACCGCGGCCAAGGCCGGCACCGCACCCGACCTGGTGCAGGCCGAGTACCAGATGCTGCCGTCGTTCGTGGCCGCCGAGGCCGTCGCCGACATCAAGGGCGAGGTCGAGGCCGTGCGCGGCCAGTTCTCCGACGGCATCTGGAACCTGGTGACCCTGGGCACCGACGGCGTCTACGGCCTGCCGCAGGACAGCGGCCCGATGATGCTCTACTACCGCACCGACCTGTTCACCAAGTACGGCATCGCGGTCCCGAAGACCTGGGACGAGTACGCGGCCGCGGCCCGCACCGTGCACGCCAAGGACAAGACGGTCTACCTGGGCGGCTTCTCCAGCAAGGACCCGGGCTGGTTCGCCGGGCTCGCCCAGCAGGCCGGCGGCAAATGGTGGTCCATCACCGGCGAGGCCTGGAAGGTCGGCATCAACGACGACGCGACGAAGAAGGTCGCCGACTTCTGGGGCGGCCTGGCCTCCGACGGCGTCGTCGACACGCAGGCCCCGTGGACGCCGGAGTGGAACGCGGCGCTCAACGGCGGCAAGATCCTGAGCTGGGCGTCCGCGGTCTGGGCACCCGGTGTGCTGACCAGCAACGCCCCCGACGGCAAGGGCAAGTGGGCCATCGCACCGCTGCCGCAGTGGAGCGCCGGGGAGAACTACTCCGGCTTCTGGGGCGGCTCGTCGATCGCGATCGCCGAAGGCAGCAAGCACAAGAAGGCCGCCACGCAGTTCGCGTCCTGGCTGAACACCGACGCCAAGGCCCTCGACCTGCTCATCAAGGAGGCCGCCATCTACCCGGCGGCCAAGAGCGGCCAGTCCCTGATGACCACCGCGCCGGAGTACTTCGCCAACCAGGCCGACTTCTGGCAGCAGGCGACCGCCATCGCCGGCACCGCGCGGGGCTTCACCTTCGGCCCCAACGTGAACGTGGCGTACAGCGCGTACAAGGACGCCTTCGACAAGGCGCTGCAGAACAAGTCCTCCTTCACGGACGCGCTGGGCGCGATGCACGACGCGACCGTCGCCGACATGAAGAAGTCCGGCTTCACGCTGGCGAGCTGAGCGAATGACCAAGGCACACCGGGGCGCCCGCGCACATCGCGCGGGCGCCACCCCCTACCTCTACCTGCTCCCCGCGGTGGTGCTGTTCACCCTGTTCATCGCCGCGCCGATCGGGTACACCGCCTACCTGAGCCTGCGCCAGGTCAAGTTCTCCGGGCTGGGCCTGGGCCGCAAGTCGCGCACCGAGATCTTCGTCGGCCTCGACAACTACCGCACGGCCGTGGCCGACGGGGAGTTCTGGGCGGGCTGGCTGCGCGTGCTCGGATACGCCACCCTGGTCCTGGTCCTGATGCTCGGGCTGGCCCTGCTGTTCGCGCTGCTGCTGGACTCGGCACGGGTGCGGCTGGCCCGCTTCTCCCGCATCGCGATCTTCCTGCCGTACGCGGTGCCGGGCGTGGTGGCCACCCTGCTCTGGGGCTTTCTCTACCTGCCGAGCCTGAGCCCGATCCACGCCACGCTGCGAGCGCTCGGGATCGAGGGCGTGGACCTGCTCAGCCCGAGCACGGTCATGTTCTCCATGGTCAACGTGGCGATCTGGGGCGGCACCGGCTTCAACATGCTGGTCCTGTACACCCAGTTGCGGGCCATCCCCCGCGACTACTACGAGGCCGCCCGCATCGACGGCGCGGGCGAGCTGGCCATCGCGCTGCGGGTCAAGGTGCCGATCCTGGCCCCCGCGCTGGTGCTGACCACGGTGTTCTCCATCATCGCGACGATCCAGGTGTTCACCGAGCCGATGACGCTGCGGCCCATCTCCAACGCGGTCAGCTCCACCTGGAGCCCGCTGATGAAGGTGTACCGCGACGCGTTCGTCACCGGCGACCTCTACAGCGCCGCCGCCACCTCGCTGGTCATCGCCGCGATCTCCGTGGTGCCGTCACTGCTGTTCATGCGCCTGGTCCGCCGCCAGGCCTTCGGGGAGGAACGATGACCACCAAAGGGGTACGCCGACCGCTCGGGCTCGCGCCGACCGCGGTGCTGCTGCTCGGGGCGCTGTACTGCCTGCTGCCGGTGTGCTGGGTGCTCGCCGCGTCGACCAAGACGCGCGGGGAGCTGTTCACCACCAACGCGTTCGCCCCGGGCACCGGCCTGTTCGACAACATCGCCGACCTGTCGGCGTACCGGGACGGGATCTTCTGGCAGTGGATGGCCAACACCGCGCTGTACGCCGGCGTCGGTGCGCTGCTGTCCACGGCCGTGTCGGTGCTGGCCGGCTACGCCCTGGCGAAGTTCCGGTTCTTCGGTCGTGACGCGATCTTCACGGTGCTGATCGGCGGCATCCTGGTCCCTGCCGTGGTGCTCGCCGTGCCGCAGTACCTGCTGCTGGCCAAGGCCGGGCTCGCCAACACGTACTGGGCGGTGCTGCTGCCCAGCATCCTGCACCCGTACAGCATCTACCTGGCCCGCATCTACGCCGCCGCGGCGATTCCGGACGCGCTGCTGGAAGCCGGGCGCATCGACGGAGCGGGCGAGCACCGGCTGCTGCGGGTGGTGGCGGTGCCGCTGATGCTGCCCGGCATGGTGACGATCTTCCTGTTCCAGTTCGTGGCGATCTGGAACAACTTCCTGCTGCCGTTCATCATGCTCGCCGACGACGAGCGCTTCCCGCTCACCGTCGGCCTGTACACGCTGCTGGCCACCGGGGCCAACCAGCCCGCCCTGTACAACCTCGTCATCACCGGCGCCCTGCTGTCGATCATCCCCCTGATCGCGCTGTTCCTGACCATGCAGAGGTACTGGCGAACGGACCTGTCCGGCGGGTCTGTGAAATCCTGATGCCTGTGACCAACAAGCGGCGTCCCACGATCCACGACGTGGCCCGTGCCTCGGGAGTCTCCCGGGGCACGGTGTCCCGTGCCCTCAACGGCGACCCGTACGTGAGCACCGCCGCGCTCGCCGCCGTCCGCCGCGCCGTCGCCGAGACCGGGTACGTCGTCAACCGCGCCGCGCGCAGCCTGGTCACCCAGCGCACCGGCACCGTGGTCATGGTGCTGAGCGAGCCGCAGGAGAAGCTGTTCGAGGACCCGAACTTCAGCGTCCTGCTGCGGGTGGCGACCCGGCGGCTGGCCCAGCGCGACGTGGCCCTGGTGATGATGGTCGCCGGGGACGACGGCGACCGCGAGCGCGTCGTGCGCTACCTGCGCGGCGGCCACGCCGACGGGGTGCTGCTGCTGTCGGCGCACTCCGGCGACCCGCTGCTCGGCGAACTCGAAGGCCTGTCCATCCCGGCCGTGGCCTGCGGCGCGGTCCTCGGCCGCGAGGGCGTGATCCCGTACGCCGCCGCCGACGACCGCGAGGGTGCCCGCCAGATGGCGCAGTACCTCGTCGACCAGGGGCGTAAGAAGATCGCCACGATCACTGGGCCGCTGGACACCCCCGGCGGGCTCAACCGGCTCGAAGGCTTCTGCGACGTGCTCGGGCGCAAGGCGGTCAAGAAGCTGATCGCGCACGGCGACTACTCGCGCCACAGCGGCGAGGCCGCCATGCGCGAACTGCTCGACCGGGTGCCGGACCTCGACGCCGTCTTCGTCGGCTCCGACCTGATGGCCGCCGGGGCCCTGGCCGTCCTGCGCGAACGCGGCCGCCGCGTCCCCGAGGACGTCGCCGTCGGCGGCTTCGACGACTCCGCCATCGCCGGCTCCACCCACCCGAAGCTGACCACGGTCCGCCAGCCGCTGGAACAGGTCGCCACGGAGACCGTCCGCCTCCTGCTGGAACTGATCGACGGCGCCGACCAGGTCGACTCCCTCATCCTGCCCACCGAACTCATCCCCCGCGAATCTGCTTGAGGTCCACCGCTCTTCGAGGCGGCCGAGCTCCGCAAGAGCGTCTGCCGCGTCCTATCTCCGTTAAAGGCGGTGTGCGGGCCGCCGTCACAGCGATGCCGGTTCCGGTTTGCGATGACCCATCGCCGGGCCTCAAGTCGCGGCCTGCCGGCCACCCGTCCCGTGGTCGGCTCACAGGTCCAAGGCTTGGAGGAGGTGGTCGATGTCAGGCACGTCGAAGAATTCGAGGATCGCGGCGAGTGCACCCGCCGAACCGAGGCCTGCTGCCACCAGCTCCCAGCCGCCGGTGCCCTTCAGGAATTGGATGACGTGGCCACATTCTGTGCGCGAGCATTTGAACGTCTTGAGGGTCACCGACTTGTCGAAGAGGTCGAGGGTGGGTTCTTTGCAGTTGGGGCATAGTTCGCTCATGATAGCCGCCTCACGGAAATGACGAGAAGTCGAATTCGGCACATTCGTACTTGGCCTTCAGGCCGTCCATGAGCTCGCGATATTCGGCGAGTTCTCGGCGTTCGCCGGGCACTGCCACCTCGGCGAATAGCAGGTAGAAAAGTTTTCCGAACGGGCCGCGGACGGACGACACCCGGTCTTCGAACATGATTGACTTGTGGTTGCGAAGGCGCTGCAGGTGCTGTACGACGGCGATCTTCTCTTGGTCGGTGAGCATCTCGAAGGTCAGTTTCTTGGCCATATGGTCACCGTCGTCTCGTGTGTGGGGTGCCCCGGCTCGGCGAAGTCGGGGCACGTGACGCACGTTCTTGCCGCTTACCGCGGCGGTTGGGCCAGCAGGCGGGACAGCGCTTCGGCCGCGGCGAGGAGCACCTGAATCCGCGCGGCGGTCTTCTTGCGGTCGTCGTCTGAGGCGGTGTGCGTGTCGAGCGCGGCACGGACTTGGTTGAGCGCCGTGATCCAGGGCGAGGTGCTGCCGGCGGCTCCGGTCTCGGCCGCGACGACGTCGTCGACGAGCTGGGCAAGCATGCGGTCCCGTTCGGCGTTGGCCTGTACGGTCCGCTGTGCGTGGGCGTTCTCCGACATGATCCGGGCGACTTCGACGATGCCGCCGACGACGATGGGCGCGGCGGCCGCGGCCCTGTTGGTCAGCTTGAGTCGGCGGGCGATCTTGGCAGCATTGTCGGGGTCGCCCAGCTCCGGGTTGCGTTCCAGGTAGGCCATGAGCGGACCGGTGCCAGGAATGCTCATCAGGCGCTCGCGGTCGAACTGGGGCATGCCGGAGGTGGAGGCTCGGTTGAGGATGGCGAACACACCCGACCGCTGGTCGGTCGCGATGTGACCGACTGCCTCGTCGTACCCGGCGATCAGGGACGCCGCTCGGTCGACGGTGAAGCCGAAGCTGCTCTCGAAGGATTTGCGCAGTGCCGGTCCGGCCGCGTCGCTGAGGGTGACCAGGCGTGTGATCGTGGGTGAGCTCATCGGCGAGCTCAGGTCTGCGCGCGGTGCGGCGCCTAGTGATCGGACGCTGTCGAGTGTGCCGGCGAGCGAATCCGAAACCGAGCCGCGCCCGGCGGAGCCGAAGTCGGTGTCGGCGTCGAACTGGCTGGCCAGCTGCGCGAGTTCGTGCAGGGACTGGGTGTGCCATGTGGTGAGGGCAGTCTGCAGGCGGGCGCCGTCCGAGTCCGATGACGGTCGTTCGGCGGCGAGCATCACCGCGCGCAGTTCTCGGTGCACGATGGTTCGCAGGCGTGCCTCGCAGGCTGCCGCGACCGCGGTGAGCTTTTCGCGCCATACACCGATGCGCCGGCGTGCGTCGTCGGCTGACTCCAGCAGTTCGCGTTGAGCGGCGAGCTGGGACTCGGCGCTGTCGATCGCGTCCTGGGCCGCCCGAGTCCAATGCCGCACGGCGCTGGCGTGGCGCAGCGGTGTCCGGTGGTGGATGCCGGCGTGCAGCGCTGCGACGAACTCGGTGATGGAGTCGAAGCTGCGGCTGGCGTCGTAGTTGGCGGCGACCGGGCTGGCTCGGCGTGAGTTGATGCGCCACGCGTCGGCGCACACGGTGTGCACCGGTGGCAAGGCTTCGCTGATGCCGGCCGCGCGTAGGGCGTTGACGACGGTTTGCCGTTTGGTTTCCTTGAGCTCCTGGTAGGCGGCTAGATCGGAGCGTGGATCCACGCCTGCCTCGTCCAGCTGATTGACGACGATGTGCAGGCTGCCGTCGGGATATCGGTGGCCGGATCGGGTGAGCATTCTGGTGATCCTGCGGACTTCGGCTTGCCGCAGCAATGGTGTGGTCACCACCACGAGCACGTCGGTCAGCGCGGCGGCGGCGTCCGCGCGGCGATCGTGCTCGGGGGCACCACTGTCGAGGCCGGGGGTGTCGATGTAGTCGACGTCGCCGGAGGCCACAACGTGTGTTTCGTATTGGGTGCGGTCGGCTCCGGCGCGTACCGATTCGGGCACGGGGGTGCCGTCTTCGGCCAGCAGCCGCCGGATGAGGCTGGACTTGCCGCTGTTGAAAACACCCCACATTGTGATCTTGGTGCGGGGATCGGTGTTGAAGGCATGCCACAGGTCGCGAAGCTGCTGAACGTGTGGTTCGCCCTCGATGTGCCAGATCTGCTCGTCGATCTTTTCCGCCCAGTCATGCCATGTCGTCATGGGTGCCGCCTTTCGAGAGTGCCCTGTGCGGTGTCGCACAGTCGCTGGTAGATCGCGCGGCGGTCAGCCAGCTCGCCGATCGGGCCGGCCATGGCCTGTTGCCGCCGCTGGACGGCCTGGATGTTCTGTGCCAGGCGCTGGCGTGCCTCTGCCAGCACCGGGAGCACCTGGTCGTTGTCGAGCACCACGGCCGCGTACCGGTCGCCGGCCCTGTGTAGGTCAGCGATGTGCTGGTGATGGCGCTGTTGTTCCAGTCGTTCATCGCGCCGGTCGAGGAAGATGTCGAGGACGGCGGTGCCGATGGCGATGCCAGGCGCCACTCGGCCGCCGAATCGAGCCAAGGTGCCGATTTTGGTGGCCGCCTCACCGAACAAAGCAGCGAGACCGCGCAGCGTGCCGGAGGCGACCGCCCCGCCGTCACCGATGCTGAAGATCTTCTTTCCCCGTAGGTGACGCAGCGTCACCAGAACGTCGTCGGCCGGCGTCGTCCTGCCCGGATCCCTGCCGGACCAGTCCTGCGCCGCCCGTTCACACCACTCGCGGGCGCGCCGGACGGTCTCCAGTCGCCATGCGTCGATCTGGTCCAGCAGTGCCCGGTCCTGGCCGAACCTTTCGAGGGTGTGCACGCGGGCACGGCGCTCGTCGTCGCTGACCGCATCGCGGATCTGGGCGAGGCTGTCTTCGAGGTATTGGTGCACGAGTCGGCTCAGCGCCTCCCGTTGTGCGGCGTTGAGAATGAGCGCCGACTCGCAGAGCCTCTCAATGTCGACGACCGTACGCGCGCGGCGGGCAGCCGCGCCTTCGGCGTTGGCGATCTCGGCGTCGCACTTCTCGACGAGTTGGCCGAAGCCGAGCACCCCGCGGTGCAGTACCGAGATGTCGGCCGCGTGGGCTGCGAGCATCGGCCGTGCCGACTTCAGCGCTGCAGCGAAGTCTGCCATGCCGTCCCAGGCGCGCGGCTCACCACGGGTCCAACGGGCGTGGGTGGCGATGCTGACGACGCTGCGCTCGTCGATGCGATGGTCACCGGCGATCTCGTTGATCACCTTGACGAGTTCCTCCTCCTTCGTGCGGCAGCAGCGCGCGAATTCGCCCGGGTCGGAGCGGGGATCGACGCCATGCAGGTCGCTGCGGTTGATCACAAAGACGGTCCGGTCGATCTTGGCGACCTGTCCCCGCGCGGTGTCCCCGGTGAGCAGTGCACGCAGGTCTTTTCGAGTGCCTCCGCCGAGGTCGGGGTTGAACAGGTAGCAAACCACCGCAGCCGTGGGTGCGGCTGCGAGCGCGCCTGCGGTGTGCTCCGGCACGCCGCTGTCGAAGCCTGGCGTGTCTACCAGGCTGTAGCCTTCCCACTCATACGCGTCGGCCCGGTTGGTGCTGGGGCCGACCCCCGACATGAGCGAAGCGGGGATGGGCAGTCCGCGGTCGCGCAGCAGACGTTTGATCAGCGTGGTTTTGCCGCCGTCGTAGTTGCCACAGATCATGATCTCCGGGTCGGTCCGGCGTGCGAGATGTGCGAGTTCCCGCAGCAGTGGACGGGCATCCCGGTCGTGACGCAGTGCCTTGGTCGCCTCGTCGAGCCAGGCACGGCCGGAGCCGGGCTGCGGATGCTGCGCGAGCTCATGCAACTTCCAGCGCAGTCGAGGACCGGTGACCAGGTCTTCCGGCGCGATCGGACATTCCTTTTCGGGCGCGAACTGCTGGCCGTGGCCGCGCAGCCCGTACGGGTCGGTACACCAGCTCTCACCGAGAAATACCTGGTAGGCCGCTTCCGGGTCATTGCCGGCGCGTCGCTGCAGCACCGTGCGGGCAGCCTCGGCAATGATCGCCGGGCCGGACGGCGGGGTGCCGATGCCGTCGATGATCTCCTGCAAGCCGGCTACGTGCCACCGGGTACGGCGCTCCGCCTCGCGCAAGCCGCGGGCCGCTTGAACGATCTCGCTGGTTGCCGCCAGCGCGGCGGCCATGGTGAGCTCGGCATGGCGGACCATGTCGGCTCGCTGGTCGGTGAAATACGTCGTCACAGCCTGGCGCAGCGAAGTTCGCAGCTTGTTGCGCGACTCTTCACGCGCACGCTGGCTCCACCAGATCAGGACCCTGCCGAGCAGTGAGGCTCCCACGCCGATTAGCGCCGCTGCCCAGCCAAGCGGATTCCAGAAGGCGACCGCGGCAATACCGCCGGCCAGTGGCACGAGGCGCCCCAGCACTCGGCGCGCGCGCCCGTCGCGCCCGGTGGCGGGGCCGAGACCCACCGGGCCTGCGGCGCCGAACTCGGGCAGCCGCACGGTAATGCTGTCGAGATGCTCCTCCAGATGACCAAGAAACCGGCCGTATGCCCGCCGTGTCGCGGCATCCATGTCGACGCCCTCGAACACGGCCGCGCGTACCTCGTCCTCGCTGTGTTTGCGGTGCAGGGTCATCGTCTCGTTGACGAACCGGTCGACATTGTCGAGCGCACGGCGCTGCAGCGGCGCCAGTTCCGCCTCGATGACCAGATCGGCGAAGGTGAGCGCGGTGCCGCGAGCCACGACAGGCACCGGGTGACCCAGCTGCCGCAGCCGCTCGATCTCCAGCCTGGTGAGTTGATAGGCCTGCGTGAGGTCGGCGAGTTCTGCGGCCCCGACTTTCAGGCCGCTGAAGTCCGGCTCCACCGCGATGGGGGTCCCGGTGACGGCCAGCCGCCGGTTCAGCCCGTTGGCGACTCCGTTTGCGGTGTCGGCCAGATCGTATGCCGTGCCGTCGAGCGAAGCACAGTGCCCCGCCAGCTCAGCGGCGATGGTCCGCCGGTAGGAGCCAAGCCGCAGATCGACACCGTGGTTGCCGATCGTCTCCTCCAGCAACTCCATCAGAACCGGCAGGTTCGACCACTCCATCACGCGGTCGACACCATGCGCAGTAATGATCTTGTGTTGGGAGACGGGGTCCTGCCCTTTGTAGGGCCGGCAGCGTGCGAATGCGGCCAGCTGCGCCTGCACCGCGATGATCGGCACATCGGGCAATCCGTAGAACGCCAGCTGGCTGCGGATGCGGTGCGCCTGCTTGAGTACGTCGTCCGAGAGCTCCCGACGCTCGGCGTTGGTGGAGCAAAACTGCTCGTATGGGCGCCGCCACATGCTCGCCGCAACGTTGAGCAGCGCCACCGCAGGTTTTCCCTTGCTGATCACTTCCTCGGCGATCTCGCGGAACTCCGACTCCTTCTGGTTGCGGTCACGAAAGCACAGCAGGACCAGATCGGCGTTCTTCAGTTCGGCCAGTGTCAGTCGGTGCAGTCGCTGCGGGTCGACCTCGCCGGTATCCGCGCCGTTGAATCCGGGCACGTCGCTGATGAGACAGCCCGCCCAGTTGACCGCGTGCGGCTCCTTGGTGAAATTGAGGCTGCCGTCGGGGGAGATCCCGGCCCCGCTTTCGCCCAGCAATGCCGCATGCAGGGTGCTCTTTCCGACCCCAGACTCGCCGAAGAGCATGGGCCGCAGGTACTTGCTCTGGCCGGGCTTTTGCGCGGCGAGGTCGGCGAGCTCGCCGGCCACCCGCCGGCAGGCGTCCTCAAAACGCCTCAGCGCCGCAGCGGCCAGCGGATGCTGCCGCCCTGGCCGCTTCTGCAACGCGGTCTCATACAACGCAGACGACTGGTGGGTGAGTTCCTTGGCCAATGCTTTGGCCTGCGCGATGCTGGCCTTGTGGGCTCGGCGCCCGCTGTCACTCAGTCGCTCTGACGCACCATGCGATGTGGTCATCCACGCTCCCCCTGCAAATGTCACTGTGTGGCAGCATTCTTGGACGGAGTGCAACCACACCAGCGGACAACAGGCCGTAGTCCGCTACCGGAACAGCGGCCGACGGCACCCGTGCAGCGGAGGCACCGACATGGGCCCAGCCGTTCCTCGACTGCGAACCGGGTGCCCGGTGACCGGCTGAACGATCGATCGCCACTCGTCCGAACACCCTTCGACACCTGCGCCTCGCTACCGGCACACTCCACAATGGCGGCCGCCGATCGTTTCCCACCACGGTTTTCAGCTACCCTCTCGCCAAGGACACCGGAAACGCCGTTGGAGGAGGACACCTTGCGCGCCAGCTTGTTCGGCACCGAGTTGCGTCGCTTGCGGCTGCTTGCCGGACTGTCCCTAACCGACCTGGCCGGTCGCGTGAACTACAGCAAAAGTCACCTAAGCAAAATCGAACGCGGAGAGAAGGCCCCCACTGCCGACTTCGCTCGCCGTTGCGACAGCTTCTTCGCCCGCGACGGAGCTCTGGCATCGCTCGTCAGCGTGCCGGATCTCGGGGACACCGGCCGGGACGACGGCTGGTCCGGTCTGCACACCGCCGACGGCCCCTGGCTGATCCGCTTCGACCCCGACGGCGGCGGCCAGTTCCTAGCACCTGGGCAACCTCGCCTTGACAGCCGGGATGAGCCCGGCATGTTCCGTTGGCGGCCATCGCCGCCCAGCGCCGAGCCTGCCGGTGCCATGCTGGCGCCGATACTCGGGGCTGTCCGGGCGATGGCGCGCAGCGCTGCGTCCGGTGCCGTGTTCCCACTCGCCGTGGCCTTGGTCGGGCACGCCCGAGACGCGGCGCGAAACTCCCGCACCGACCGGGCGAGCCTGCTCAAACTCGGCTCACGCTCCGCCGAGCTGTGCGGATGGCTCGCTCAGGAGTGCGGTGACGACCGGGCCAGTCTGTGGTGGACCAAACTCGCCGTCGAACTATCCGACGCGGCGGGTGACACCCACATGGTCGCGTATGCCTACGTGCGGCGCGCGCTGGTGGCACTCTATTGCGGCGACGCTCAGCTCGCCCAGCGGTTGGCCGCGACCGTGGCCGAGCGGCCCACCGTCAGTCCGGGAATTCGGCGGCTGGCTGCGCAGCGTGAGGCACAGGCGTACGCCGCCATGGGCGACCTTCGCGGCTACCGTCGGGCCATCGGCCGGGCAGCCGATATCAGCGATATGGATAACGCGGCCGACACCTCGGGGCTCGGGCCGGGCAACTCCGGTGACCTCCTGCCGATCGTCACCGGCTGGTGCCAGTACGACCTGGGCAACGCTGACCAGGCAGTCGACCTGCTCGATCGTCACGTGCCCGCCATCCCCGCGACATCGCACCGTGCTCGTGCCCGTTTCGAGGTGCGCCGGGCCCTCGCCTACACCGACGTAGACGTCGCCCGCTCATGTGACTTGATGCACTCGGTGCTGCCCGACGTCCGCCGGGTTGACTCCGCGACGGTGCGCTCAGACCTGCACGCCTATACCCGTGCCGTGGCCAGGTGGCAGCATCGCAACTGCGTGCAAGAACTCATGCCGCAACTGCTACAGGCCCTGAGCGGCCCCTCCTACCCGTAGCCGCGCACTGACCCCAACCGCCGCCGCGAACCGTCCCCGACGGTGCCACCGGGAGCCTTCGCACCAGCGACATGAGTACGTAGGAGATGCGGACGTGCAGAAGTCTGAGGACAACCCACACCGTCACGCGGTGTTCATCAGCTTCCGCAACGGCGACGGCGAATGGGCCGCGGTCGCCTTGGACATGGTGTTGAAGGTGGAGTATGGCGACGAGAACGTCTTTCGGTCCAGTCGGTCCATACGCTCCGGCTACGAGTTCACCCACGAGTTGCAGACGGGCTTGCGCACCGCGTGCGCTGTACTGGTGGTGATCGGTAGGCAGTGGCTCTCCATCACCGACGACACCGGCAATCGCAAGATCGACCAGGTTGGCGACTGGGTTCGGCGCGAAGTCGGCGAGTCGCTGGTTGCCGGCATTCCGGTTATACCTGTCCTGGTCGACGGCGCCACCTTGCCAAGAGCCGCCGAGCTGCCGCCGGACATCTCAGCGCTGTCGGTCCGGCAGTCGGTGCGCCTGGACCGCAAGCAAGCCGAATCCGACATCGAGAACATGTTGCAGAAACTACGGCAGGCCGCACCGGGCATCGGTTCGCCGCCACCAGAGCCGCCCGAACGGCGGCCCGCTGTTCGGGCGCTCCCACGGCCCGTTCAAGTGAAGAAGACGTCGGCGACAGCCCGAATTCAGGCACTCCTGGTAACGCTCGCGTTGCGGGGAGCGTTGTCCGGCAAAGGGTTGAGCCCCGACGACCTTGCCCGCCGCGATGCGCTTCTACGCGCCGTCAACCACAGACTGCGTGGTGAACCGGAGCTCGCTCTGGCCATAGTGCTGGGCCTGCCGCACCGTCCTACCGACGCCCCACGATCCCCCATGCTGGAGCAGCTCGAACAGTTCGCGTACACCGGTCAGCTCGGCGGACTCGTACCGTAGGACTCGACGGCAACCACGGCCCGCTGATCCGCGACGCCACCGAGGGCACAGCCAGGCGTACACCGACAAGCCCACCCTGACCGTCACCTTCGGCGCGGCCTGACCCGCATCCGGTGAACCGCCTGCCCGCCGATCGACCGGCGGGCAGGCGGTTCTTCACGTCGGCGTCACGGCCACAGAAGGCGTCACACCCGGTCGAGCGCCGATACGAGCCGGTCGTGTTCGGCCTGGGTGCCGATGCGGGCACGGTCCTCGGGGTGGTCGACGTACCACCTGATCGCGTCCACCACGAGATGCGGGTGGGTGTCCCAGCCGAGCGGCAGAAAGGCTCGGCCGCGCATACGCTCGGGCAGGAGGTCGGGCCGGGCGACGGTCAGCGCGAGGCTCCAGCTCGACGGCTTCGGACGGCGCGGGAGTCCGGGAGTCAGCGACTCCCAGGGGATGTCCGCGCCACCGGGCCCGGTCAGCCTGATGCCTTCGGCACGCAGTTCCAGCGCGGGCGAGCCGCGCCAGATCAGCACCGCGACCGCCGTGGCACACACGACGGATATCGTGATCAGCAGCGTGGTGCCGGGTCCGTGACCGTCCCACTCACCGAAGGCGGTGCGACCCGACAAGAGCAGCAGCCCGAAGCCCATCAGCCGCGACAAGTGCGACGGCGTGACGAACGCCCGCCCCGTCACGGTGAACGCCGCGGCGCTCCCGGAACGGCGGACGAACATGTAGACCAGCACGCCGAGTCCGCCCAGCGGCGCGGCCGCCCGCAACGGCCCTTCCCACAGGCTGCCCGCGAGCACGCCATCAGCGAGAAGCTGGACCGCCAGCATCGCCGCCAGAGTCAGCACGAGCAGAACACGGATGCGGTCCAGCGGCCGGATCGAGATCACGGCGCGCATCGTACCGATCCCCCGCCCGCCCCGCCGCCCTCAACGAAGGAAGGGCACCTTCTTATCGGTATGAGTAGAGGAAGGGCACCTTCTTAACCGTGCGTTGCGCGTCGCTCGCGTCAGCGCTGGTTGCGGGAGGGGTGGGCGGTGAGGGCGTGGAGGAGGGCTCGTACGGCGGTGGTGAGGTCGGCGCGGCTGTCGGGGGTGCCTGGCGGCGGGGCCGTCAGCGCGCCGGCCCCGGCGAGGCGGTCGAACAGCAGTCCGTCCACACAGGCCACGAAATGGTCGCCCGCGCGATCCGGGTCGGCGGAACCTGCGGCGGCCAGCATCGCGCGCGCCTGCACCCGCGACGCGGTGCCGTGGCCGAGGATGTCACGCAGCTCCGGATGGTGGGTCGCTTCGAGCACGCAAGCGTACCGGGCCAGGGCACGGCTGCGCCCGTCGGTGAGCCACCGGTCCAGCAGCGCGCCGGTCGCGGCCGCGATCCCGTCCAGGTCCGCCTCGCCCAGTTCCGGGGCGTACGCCGGTACGTCGTCGCTCGGCAAGCTCCCGGCCGCGAGGTCGGCCGCGTCGAGGTCGGCGAGCCGCTGCACGAGTGCCTCGATCAGGGCCTTGCGGGTCCGGTAGTACGCGGAGGTCGTGCCCGTCGGCAGTGCGGCGCGCGCGTCGACCGCCCGGTGGGTCAGGCCGCGCATGCCCTGCTCGGCAACGAGTGCGATGGCGGCGTCGGTGATGACGGCGTACCGGGTGACCACGTGGACCCTCGCTTTCTACGCCTGTAGTATGCCCTTTCTACAGATGTAGAAGAGGAGTGGCATGGACGCGATCGTCATCGGCGCGGGCATCGGCGGGCTGTGCGCGGCCGTCGGACTGCACCGACGCGGCTGGCAGGTCACCGTGCTGGAGCGTGCGGCCGACTTCGGCGAGGTCGGCGCGGGCCTGACCCTGATGGCCAACGGCCTGCGCGGGCTCGACGCGCTCGGGGTCGGCGACGCCGTCCGGGCCGCAGGACGTGCCGACGCGCCCGGCGGCACGCGTACCTCGTCGGGCCGCTGGATCTCGCGCATCGACGCCGACGCGATGACCAGGCTGCTGGGCACCGCCGCAGTGGGCATCCACCGGGCGTCCCTGCACGAGATCCTTCGGGCAGCGCTGCCAGCGGGGACGATCGTCACCGGAGCGCAGGTGACGGGACTCGGCCGACAGTCCGACATCGGGCATCACGTCGCCTACCAGTACGAGGGCAGGACGGTGACCGCGCAGGCAGCGCTCGTGGTGGCCGCGGACGGCATCGACAGCGCGGTACGGGCACAACTGTGGCCCGACCACCCGGGGCCGATCCACTCCGGCTCGACGGCATGGCTCGGCGTCACCGGACCTTGGACCGGTGAACGCGCGGCCGCGATCAGCTGGGGACCCGGTGCCGAGTTCGGCACCGTCCCGCTCGGCGACGGCCGGGTCTACTGGTTCGCCGCGGTCAACGCCCCCGCCGGGTTCCGCGTCGACGACGAGATGGCGGCCGTACGGGCGCGGTTCGGCGGCTGGCACTCTCCCGTGCCCGGCCTGCTCGATGCCACCGACCCGGCCACGGTGATCCGCACCGACCTGCGCCATCTCGCCACTGCTCTGCCGTCCTATGTACACGGCAACGTGGCGCTGCTCGGCGACGCCGCCCACGCCATGACGCCGAACCTGGGGCAGGGGGCTAACCAGGCCATCGAGGACGCGGTGGTAGTCGCCGCACTGTGCGGACCCGATGACGACATCCCTGCCGCACTGGCTGAATACGACCGGCAGCGCCGCCCCCGGTCGCAACGGGTCGCCCGCGCCGCCGCGCAGATCGGCCGGATCGGCCAACAGCTGGCGAACCCCGTAGCCATGGGACTGCGCAACACCGTCATGCGACTGACCCCGGCCCGGGTGGCTCTGCGATCGATGGCCCGGCATGCGAACTGGGACGCGCCCTCGATCCCGCGGTGACCTCCGGGATTCATGGCGTCGCGGTGGACCCACCCGGGATCGACGCCTCCGGACACGAGCACGCGTAGCCTCGCGCTCACCGTGGCCGCACACAGCCTGCACGGCCTCGGCGACCTGGGCTACGAAGGCGAGGTCGGCATCCTCACGGTCCCGATCAATTGGACCGAGGACGTCAGGCCGACTGAAGAACAGGCAGCCAAACTGACTCCAGGCCCATAACCGAGCCCGTACCCGTGCCGAGCAAACGAAAGCCGTACTGAAGACGAGCTTCAAAGCCCTACGTCATCGGCGCCCCGGCCCCCAACCCGATCGGCCAGATCGTCGCCTCCGCGCGTACTCCTGCACGTCGAGCGCGGCCGAACACATGATCACTCAGCGCCACGAGCAGTTACTAAACGCGGAGATTGGCCCACTCTCTTGGCGCATACAGGTCGGGTGAGGTCGTCGTCTCGCCCGCGCGGTCGTCGCTATTCGTGAACGGAGGTGCGGAAAGGGTACTGGCGGCTGCACCCGTGGACACGACGTGAGCCCTGGCCTGGTTGGCTGGGTCTCGACGATGATCACTGTGTCCGGCGGGCCGCTGCCGTCAGGTGGCGCGGCGATCGCGGGTTGACGTACACGAACTTGTGTCAGATTCCGGGGTTCGTCTTGCCGACACCGGCGGCGCCGCGAATGACGGCCAGCACTTCCGGAGCCTTAACGGCAATGCCGGGAAGATAAGCGTTGCCGCTGGTAGGGCCGCGTGTGCCCGAGGCGGCTCGGGTTGATGATCAGCGCCCCGGCGTGGCGGCATCGATA